>NZ_SOAU01000001.1:3457708-3787135 GCF_004364865.1 Ilumatobacter fluminis
GGTGATGAGCCTGCTCTGGCTCCTGGGCGCTGGCGTGGCCGCCACACTCGGCTACGTCATCTACCGGCTGGGCAACCAGATCTGGGCGATGATCCGCCAACGCCGCTACGACAAGGCCAACGGCCAGCTCGCGCCGCCGTGGCGCGACACCAAGGTCATCGCCGTCGTCGCCCAGATCGCGTTCGCGATCGTCGTCGTCGCCGTCGGCTGGTTCCTGTGGGGCAACTTCACCACCCGCACCGACCGGATCGGCCTCGAACTCAACTTCGACTTCCTCGACCAACCCGCCGGCATCACCATTGCCGACAACCCGCTCTCACCTGCCGACACGGTGTCGGAAGCCCTCGTCGCGGGCTTCATGAACACGATCCGGGCGATCATCGTCGGCATCCCGCTCTCGGTGTTGCTCGGCACCCTGATCGGCATCGCC
This sequence comes from Ilumatobacter fluminis, assembly GCF_004364865.1. Lineage (NCBI taxonomy): Bacteria > Bacillati > Actinomycetota > Acidimicrobiia > Acidimicrobiales > Ilumatobacteraceae > Ilumatobacter > Ilumatobacter fluminis. Next base: position 3,458,139 of record NZ_SOAU01000001.1, read on the forward strand.
CGCCTCTCGACCAACTGGCTGCTCAGCAAGGCAGCGACCGCCTACGTCGAGTTCTTCCGCAACATCCCGCCACTCGTCGTCATCATCTTCGTGTGGTCGGGCGTCTACCTCACCTCGTTCCCGAGAGCCACCGAATCGTGGCGACCGCTCGGTGGCTGGCTCGTGCTGAACAACGCCCGATTCGGTTTCCCGTCGGTCGTCGGCCTCGACAACTTCGTGGCATTCCGTTGGATCATCCTGATCGCCCTCGTCGCCGCCGTCGTCGTCGGCGTGTGGCGCACGAACGTCCACGTCAAGACCGGCGCCGCCCACCACCGCATCCTGTGGGGGCTCGGCACGTTCCTCGCGATCGCCGTGGTCGCCTACGTCGTGCTGGGCGGGCCGGCCGACTTCTCCAAGCCGCTCCTCAGCGAGAACGGTCGTGAGTTCTCCGGCGGCATCTGGATGCAGATGCCGTACGCCGCACTCGTGTCGGGTCTCGTGCTCTACACCGCCAGCCACATCGCCGAGATCGTGCGCGGCAGCATCCAGGCCGTCGACAAGGGGCAGGTCGAGGCCTCCGAGGCGCTCGCGCTGTCGAGCTTCCAGCGTTACCGGTTCGTGATCCTGCCGCAGGCGATGCGCATCGCGTTCCCGCCCTTGATCAACCAGTTCCTGAACTTCTCGAAGAACACCTCGCTGGCGCTCGCGATCGGCTTCGCCGAGACCACGTCGATCATCCAGAACCTGAACGGGCAGTCGCTCCCGGCACCGCAGCTCACCTTGTTGCTCATGCTGATGTACCTGCTGCTCTCGCTGATCCTGTCGCTGATCGGCAACCTCATCAACCGTCGACTCCAGATCGTGGGGCGCTGACATGGCTGATCAGTTCGTCGAAACACACATGGGTGGAGAAGATCCGCAGGTCCCCTTCGACGACCACCCATCGGTCCCGCACCTGCCGCCGGGTGAGTGGGTCAAGAAGAACCTCTTCAACTCGAAGCTGAACTCGGTCATCACGGTCGTGTTCGGTCTGATCGTGCTCTGGGTCGCCTACTTCTCGATCACCTGGCTGATCGACGCCGACTTCACGATCATCCGCGACACGTTGCGCGTGTTCATGATCGGCAGCTTCCCCGACGACGAGTTGTGGCGTCTGTGGGTGCAGGGGTATCTGCTCATGTTCGCGATCGGGTTCGCGAGCGGGGCGCGTGCACGTACCAGCTTCGAACAGGCCAGGCTCCAGGGCGTCGGCGTGGAGCCGCAGTCGCTCCTCGGGTTGCTGCGACGGTTCTGGCCGATCATCCTCGCCCTGGTCGTGTTCGCCTCGTTCGCGAAGACGATCTCCCCGATGATCCTGGTGGTCACCTCGGTCGCCACGGCGATCGTCGCCCGGTACGTCGGTTGGGCGTCGCCCGCCGCCGTCCGGCTCCGGTCGGGCTACGTCGCCGCCCTGCTCGTGATCGCGTCGATGCTGGTGGTCGCCGGCACCTCGAAGTTCGGTGGCGTGGTCGTCGGCCTGGTCCTGTTCTCCTGGGCCTTCACCGAGTTCCGCCGCGGCGACCCGTCCACCTCCGGCGCCCAGGAGGCCGTGCGCTGGATCATCCCGATCGTCATCGGTGTGGCGGCCTACTTCGCGATCGCCTCGATCGGCTTCGAGGGGTTCGGCTGGAAGGATTGGGGCGGCCTCTACGTCAACGTGTTCACGGCGGTGATCGGCATCGTGCTCGGTCTGCCGCTCGGCATCCTGCTCGCACTCGGGCGGCGCTCCGATCTGCCGGTCGTCAAGACCACGTCGGTGCTGTTCATCGAGTTCGTGCGTGGCGTGCCGCTGCTGTCGCTGCTGATCTTCTCGATCGTCTTCCTGCCGTTCTTCCTCCCGCCGTCGTGGGAGACACCGGCGGCGCTCACGCTCGCGATCGTCGTGATCGCTGGCTTCTCCGCCGCCTACATCGCCGAGATCGTGCGAGGCGGCCTCCAGGCCGTGGCGAAGGGCCAGACCGAGGCGGCGCAGGCGCTCGGCCTCGCCCCCGGGCCGATGCAGCGCTTCATCGTGCTGCCGCAGGCGCTGCGTGCCGTCATCCCGGCGATGGTCGGCCAGTTCATCTCCCTCTTCAAGGACACCTCGCTGCTGTTCGCCGCCGGCGTCCTCGAGTTCCTCGGCGCATCGACGATCGCCAACAACCAGCCCCAGTTCCTGGGGCGTGGCCTCGCCCCCGTCACGCTGCTGTTCGTGGCGTTCGGGTTCTGGGCCTTCTCGTACAACATGTCCCGTGAGAGCCGCCTCCTCGAGAAGCGACTCGACACCAGCCGCTGAGATCCGGATCAGGAGCAACACCCATGAGTCCCACCACGGTCAACACCGATGCCACCGAGATCACCGGCGGCACCGGGCAGGTGATGATCGAAGTCGAGAAGATGCACAAGTTCTTCGGCGACTTCCACGCACTGAAAGACATCGACCTCAAGGTCGGCCAGCAGGAAGTGGTCGTCGTCATCGGCCCGTCGGGTTCGGGCAAGTCGACGCTCATCCGGTGCATCAACCGGCTCGAGCGCCACGACCGCGGCAAGATCGTCGTCGACGGCATCGAGCTCTCCGACGACGTGCGCAACATCCAGGAGATCCGACGCGAGACCGGCATGGTCTTCCAGTCGTTCAACCTGTTCCCGCACCTCACGGTGATGGAGAACATCACGCTGGCACCGCGCAACGTTCGCAAGATCCCGAAGGCCGAGGCCGACGCCACGGCGATGGAGCTGCTCGAGCGGGTGAAGATCCCGCAGCAGGCCAACAAGTACCCGGGACAGATGTCGGGTGGCCAGCAGCAGCGTGTGGCGATCGCCCGCACCCTGGCGATGAAGCCGAAGGTCGTCCTGTTCGACGAGCCGACGTCGGCACTCGACCCCGAGATGGTGAAAGAGGTCCTCGACACCATGAAGGACCTCGCCAACGACGGCATGACGATGATCTGTGTGACGCACGAGATGGGCTTCGCCCGCGAGGTCGCCGACCGCGTCGTGTTCATGGCCGACGGCGAGATCGTCGAGGTCGGCAGCCCCGAGCACTTCTTCACCGACCCCCAAGAAGAACGCACCAAGCTCTTCCTCAGCCAGATCCTCTGACCCGATGATCGCCGGCCTCGAGCAGCCGTGGCGGGTGGCGTTCGAGGAGGCGTGGGCGTCGTGGGTCGCCGGCAACTTCGGGATCGGCGCCGCCGTCGTCGACCCGGCCGACGGCTCGATCGTGTCGTCCGGCCGAAACCGGGTCGCGCAGACGGAACGGGAGCCCGGTCTGCTGTCGGGCAACATGACGGCGCACGCCGAGATGAACGCGTTTGCTGCGCTCGACCGCTTCAACGCCGAGGGTCTGCACGTCTACACCACCCTCGAGCCGTGCATCATGTGCATCTCGACATCGATGCTGCTCAAGGTCGCCCACGTCCACTTCGCCGCCGGTGACGAGTTCTACGAGGGCCTCGATGACCTCTGGGGTGGCCACGCCCTGACCCGAGAGCGCCTGCCGGCCGCCACCGGGCCGTTCACCGGCGAGCACGCCCGGCTGGCGGCGTTCGCCCGGTTCCTGCCGATGTCGTTCACGCTGCGGCACTTCCCCGGCCGCACCGCCGATCAGCGGGCGCGTACCGAACATCCGGAACTGGCGGCGCTGATCGACGAACTGCTGGCGGACGGTTCGATCGACGACCTCCGCACGATCGACACGGTCGACACCGCCCTCGCCACCCTCTGGCCACGCCTCCCGCGCTGACCCCTGGCCGAATGCGTGAACAAACTGCGGAATGATTCCGCAGTTTGTTCACGCCTTGGTCGGGTGGGTGGGGGTGGTGAGGTGGACTTCGGCGACGATGCAGCGCAGGTCGTCCTGGCCTTCGTCGATGACCTCGACCATGGCGAACGTCGAGCCGTCGTCGCGTGCGTGCGCCGTCGGGACGGCACGGAACGGACCGACCGTGGCCGGTGCGAGGTAACGCAGCAGCGCTCCCCCGGGTTGCGACGACTCGCCCGCGGCACCGACGGCGGCTTCGGTCACCAGATCGAAGGCGACACCGCCGTGCAGCCCACCGAAGCCGTTGCGGCTCGCGCCGCTGAGCGACATCCGACAGGTCGTGCCGCCGGGCTCGCGCTCGATGCCGATGATGTCGTGGAGTCGGCCGTCGAGGCGGCACTCACCGTCGAACGCCGACATGAACCTCTTGCGCCACGCCTCGCGATCGCCGTCGTGCATCGCCGCCGCCATCTCGGGTGACGGCTTCATCGTCACGATCTGTTGGGTGCTCTCGGCGACACGGACCCCGGCGTCGTCGAGGATCTCGAGGTGCACGATCGTCGTCCGCTTGCCCGAACGCAACGCCGTCGCGGTGGCGAAGAGTCGCTCGCCCGTCGGCCGGGCGATTCGGTTGATGCTGATGTCGGCATGCAGGAACGGGCCCATGTCGACCGCCTGCGACGAGGCCATGTCACAGAACACGCCGAGCACCCCGAAGTCGACATGGCCGTCGTCCTCCAGCACCATCGGCGACACATGGAGGTGCAACCGGTTGCCGCACGGCCCGTCGGGGTCGGGGGCGTGCAGACCGATCTTGTTGATCACGTGATCGGCCATCGGGTTCCGTGGCGCGTCGGCCGGCTGCTCGGTCATCGGACGATTGTCCACGATCGCTGCGGCGCGCGCCCAACCGGCGGGTACTCCGGGGATGGCGGGTCGAGGGGGAGATCCGCCATCCCCGAGAGGCCGGTTACTTCACCGAGCCCGACAGGTCGATCCCCTTGAGGAAGATCTTCTGCAGGCCGAGGAAGACCAGGATCGGCACCAACATGCCCAACAAGGCGCCCGCCTGGATGAGCGGGATGTTGGCGTCGTAGAGGCCGAGGAACTGGTACAGACCGATCGAGATCGGCTGCAGGTCGGGCCGTGCGGCGAGGTAGAGCAAGGGCTCGAGGAAGTCGTTCCAGGCGAAGAAGAAGTGGAACAGCGCCACGGCGAGCAACGCACCCTTCGCCTGCGGCAGGATCACCGTCAGGAGGGTGCGCAGCGGCCCGGCACCGTCGATCGCCGCCGCCTCGTCGAGGTCGCGCGGGATCGTCAGGAAGAACTGCCGCAGCAGGAAGACGTTGTACGCGTTCGCGAAGAAGTGCGGGATGATCAGGGGCCACCACGTGCCGATCCAGCCGAGCCGGTCGAACACGATGTAGGTCGGCACCAGGGTGACGAACCGCGGCAGGATGATCGTCGCGATCAGCGACAGCATGATTAGCCCCTTGAACGGCATCCGGAATCGCGACAGGCCGTAGGCGACGAGCGTCGACGACATGATCGTGCCCGCCATGCCGAGACCGGCGATGATCGCCGTGTTCCGGAGCTTGGTGCCGAAGTCCATCGCACGCCACGCGTCGGGGTAGTTCTTGAGCGTCGGGTCGAACTCGAGGACCGGATCGATGGTCTGGATGCGGCCCTCCCACACGATCGGCTCGGCGTCGACGTCGTCGGGATCGACGAACACGCTCGACTCGGCGCCGCGTTCGAGCAGGGCGAGTTGCACCGTGCCGTCGTCGGTCGGGACCTCGTACAACTCGAGCTGGCGGACCTCGACGTTGAAGGTCTCGTCGAGCGTCGTCGCGAGGGCGGCGTCGCCGGTGTCGACCGCCTCGGGCGCCTGCACGGCAGGGTCGAGGAAGGCGGACGGGTCGCCGTCGAGCGAGATGATGCCGACACCGTTCAGGCTCCCGTCGGCGGCCGGCACCGTGTACAGCACGGCCTCGTCGAGCGAGATCCCGAGCTGTTCCTCGACGACCGGGCCGAGGCCTTCGTAGGTGAAGTCCCAGTCGACGCGTGTCGGCAACTGGTCGACCGGCACGAGGGCGTTGATCGCGGCACCCGGGCGCAACAGCGCGAGCGACGGATTGCCCCCGTCGGGGTCGGGCATCGCGAACAGGGCGACCTGGTCGATGGCGTAGCCCGACTCGACGAGTGCGGCATCGAGTGACTCGGTCGAGCCGTCGAACTCGAGCGGTTCGGGTGCTGCGGCGCCGCTGATGAGCACCGCCGCGTCCTGGCCCGGCATGAGCAGGCTGACGCCCGATCCCGAGCGACCGGTCGTGCCGGCCGAGTAGACCGTCACGTCGGCCGGATCGGCGCCCGCTGCTTCGAGTTCGGCGAGGAACGTGTCCCAGCTGCCGTCCCAGTCGAAGACCTCGGCGTCGGCGCCACCGGCTCCTTCGGGGAGCAGGGTGATCGCCTGGAGCTCGCCGTCGGGTCCGGTGATGCGAACCAGGTCGAACTGGGCGTCGGCGTACTCGGCGGTGACCGCCGACTTCGGCAGGATCGTGCCCTGGGCGATCTGCGACTCGGTCTTGAGCGAGGTCACGAACATGTAGCCGAACGGCAACAGGAACAGCACAACGATGCCCATCGTGAACATCGTCAGCAGCGATCCCCAGAGGAAGCGCTTGCTGCGGCCGTCGAGCTCGCTGTACGTCGTGGTCGGTTCCTTGCCCAGGTTCGGCAGCTTCCGCTGCTTCTGCTCGGCGGTGGGGGGATCGGAGGTGACGGTCATCAGCGCTCCTCGTACTCGTAGTGCACCCAGTACTTCGCCGACCAGAACAGCAGCAGGGTGAGCGAGAAGACGACGATGAACATCGCCCAGGCGAGCGCCGCGCCGTATCCCATCCGGAAGTTGACGAAGGTCTCGTTGTAGAAGTGCATCGTGTAGAAGAGTGCGATGTTGTCGACGCCGCCGTTGCGATCGGTGAGCGCGAACGGCACGAGGAAGTACTGACCGAGGCCGACCAGCAGGATCACGATGTTGTAGAAGGTGATCGGCGAGATCATCGGCCAGGTGACGTCACGGAACAGGCGCCATGTGCCGGCGCCGTCGATGCTGGCCGCCTCGTAGAGATCACGCGGCACGCCGTTGAGCGATGCGATGAAGATGATCATCGCGTTGCCGATGCCCCACAGCCCGATGTAGGCGAGGGTCGGCATGATCCAGGCGGACGACCGGAGGTAGTCGGGCGAGTCGACGCCGAACCAGCCGAGGAACTTCGCCCACCAACCCGACTGCGGGTTGAGGTAGAAGCGCCAGACGATCACGGCGGCGATGAACGGCACCATGGAGGGGAGGTAGAACAGGACGCGGAAGAAGCCGCGCCCCCAGAGGTGCTTCGCGGTGAGCAGGTAGGCCAGGGCCAATGGCACGAAGATGCCGAGCGGGACGGCGAAGCACGCGAACTTGAGGGTGACCCACAAACCGTGCGAGACACGGGGGTCGTCGAACATCCGCTTCCAGTTGTCGAGGCCGACGAACTCGGTCGGCTCGGTGGAGGCGAGGGTGTAGTTCGTGAAGCTGAGCACGAACGAGGCGACGATCGGGATCAGGAAGAAGGCGAAGAGGCCGATGATCCAGGGCGAGACGAAGAACAGCCCCCACCGCCGCTCGCGGCGAGCGATGGAGCCGCGTTCGCCCCGGAGGGAGGAGGAGCCGTGATCCGACTCCTCCCCCCCAGTGAATACTGCTGTCATGTGTCAGTCCGGGTCGTAGGTGGTGTTGATGGTCCGGGTCAGCCTTCGGCTGCGGCCCAGATCTCGTTGAGTTGGGCCTCGATCTCGGCGGCACGTGCGTCGACGTCGAGCGTCGGGTCACCGCTGATCTCGCCTTCCAACTCCTCGATCAGGGTCAACGACTCGAGGTAGGCCGGCATGTACGACTCGTGGCTCGGCACGTCGGGGTACTGACCGCCCGCGACGATGACGTCCCACGTCACGCCCTGGTCGAACGTGGCGTCCAGATTCGCGAAGTAGTCGGCCTGGATGTCGGGACGGGCCGGCATGGCGCCGTAGATGGTGAGCAGGTCGAGCGCGATGTCGTCCTGGAAGTAGGTCAGCACCGCGAACGCCTCGTCGGGGTTCTCCGTGTCCTTGTGGATCCGGAAGATGTCGGCGTGCAGCTTCGACACGACGTTGCCCTCGTAGCTCGGCACGATCGCCAGATCCCAGAACTTCGCGGCGTTGCCGTCACCGTCGAACAGGCAGCACGTGTACCACTGGTGCGTGTTCGCCATGGCGACCTTGCCCGAGTTGAACGCGTTACCGGCGAGGAGGTCGGAGTCGATCTCGGTCTGGTCCGGGACGAAGCCCGACTCGTGCTTGGCGGCGTGGTACCAGTTCCACTCCTCGACCCACTGCTCGGGGATCGCTGCGGTGCCGTCCTCCTGGAGGATCTTGCCGGCGCCGAAGAAGGTGCCCTGCGCCATCGGCGGCTCGGTCCACTGGTGGATGTAACCCCACTGGACCGTGTCGTCCTTGTCGAAGCCCTCCTCGGTGGCGTTGAGGCCGGCCGAGTCGATGGTCATGAGCTTGCCGATCTCTTCGACCTTGGCCCAATCCCAGGTGCCTTCGTACTCGGTGCCCTCGCCGTAGACGGCGGTGCCGTCGGGGCCGTACTCCTGGGGCGGGTACGGCAGGCCGGCGGCGTCGAACAGCTCGGTGTTGAAGAACATCGCCGACGGGTACGACGCGAACGGCAGGCCGCGAAGCGCACCGTCGTCGTCGACCCACGCCTCGACCTGGGCGGTCGGGTAGATCGACAGGTCGTACCCGGTCGACTCGATCAGCGGATCGAGATCGAGGTACTGGCCGGCGAAGGAGTTCGACCCCTCGCGGCCGACCGGGCCGATGATGTCGGGGGCGTTGCCCGCTGCGATCTGGGTCGCCAGCGTCTGGGCGGCCGTCTCGTTGGGCACGAACTCGACCTCGATCTGGATGTCGTCGTGGGTCGAGTTGAAGTCGTCGACCAGCGCTTGCTGGCGGTCGATCTGCTCGTCCTGCGAGCCGGTACCGAGACCGACGAACCACCGAACGGTGGTGGCGTCACTCGCCGGTTCCTCGGCGGGTTCCTCGGCGGCGGTGTCGGCCGGTTCCTCGGCGGGTTCTTCGGCCGGTTCTTCGGCCTCTTCGGCCGGTTCCTCGGCGGGTTCTTCGGCCGGTTCTTCGGCCTCCTCCGCTGGTTCCTCGGCGGGTTCTTCGGCGTCCGACGAATCGTCGTCGCCGCCGCACGCGGCGGCGACCAACGCCAGGCTGAGCACGACGGCGCCGACTCGGGCACCGCGTGAGGTACGCGTCCTGCGTAGCATGGTGGATGTTCTCCTTCTGATGGGCTGTAGACAGGCTTGAAGTCGTGGGAACGGCTGGGGTCCGACTCGTCCTCGGGCTCCAGCGCGCATGGGTGGCGGTCAGGGTCGGGTCGTCGAACCTCCTTGCACCAGTGGCGGCACGATCGAGACCGAGGTCAGTCCGGCCTCGCCGTGCACGAGCTTGTTGAGGAGTTCGACCGCAGTGCGTCCGATCTCGTCGAAGGGTTGGATGACACTCGTGATCGTCGGTTCGATGACCTCGTCGAACGCCGTCCCGTCGAAACCGACGACGAGCACGTCGTCGGGCACCCGGAATCCCGACCGGGCGCCGCTGAGGATCGCACCGACGGCCATCTCGTCGTTCGAGGCGAAGATCCCGTCGACCCCCTTCTCGAACAGCTCGGCACCCGCCGGCAGACCGGATGCACGACTGAACCGGCCGTGGGCGATGAGGGCCTCGTCGACCGGACGACCGGCCCGGTCGTGGGCGAGGCGATAGCCGTCGAGACGGGCGCGAGCGTCGGCACGGTCGAGCGGGCCGGCGATGCAGCCGACGCGCTCGCAGCCCTGCTCGAACAGGTGCGTCACGGCGCCGGCGGCCGACTCGGTGTTCTCGACATCGACGCTCAACACGTCGTCACGGGTGGGGTGGGTGCCGATCAGGACGGTCGGCAGGACGGAGTCGAAGAGCTCGTCGACCCACTGCTTGTCGGCGGCGACCGAGCTGATGAGCAAGCCGTCGATGAGGCCGTCGCGCAGGATGTGGTTGACCGTATCGCCGGGTTCTTCTGCGGCGAGGTGGAGCATCATGCCGAGGTCGAGTTGCGAGGCAGCTCGTCCGACCGCGTGTGTCATGGCGGCGCCGTAGGGGTCGACCCGCAGGTCGTCGGACGGGATCACGAGCCCGATGACCGACGAGCGACCGGATGCGAGGTTCTTCGCTGCCCGGTTCGGGCGAAAGCCGAGGTGGTCGGCGATCCGGTTGACCCGTTCACGGACGTCGCTGCGGACGCCGGGACGGTCGTTGAGTGCACGCGACGCCGCCGATCGGGACACCCCGCTCAGTCGTGCGACATCGTCGAGCGTGACCTTCTGTTCCACGCAACCTCCCCCCGAGATCTTCGCTTGCCGTATCGTTGCACGGGCAGGTCGTCGGGACCCACTCGCAATGTTTCCGACAGGTTGCCGCCCGAAGAACGACCCTTGAACTGGAAACGCTTCCATGTTACGGTTCGGTTCGTTCGCCTGTCAATACAGACCGTTGATCTGTGCTCTGACCAGGGCAAATGCCGATCCGATGTGACCGATGACCTGAAGGAACCTCATCCTGTGACTGCTGTTGCTCCCATGACTGAAAGCGCTTCCACAACGCCTGCATCGCGCGCGTTCCCCACCGATTTCGTGTGGGGAGCAGCGACGTCGTCGTTCCAGATCGAGGGGGCGTCGGACGCCGACGGCAAGAGCGAGAGCATCTGGGATCGTTTCTGCGCGACACCGGGCACGATCATCGACGGCACCGACGGCACCCGCGCCTGTGACCATTACAACCGGGTCGCCGACGACGTCGCGCTGATGGTCGATCTCGGACTCACGGCCTACCGCTTCTCGATCGCGTGGCCGCGCGTCGTCCCGGGCGGCACGGGCGAGGTCAACGCCGCCGGACTCGACTTCTACGACCGTCTCGTCGACGAGCTGCTCGCGGCCGGGATCACGCCATATCCGACGCTCTACCACTGGGACCTGCCCCAGGTCCTGCAAGACCAGGGCGGGTGGACGAACCGGGCGACCGCCGAGGCGTTCGCCGACTACGCGGCCGCCACCGTCCGTCGGCTCGGCGACCGAGTGACCCGCTGGACGACGGTGAACGAACCGTACGTGATCGCCAACCTCGGCTACCTGACCGGGGAGCACGCACCCGGCCACCGAGACCTGGACGAGGCACTCGCCGCGAGCCACCACGTCCTGCTCGCACACGGCATGGCACTCCGGGCCATCAAGGAGATCGAGCCCTCGCACGAGGTCGGCGTCGTGATCAACTTCACGCCGGTCACCCCGGTCGGCGATTCGCCGTTCGCACGCGAACGCCAGCAGATCGTGAACGAGTTCGAGAACCGCTGGTACTCCGACCCCATCGCCGGGCGCGGCTACCCGGCCTTCGCCACCGAACGGCTCGGCTGGGATCAGGCCGAGGTGCTGCCGGGCGATCTCGATCTCATCGCCCAACCGGTCGACTTCTTCGGGATCAACTTCTACACCCGCAAGTTCGTGGCGGCGATCGACGGCGAGCGGGGCGACCGAGGCGACGAGACGGCCATGGGGTGGGAGATCCACCCGCCTGCCCTCGGCGACCTGCTGCGCTTCCTCGACGACGAGTACGACTTCCCGAAGCTCCTCATCACCGAGAACGGCGCGGCGATGCCCGACACCGAACGAGACGCAGACGGCCGTGTGGCCGACCACGATCGCATCGCCTACCTCCGTGGCCACCTCGAGCAGGTGGCCGGCGCCATCGAGCAGGGCGTCCCGATCGAGGGCTACTTCGCCTGGTCGCTGCTCGACAACTTCGAGTGGGCGTGGGGCTACGGCCCCAAGTTCGGGATCGTCGAAGTCGACCCCGACAGCCTCGAACGGCGCCCCAAGCGCAGCGCGCTCTGGTACGCCGACCTCATCCGATCCGGCTCACTGCCCACCGACTGAGCACCGGACCGAACACCGAACACCTGGGGGACACCATGGCAACCGTACGATTCGAGAACGTCGTCAAGCGCTACCCGAACGGCTTCGAAGCCGTCACCGACCTCGACCTCGACGTCGACGACGGCGAGCTGCTCGTCGTCGTCGGCCCGTCGGGCTGCGGCAAGTCGACGACGCTGCGCATGCTCGCCGGACTCGAAGACATCAGCGAGGGGAAGATCTGGATCGGCGACCGCTGCGTCAACGGCGTCGAGGCCCGCAAACGCAACATCGCCATGGTGTTCCAGAGCTATGCGCTCTACCCGCACCTCACCGTCGCGGGGAACCTCGCCTACCCGCTGAAGGTCGCCGGGATGGACAAGACCGAGCGCGAGCAGCGCGTCCGCGACGTGGCGGCGACGCTCCGACTCACCGAGTTGCTCGATCGCAAGCCGCGCATGCTGTCCGGCGGCCAGCGTCAGCGCGTCGCCATGGGCCGCGCCATGGTGCGCCAGCCCGAGGTGTTCCTGATGGACGAGCCGCTGTCGAACCTCGATGCCAAGCTCCGCGTCCAGATGCGCGCCGAGGTGTCCGAGTTGCAGCGCAAGCTGAAGGCGACGATGTTCTACGTCACCCACGACCAGGTCGAGGCCATGACCATGGGCGACCGGGTCGCCGTGATGAACCTGGGCGTCCTCCAGCAGGTCGCGAGCCCGACCGAGCTGTACAACAAGCCCGCCAACGTGTTCGTGGCCGGGTTCATCGGTTCGCCACCCATGAACCGCATCGATGCGACGATCCGTCGCTCCGACGACCAGGTGCTCGCCGCATCGGGTACCGCCGACATCACGGCGCTCTCCCCCGACCTCGCGTCGATCGCCGACCTCGCCGGACACGGCCAGTTCGTGCTCGGGGTGCGTCCCGAGCACGTGACACTCACCTCGTCGGGCGAGGGACTTCCCGCCCGCGTCCGGCTGGTCGAACATCTCGGTTCCGAACAGATCCTCCACGTCGAAGTCGACGACATGCAGCTGTTCCAGCCCGAGGGCAACGAAGACGTCGACGACGACGGTTCGACGCACCGACTCATCATCAACGTCCGCGACGACACGGTCGTGGTCAACACCGGCGACACGCTGCACCTCACCGTCGAAGGACGTCACCTCCACGTGTTCGACGGCACCACCGGCGAACGCGTGTCGCCGTGACCGCGCCGGTCACGACCCACCTGCACGACGGGTGGACGCTCCACCAGCACCGCCGCGCCGAGGGGGCACCCGCCGTCGAACCGATCCCGGCAACGGTGCCCGGCGGCGTCTTCACCGACCTCCTCGCTGCCGGCGTCATCCCCGATCCGTTCGAGAGCACGAACGAGGCCGCGGTGGCGTGGGTCGCCGGATGCGATTGGCGGTTCCACGGCGAGTTCACCGTGGACGACGGACACCTCGCGCACGATCATCTCGAGCTCTGTTTCGACGGACTCGACACGCTCGCCGAGATCTCGATCAACGACACCATCATCGCCGTCACCGAGAACATGCACCGGCGGTACCGATTCGACGTCGCAGCATTGGCCCGACCTGGCGTCAACACGATCGACGTCGTCGTGCGATCGGCGACCGACGCGGCCGAGCGTCGACGCGAGCGTGAGGGGGACTGGCCGACGGCGAACTTCGGTCGTCCGTTCAACTACATCCGCAAGATGGCGTGCAGCTGGGGCTGGGACTGGGGCCCGTGGCTCACCGACGCCGGCATGTGGCGCCCGGTTCGGCTCGTTGCATGGTCGGCCGCCCGGCTCGGCGACGTCCGACCGCACGTGTCGGTCGACGCCGACGACCACGGTCGCCTCGACGTCGAGGTCGATGTGGCATCGACCGGCGGCGCGACCGTGGCCGTCGCGGTCGTCGATCCCGACGGTGTCGAGGTATGCCGACACGACGTCGCGTTCGCCGGCGATCGCGTCCGGGTCGCGCTCGACGTCGGCGCGGTCCGACGATGGTGGCCACACACGCTCGGCGACCAGCCCCTCTACCGCCTCGACGTGAGCCTGCTCCAAGGCGGCCAACGCGTCGACGGGCGCTCGATGCGTATCGGGTTCCGCACCGTGGAGCTCGACACCACGCCCGACGCGAACGGGTCCGCCTTCCGGTTCCTCGTCAACGGCCGCCCGATGTTCGTGCACGGGATCAACTGGATCCCCGACGACGTCTTCGTGAGCCGCATCGACGCCGAGCGCTACCGCGAACGGATCGGGCAGGCGATCGATGCCAACGTCGACCTGCTCCGTGTGTGGGGCGGCGGCATCTACGAAGACGACGCCTTCTACGACGCCTGTGACGAGCTCGGCGTGTTGGTCTGGCAGGACTTCCTGTTCGCCTGCGCGGCCTATCCCGAACACCTCCTCGCCGACGAGGTCGAGGCCGAGGCCCGCGACAACGTGTCTCGCCTGATGCATCACACGTCGCTCGCGATCTGGAACGGCAACAACGAGAACATCTGGGGCTTCTGGGACTGGGCGTGGCAGGAGGTGCTCGAGGGGCGACCGTGGGGTGCCGGCTTCTACCACGAGCTCCTCCCGTCGGTCTGTGCCGAGCTCGATCCCGGCCGTCCGTACTGGCCGGGCAGTCCGTTCTCGGGTTCGACCGATGTCGCGCCGAACGCCGATGCACACGGATGTGTCCACGTGTGGGACGTCTGGAACCAGATCGACCTCGTTCGCTATCGCGATCGAACGCCCCGCTTCGCCTCCGAGTTCGGCTGGCAGGCCCCTCCCTCGGTACGGACCCTCGAGGAGTATCTCGATCCGGCCGAACTGAACCGGTCGTCCGACGCCTGGTTCACCCACCAGAAGGCGGCCGACGGTGACCTCAAGCTCGATCGCGGCATCGAACCCCGATTCGGCACGGTCGACGACTTCGACGCGTTCTGCTACGCAGCCCAGGTCGTGCAGGCCCGGGCGATCCGCACGGGCGTCGAACACTTCCGCTCGCTCAAGCCGTACTGCATGGGCACCGTGTGGTGGCAGCTGAACGACTGCTGGCCCGTCACCAGCTGGGCGGTGATCGACTCGCGGACCCGCCGCAAGCCGGCGTGGTACGCACTGCGCGACGCCTACCGGCCCCGCCTCCTCACCGTGCAGCCGCGTGGCGACCGTCTGGTCGTGTTCGCGATCAACGACACCGACCGACCGTGGCACGTCACGACCGAGGCGGTGCGGCGTTCGGCGACCGGCGACATCGTGTCGAGCGAACCGGTCGAACTGGCCGTCGCTCCCGACGGCATCGCCTCGTTCACGCTCACCCCCACCACCGGCGCCCGCTCCGACGTGCTGACCGTCGGCGATGTCGATGATGATGCCGGGCGGGCATGGTGGTGGTTCGCCCTCGATCGTGAGGCGCCACTGCCGACACCGAACCTGTCGTTCGATGCGTCACACGACGGCGACGACCTGGTCGTGACCGTGACGTCCGACGTCGTGGTCCGCGACCTGGCGATCTTCCCCGAGCGGGTCCATCCCGACGCGACCGTCGATCGTCAACTGGTCCACCTGCTCCCCGGCGAACCGGCCACGTTCCGCATCAGCGGTGTGGCCGAGTCCGACCTTGACGCGCTCACCACCCTGCCGGCCCTCCGCCACACCGCCACCCTCACCTCCCTCGACCGCCCCACGAAGGCGTGAACTCCGTGCGCACCCGGTGCGCACATTGATCACGCATTCACCGGGGTGAACCGGGGGTCAGACGGGTTGGGAGGCGGTCCAGGCGGCGGCGAGACGGGCGTAGTGGCCGTCGAGTTCGACCAGCTCGGCGTGGGTGCCGAGTTCGGCGAGACGACCGCGCTCCACGACGGCGATCCGATCGGCCCGCTGTACGGTGCTCAGTCGGTGGGCGACGACGATCGTCGTGCGTCCGTCGGTGAGCCGTTCGAACGCCTGCTCGACGAGTGCCTCGGTGCCCGGGTCGAGACTCGACGTCGCCTCGTCGAGCACGAGCACCGCCGGGTCGACCAACGCCGCCCTGGCCAGCGAGACGAGCTGCCGCTCCCCCGCCGACAGGCGTGATCCGCGTTCGCGCACCTCGGTCGCGAGACCGTCGGGGAACTCCTCGAATCGAGCCCGCACACCGATCGCATCGAGGGCGCGCACCAGATCGTCATCGGTCGCGTCGGGTCGGGCGATGCGAAGGTTGTCGGCGATCGTGCCGTCGAAGAGGAATCCCTCCTGCGGGACGACGACGATCCGGTTCCGCAGCGACGCCAGCGTCGCGTCGCGCAGATCGACACCACCGAAGCGGACGTGCCCCTCGGTCGGGTCGTACAACCGGGCGACGAGCTTCGCGAGCGTCGACTTGCCGGCACCGGTGGGACCCACGAGCGCGATCCGCTCGCCCGACGCGATCGTGAGGTCGACATCGGCGAGCACCGGCGTGCTGGTGCGGGGATACGTGAACCCGACCCCGTCGACGGCGAGTTCGCCCGACTCCGGCAGATCGACCGCGCCGTGGTGCTCGTCGACGTCGGGGGTCGTGTCGAGGATCTGGAACATCTTGGCGAGCGAAGCGGTCGACGCCTGGAGCGTGTTGTACAGCTGCGACAGCTGCTGCACCGGTTCGAACAGGCTCGACAACAACAGGACGACGCCGACGACGGTACCGGTCGACACCTGGCCGCTCGACGCCAGCCAGCCGCCGGCTCCGATCACGATCGCCGTGGCGAGCACACCGAAGAACTCGACCGCGCCGAAGTACCACGTGGACACCTTCACGCTGTGGAGGTGCGCGTCGTAGAGCTGGCGGTTGATCACGGCGAAGCGCCGTCGCTGCTCGCCTTCGCGCACCGACGCCTGGATGACACGGACGCCGGTGATGTTCTCCTGGATCGCCGAGAGGTTCTCGCCGACGCGCTCGCGCACCTCGAGGTAGGCCTCGTTCGAGTCGCGTTGGAAGCGACGCGTCGCCACGATGATGAACGGCATCACCAGCAGGCCGAGCAGGGTGAGCTCCCACGACATGATGAGCAGGACGATCAGCGCGAACACCAGCAGGATCGCCGCCGACACGAACTGCAGCAGCCCCCACTGCACGAGTTCCGACATCGATTCCATGTCGGCGGTCATGCGCGAGACGAGAACGCCGGCCTTGTTCCGATCGAAGAATGCGAGGCCTTGTCGCTGGATGTGGGCGAACAGTCGGAGCCGGAGCGATCGGAGGAAGCCCTCGCCCGCCCGGTTCACGAAGATGTACTGCTGGCGCGACCCGATGAGGGCGACGATCACCACGACGATGTAGATGCCGATCGCCAGGTTGAGGGCGCCTCGGTCGCCCTTGGCGATGCCCTCGTCGATGCCGTAGCGCAGCAGCAGCGGCCCGATGATCGTGGTGCTCGTGGCAAGGGTGACGAAGCCGAGCGTGGCGAGCGCGAGCTTGCGCTGCGGCTTGGCGAACCGCGCCGCACGACGCAGCACCTGCTTCGCCTCGTCGGCGTCGAGGCGGTCTTCCTCGCTGACGGCGCTCCCGCCCCACATCAGCCGGCCCCCTCGGTCACACCGTCGGCATCGGCGAGTTCGGCATCGGCGAGTTCGGCGGCGGCGAGCACGGCCCGGTAGTGCGGTTCACGTGCGAGGAGCTCGTCGTGAGCACCGTCGGCGACCACGCGTCCGTCGGCGACGAGGACGACCCGGTCGGCCATGGCGATGGTGCCGGCACGGTGGGCGATGACGATGGTGGTGCGCCCGTCCATCACCGTCGACATGGCGTCTCGGATCTGGTGCTCCTTGGTCGGGTCGACGGCGCTCGTCGCGTCGTCGAGGATCAGCACGGCGGGGTCGGACACGATCGAGCGGGCGATCGCGATCCGCTGCCGTTGTCCGCCCGACAGCGAGAACCCGCGTTCGCCGATGATCGTGTCATAGCCGTCGGGGAGGTCGTCGATGAAGTCGGCCGCACCGGCGAGCTCGGCTGCACGGCGCACCTGTTCGGGCGTCGCCTCGGGGTGGGCGAACGCGATGTTGGCGCCGACGGAATCGTGGAACAGCAGGGTGTCCTCGAAGACCAACCCGACCGACCGGCGGACGTCGGCGACGGTGAGGTCTCGCAGATCGGTGCCGTCGAGCGCGATCGAGCCGTGCTGGGGGTCGTAGAAGCGGATGAGCAGCCGGGCCACCGTCGACTTGCCGCTGCCGGTCGAGCCGACGATCGCCACCGACGTGCCCGGCTCGATGTCGAGGTCGAAGCCGTCGAGCACCGGCTCGTCGGCGTCGTAGCCGAATCTGACGTCGTCGAAACGAACGGCACCCTCGGTAGGCCGAGGCCGGGGGTCGTCCGGATCGACGATCTCGGGCGTCACGCTCATCACCTCGTCGACGCGTTCGAGTGCGGCGGTCGCCCGTTGCGCCCAGGCGACGGTCATGCCGATCGTGCGCAACGGCCAGACGAGCATCTGGACGTAGATGTTGAACGCCACGAGTTCGCCGAGCTGCATCTCGCCGTTGATGACCTGATAGCCGCCGATGCCGAGGACGGCGATGAGGCCGATCGACGGGAGCAGTTCGTTGATCGGCAGGTGCATCGCCCGGATCCGGGCGGCGTCGAGCGACACGTTGCGGATGTCGTCGGCCTCGGCTTCGAGCTTCTTCGCCTGGACCGGCTCGGCGCCGAAGCCCTTGACGACGCGAACCCCGGCCACGGTCTCCTCCACCACCGTGGCGAGCTGCGCCTGCTCCTGCTGGACCGCACGGACGGCCGGATGGATGCGGGTCGAGAAGGTGCGGGCGTTGACGAGGAGGAACGGCAGTGGCACGAGCGCGAACAGCGCCAAGTAGGCGTTCATCGAGAACAGCACGATCGTGACCACGACGACGAGGAACAGGTTCGACACGGTCAGCGGGATCATGACGACGAACGCCTGGATCTGGTTCAGGTCGCTCGACGCCCGGCTCATCAGCTGGCCCGTCTGGGCCCGGTCGTGGTAACCGATGTGGAGGCAGAGGATGTGATCGAGGAGCCGCTCGCGAAGCCGTCGTTCGACGAGCCGGCTCTGCGAGAACGCGACGTATCGGCGGGCTGCGGTGAACGTGCCGGTCACGAGACCGGCGAGTGCGATCAGGGCGGCCCAGCCCCAGGCGCTCTCGGCGCCTTCGATCGAGCGGTCGATCGCGAGGCGCACCAGCTGGGGAACGGCGATCTTGCCGAGCGTCCACAGCAGGCCGACTCCCACCCCGAGCGCCAGTCCGAGCCACTGGCGACGCAAGAGCGCCAGCAGCGGCTTCCAGGCCGCTCGGGATGGGGTGGTACTCGAAGGCTCGCTCACGCTCCGACCACCGTACCCAGGGATGGGCCGGTCCTAACCGTCGGAAGTCTCGTTCGTCCGACGATGCTCCGCGCGTCCCGCTCGTGCGGCGAGTTCGGCCCGCACCTCGTCGGTGTGTTCACCCAGGTTCGGCCCGACGTCGCGCACCGAGCCCGGCGTGCGGGAGAACCTCGGCACGATGCCGTTCATCGGTGTCTCGAAGCCGGCGCGGGCGGTCCGGCGCACGACCATGTCGCGGGCGAGATAGTGCGGGTCGGTGATCATGTCGGGCGCGGTGTAGACGCGTCCGGCGGGTACGCCGTGTTCGGCGAGGAGCGCGAGGAGGTCGGCCGATGTGCGGGTCGATGCCCAGTCGGCGACGATCCGGTCGAGTTCGTCGGCGTTGCGCCCCCTCGGCCCGTGTTCGGCGAACCGGTCGTCGGTCGACAGGTCGGTGCCCGCGAGATCGGGCGCCATCGCTGCGGCCAGGCGCCGGAACACCGTGTCGGCGTTGGCGGCGATCAGCACCTCTGATCCATCGGCACAGGGATAGGCGTTGGCGGGGGCGACGCCCGGCAGGACGCCACCGGATCGCTGGCGGACGACTCCGCCGACCTCGTAGTCGACCATCGTCGACTCCATCAACGAGGCAACGGCCTCGTAGATCGCCACGTCGACGCTCTGCCCGACGCCGCTCCGCTCTCGCTCGTGCAGCGCCGCGAGTGCGCCCATCACCGCGTGCATGGCGGCGAGCGAGTCGCCGAGACTGATGCCGCATCGGGCCGGTGGGCGATCGGGGTCGCCGGTCGTGTGTCGGATGCCGCCGACCGCCTCGCCGATCGATCCGAACCCGGCCTCGGCGGCTCGCGGTCCGGTCTGACCGAACCCAGAGACGTGGACGACGATGACGCCGGGGTTGGTGCTGCGCAGGGTCTCGTCGTCGAGACCGAACTCGGCGAGACGGCCGGGCCGGAAGTTCTCGAGCACGATGTCGGCGGTGTCGGCCAGCGCCCGGACGAAGGCGAGCCCGTCGGGGTCGTGGAGATCGGCGACGACCGACCGCTTGTTGCGAGCGATCGCGGGCCACCACAGGCTGTCGCCGTCGTCGGTGGTCACACCCCACGAACGCATCGGGTCGCCCGTGCCGGGGTTTTCGATCTTGATCACGTCGGCGCCGTAGTCGCCGAACAGCTGGCCGGCGAACGGGCCGGCGATGAAGCTGCCGAGTTCGAGGACCCGGATGCCCTCGAGCGGGCCGGCCGAAGACGGTGCGATCGACATGCCAATTGCATACAACTCGACTGCGCCCAAGCGCAACAACTCGCCGAGCATCAGCGACTGTAACGACTCTGTCGGTCGGCCGCTTGACGTCGATGCAGCAATTGCGCACAATCCAGACATGAACGAGTTCGAGTTCCGGGGGATCAATCACCTCGCGCTGGTGTGCGAGGACATGGGCCGCACGGTCGACTTCTACGAGGGCGTGCTCGGCATGCCGCTCACGAAGACGATCCAGCTGCCCGGGGGAGGCCAGCACTTCTTCTTCGACTGCGGGGGCGGCGACTCGCTCGCGTTCTTCTGGTTCCCCGACGCGCCGGCGCGCGCACCCGGCATCGCATCCCCGGCGGGTCGGGTCGACCGCGGCGACTTCGTGACCGCCCACGGCTCGATGAACCATGTCGCCTTCGACGTGCCGGCCGAGCGCATCGACGAGTACGTCGAGCGCCTGCGCGCCGCCGGCGTCGACTGCACCGACGTCGCCAACCATGACGACTCCGAGTTCGGGATCGCCGCCGAACCCCACGACGGGGTGTTCGTCCGCTCGATCTACTTCATGGACCCCGACGGCATCCTGCTCGAGTTCGCCGCGTGGCAACGCCGGCTGACCACCGACGACGTCCGCCACGCGCCGGCTCGACCGATCTCGGCCTGAACCGTGCCGCGCCTCGATCCCGTCTCCCGCGCCGACAACACCGACCCGCTCGTCGAGTCGATGTACGGCCTCCTGTTCGGCGACCGCGACCCGGCGGTCGAGCCCGGCACCGCGACGGGGACACCCGGCGACTGGTGGACCGTCTTCGCCAACGACACCAAGGTCTTCGAACACGCCATCCAGGGCTTCGGCGTGTACCGATCGGTCAGCATCGACCCGATACTGCGCGAGTGGGCACAAGCCCGCGCCGGGTACGCGACCCAGAGCCAGTTCGTGTTCTCCCAGCACTGCAAGGCGCTGCGCGGCCTCGGCGCGACCGAGGAGCAGATCGCTGCGATCCCCCACTGGTCGGCAGCCGACTGCTTCGGAGAGGTCGACCGGCTCGTCCTGGCCTACACCGACTGTCTCGTCTACGACCTCGGCCGCGTGCCCGACGCCCTGTTCGACCGGTTGCGTGGACACTTCTCCGACCGAGAGCTGCTCGAACTCACTTATGTTGCGTCGCTCTACATGATGCACGGCGTCATGTCGCGCGCGTTGCGCACCGAGTGGGACGACGTCGACGAGCGGGTCACCGAGGTTTTCGTCGACGATGCCGACGACGACCTGCTCCGCATCTCTGCCGATGACGTCGAGAGCAGCGACGGCGAGGCCGGATGACCGACAGCTTCGCCACCGCCACCTCGAACGACGTCGCCCGCGTCTACGACGGGGTGCGGCGGGGCATCGTCGAGGGCGACTTCCTGCCGGGCACGCGTCTCGTGGAGCAACGACTCGCCGAGCTGTTCGACTGCTCACGCACACCGGTGCGCGAAGCGGTACGCCGTCTCGAATCGGAAGGGCTCGTCGTCGTCGAACGCAACCGCGGGGCACGCGTCCGTCCGTTGTCGGAGCACGAGATCGCCGACCTGTACGACGTGCGCGCCCGGCTCGAGGGGTATGCAGCGTCGCTGGCGGCGACGCGCCACGAGCACGCCGACCTGATCGGGCTCCGCAGCGCGCTCGAGCGCTTCGAGCGCGCGACCGAGGCCGGGCTCCGGTCACGCGACGACCGCGCCGTCGTCCGCGACCTCGACGCCGCCAACGCCGACTTCCACGAGTCGTTGCTCGCGATGAGCCGCCACAGCCGGATCCGGAGCCTGGTCCATGCGGCGGTCGACGCGCCGCTCGTGTTCCAAGCGCTGCAGCACTTCGAACCGACCGAACTGGAACGTTCGGCGACGTTCCACCGACTGATCGCCGAGGCGGTCGGCGCCCGTGAGCCCGAGCGGGCCGAACGCCTGATGGTCGAACACGTGCTGCAAGGTCGCGACACCTTGCTCGCCGGCTTGTCCGAGGTCGCCGACGTCGCCGAGCTGTTCGCCGCCAGGCCCGGCTGAACCGGACGAGTCGTGCGGCACGAAGCCCGCGCGGCCGACTCCGCACGCGCCCGTCGCTCGCCGTAGTGTCGGCACTCATGGAGATCTCCCCGAACGCGACCAAGTTCTACATCGACGGCCAGTGGGTCGAGTCGTCCACCGGCGACACCCTCGACGTCATCAATCCCGCCACCGAGGAACCGATCGCCACGATCGCACTCGGCGGCCAGGCCGACGTCGACGCCGCCGTCGCCGCTGCCCAGCGTGCCTTCGAGTCGTGGTCGCAGACCTCGATCGACGAGCGCACCGCGATCCTCAACAAGGTCACCGAGCTGATCGGTGCACGTGCCGACGATCTCGCCAACGCCATCAGCGCCGAGATGGGTGCGCCGCTCGGTCTCGCCAAGGCCGCGCAGGCGGCGAGCGGCCTCGCTCACTTCGCGACGACGGCCGCCGTCCTGCCGAGCTTCGAGTTCGAAGAACAGCTCGGCAACTCGCTCCTGGTCAAGGAGCCGATCGGTGTCGTCGGCATGATCACGCCGTGGAACTGGCCGATCAACCAGATCTCGTGCAAGGTCGCGCCGGCTCTCGCCGCAGGCTGCACGATGGTGCTCAAGCCGTCGGAAGTCGCCCCGTTGAACGCGATCATCTTCGCCGAGATCCTCGACGAGGCCGGTGTGCCCGCCGGCGTGTTCAACCTGGTGAACGGTGACGGCGCCGGTGTCGGCTCGTACATGTCGGGCCACCCCGGCGTCGACATGATGTCGTTCACCGGCTCCACCCGCGCCGGCGTCGAGGTCGCCAAGAACGCCGCCCCGACCGTCAAGCGGGTCGCCCAGGAGCTCGGCGGCAAGTCGGCCAACATCATCCTCGACGACGCCGACTTCGCCGAGGCGATCGGCCGCGACGCGTTCGGCATGTGCATGAACTCGGGCCAGTCGTGCAACGCGGCCACTCGCATGCTCGTCCCGAAGAGCCGCATGGACGAGGCGGCCGCGATCGCCAAGGCCGCGATGGAGGCCGTGGTCGTCGGCCCTCCGTCGCAGGACGGCACGACGATCGGACCGGTCGTGTCCGAGGTGCAGTGGAACAAGATCCAGGACCTCATCCAGGCCGGCATCGACGAGGGCGCGACCCTGGTCGCCGGCGGCACCGGTCGCCCGGACGGACTCGACGCCGGCTACTACATCCGCCCGACGCTGTTCGCGAACGTCACCAACGACATGCGCATCGCCCGTGAGGAGATCTTCGGTCCGGTCCTCGTCATCATCGGCTACGACGATGACGACGACGCCGTACGCATCGCCAACGACACGCCCTACGGACTGTCGGGCTACGTGTCGGGCAGCCCCGAGCGCGCCATGGCGATCGCCCGCCGTATCCGGACCGGCAACATGCACGTGAACGGTGCCGGGCCCGACTTCCAGGCGCCGTTCGGCGGCTACAAGCAGTCGGGCAACGGCCGTGAGTGGGGCAGCCTCGGCCTCGAAGAGTTCCTCGAGACGAAGGCGATCATGGGAGCCCCCGCCAGCTGATCACCGAGCACCGGAGTCGAACCGGGCCGCCGACGCGAGTCGGCGGCCCGCTCGCGTCAGGACGACAGGAGCTCGGCGACGCGTTCTTTGGGGCGGCCGATGATGGCGGCGTCGTCGGTCACGACGACGGGACGCTGCATGATCATCTTGTTGTCGAGGATCACCTGGACGATCTGATCGACCGTCCGGACGTCGTCGTCGGACAGCTCCAGCTTCTTGAACAGGCTGTCGCGCCGGACCAGGTCGGTCGGCGGGTCCTCGAGCTTGGCGATGATGTCACGCAAGGTCGCCTCGTCGGGCGGGTTCTTGCGATACACGACGATGTCGGCGTCGACCCCGAGTTCTTCTGCAATGCGCACGGCATTGCTCGACGAGTTTCAATTTGGGTTGTGGTAGATGGTCACCTTGGCCATGGCGCCACCGTACCCCGAGATCACGATGGCGGGCCGGGTCGATCCACGCCGGCGGCTCGCGATGTGACACCCCCTCCGTAGGGTGCCTCGTACCGACTTCCCCTCGACAACCGCCGGTGTCCCACCGGCCCCACCGTTCGAGGTCATCATGTCCCGACCCACCGGCATCCACCGGTTCCCACGCGCCCACATCGACCCGATCGTCGATCCGGCGACCGCACTCTCCCTGTTCCGTCGGGCGCTCGCCGTCCCCCGGCGCCACGAGACGGTCATCGTCCTCCTCGACGACCGGCGATGCGGCTTCTCGATCGTGACCGTCGACGGCACCGACGAACCCGACCACGTCCTCGGTGCCATCGAGTGCTTCACCCACCCGCCCCTGGTCGAGAACGGCCTCGACGCGCTCCTCGTGGCGACCGATCGGACCGCGGACGGCGGCACCGAACCGGGCGACGCCGATCGATGGTTCGAGATGTGCGACCTGACCGATCAGGCGGGCGTCGAACTCGTCGAGTGGTTCGTCTTCGGCCGCACGATCAGCTGTCCGCGTGATCTGGTGGGTGCGCCGCCGCGCTGGCGCGGGCTCGACGCTCGCTCGGCGTGAGGCGCAAGCCCGCTGCCCGCAGCCGCCGGACGAGCTCTCTGCTCTCGACGACCGTCGCCCCGTTGTCGATCAGTTCGGCGCGGTACTCGTCGGGGATGTCGTAGTGGTCACCCTGGAACCCTCGGCGCGGAATGCCGTTGGCGTCGGCGAACGCGTGGAGCTCGTCGAGCGACTCGTCGCTGACGAGATGGCACCACTTTCGGCCGCGGAACCACCAGCGGGCTTCGTCGATCAGGATCGTCACGGGCTCCGAGCCTGCCACACTGGTGTGCATGAGTGGCGACGAGCGAGAGCTCCACCTCGCCTGGCTGCGTCACGTGGGGATCGGTGCCGACGCCGAGCACTGGTTCGACACCGTCATGGGCGCGCACCGCGCCGAGGGCCGGCACTATCACACGGCCCGACACGTGCGTTGGGTGGTGCAGCACGTCCGCACCCTCGCACCGGCAGCCGACGTCGCCGACGCCGACCTCGACATCGTCGTCGCGGCGGCGTTCTTCCACGACGTCGTCTACGACCCGACGGCATCCGACAACGAGACGGCGAGCGCCGCCATGGCCCGTCGGGCGCTCACCGACCTCGGGTGGCCGCCCGAGCCGACCGAACGCGCCGCGACCATGATCGAGGCGACTGCGAACCACGGCGCCGACTGCGTCGACCGTGCGACGTGCGTCATGCTCGCCGCCGACCTCGGCGTGCTCGCCGCCGAGCCGGGCGCGTACAGCGATTACGTCCGCAACGTGCGCAAGGAGTACGGCCACCTCGACGACGCGTCGTGGCGAGCGGGACGAACGGCGTTCGTGCGGTCGATGCTCGAGCGCGCCTCGATCTTCCCGGCGTCGCTCCGACTCGAGCAGTGGGAGAAGCGGGCCCGCGCGAACTTCACCGCCGAGTTGGCGGCGATGCAGCCGCTCAGCGGCGGAGACGGCGAGAGCGACGCACCCGAACCCTGATCGGCTCGGCCTGCGGCCCGCGAGCGGTCGCCACGGCAGCCAATCCGAGGAAGGCAGCGAGGCTGTACCAAAGGGTCGTCATCACGTGCAGTGTACGCACAATCGCACGTGACGACCAGTGCAGGTTCGGTCAAGGATCAGCGGACGTTCAGCCACGACGGCGACGCACCCCGAGCCGCAGCCGGCCGAGCGAACCCCACGGCATAGGGTGACGCCATGACCGAACGCGCCCTGACCGCCGAGACCGTCGAGCTGCTGCAGACCATGATCCAGAACGCGTGCGTCAACGACGGAACCCGCGAGTCGGGCGAGGAGACCCGGAACGCCGACACGCTGCAGCACTTCATGGAGGGTGCCGGGCTCGACGTGCAGCGCTTCGAGGCGGTCGAGGGACGAGCGTCGATCGTCGCCCGCATCGAGGGATCCGACCCCGATGCTCCGTCGTTGTGCCTGATGGGTCACACCGACGTGGTGCCGGTCAGCCCCGACGGCTGGAGCCGAGATCCGTTCGGCGGTGAGCTGGTGCGCAACGACGACGGTGTCGAAGAGGTCTGGGGCCGCGGCGCAATCGACATGTTGAACCTCACCTCGTCGATGGCGGTCGCCTTCCGCGATCTCGCCCGGAGCGGATTCCGGCCGAAGGGCGACCTCATCTACTTCGGCGTCGCCGACGAGGAGGCCGGCGGCACGTGGGGCGCCGAGTGGATGTTCGAGCACCACCCCGAGGCGATCGACGCCGACTACTGCCTGACCGAGCTCGGTGGCTGGTCGACCGTCGACGATCACGGGCACCGTCACGTGACGGTGAACGTCGGCGAGAAGGGCCTGGCGTGGCGCCGGCTGCGGGTCAGCGGCACACCCGGTCACGGCTCGATGCCGTTCGGTGCCGACAACGCGCTCGTGAAGGCGGCCGAGGTGGTGCGCCGGTTGTCGGAATACCGGCCGAACCCGCGGCTCGGTCCCACGTGGACCGGTTTCGTCGACTCGTTGTCGATCCCGGCCGAGCTGAAGTCGGCGATGCTCGACCCGGAGCGGGTCTACGACGCGATCTCGACCCTGCCGGTCCCCCAGGCCCGGATGTGTCATGCGCTCACCCACACGACGATCTCGCCGAACGTCGCCGAGGGCGGGCAGAAGACGAACGTCATCCCCGACACCGTCGACATCGAGGTCGACATCCGCACGGTGCCGGGCACCTCGTACGACGACGTGAAGGCGATGCTCGACGACGCACTCGGCGACCTCGCGCCCCACGTCGACGTGACCGACCTCCAGGTGGGCGTCGCGACGGAGTCGCCGACCGACAACGATCTGTGGGACACGATCAGCAAGCGGACCCAGATCGTCTACCCCGACGCCACGCTGGTCCCCGGTCTCGTGGTGGGCGGCACCGACGCCCGCTTCTATCGGCAACGCGGTCGTGTCGCCTATGGCGCCGGCCTGTTCTCGCCCTCGATGGACTTCGCCACCTTCGGCAACCGGTTCCACGGCCACGACGAACGAATCGACGTCGAGAGCCTCGCCCTCGCCACCGAGTTCTGGATCGGCATCTCGAAAGACCTCGTCGGCTGAACCGGCACGCCGTCCGGGTTCACCAGCCGACGAAGGCGCGCATGTGGAAGCGCATCTGGTCGGGTCCGTAGAAGCCGTCGGCGTCGACCGGGCAGGCTCGCCGTGCGGCGCAGCCCGTCTCGAGACACACCGGTTCGGCGCCCGACCGCACGTACTCACGACACGACACGTGGTCGTAGCCGTCGGCCGTGAACGCGTCGACCGGACACGTCGTCAGGCACGGCGCATCACAGCCGACGCACGGCGACGTCGCCACGCCGGTCGGCGGGAGCCCCTCGACCGGATCGGCGAACAAGAACGCGCCGCGCAGGGCGTGCCACAGACCGTCGGTCGGGTGGACGAGCAGCCCGATCGGCGACTGCCACACGTCGCTCGCTCGCTGCGCCCAGCGCTGGAAGGGTTGGAACGGTTCGTCGCTCGGATGCACGAACTCGGCACCGAACCGTTCGGCGATCGGTCGGAGCCGACGGCGGGTCCAGGCGTCGAGCGGGTCGGGCTCGTCGCGCTCCTCGGCCCGGAAGATCGGCCACATGGTGCCGCCGACGTTGCCGACGATCACCACCGTCGCCGGCCGACGCCCGTCGGCGAGCACGGGCACCGGATCGTCCGGTCCGACGGCGAAGCCGCCGCGCGCCACCATGCCGGTCGGCTCGATCGCCGACGCGAGATCGCGGTAGCTCGTCACGGTCACGACCGTACCGATCGGTGGCACACTGGGACGCATGTCGGAGTTGCAGACGATGCCCGCCGAGGTCATCCCCGAGATCGACCAGGACACCGAGACCGGCGAACCACCCGTCGCCCACATCGTCAAGGTCGAGCCGGGCGAGTCGGCGACGGCCAAGGTGCTCGAGGCCCGCATCAACGGCACACCGATCGAGGCGCTGTGCGGCCACGTGTGGGTGCCGGCCCGCGACCCGAAGCAGCTGCCGGTGTGCGAGGCCTGCAAGGAGATCTACGAGATGTACAAGGTCTTCAACGACGGCCTCCGCGACACGCCCGGCGACTGACGACGTTCGATCGGCGAGCCATGACCGAACCGAACTGGCGGGAGGCGACCCGCGGCCTGGTCATCGACGAGGACGACCGACTCCTGATGGTGAAGTACGTCTTCCCGAGCGGCGACGTCCGCTGGGGCACACCCGGTGGCGGTCTCGATCCTGGTGAGGATCACATCGTCGGCCTGCATCGCGAACTGCACGAGGAACTCGGGCTCACCGGCGCCACGATCGGCCCGCACGTGTGGGACCGTCGCCATCTGTTCCCGATGTTGACCGGCCACGACGGCCAGCGCGAGCGTTACTTCCTGGTGCGGGTCGGCCACTTCGACCCGGTGCCGGCGATCGGCTGGGAGCAGATGCGCGCCGAGTTCCTGCACGACGTCCGCTGGTGGACCGTCGACGAGCTCGACGCCTCCCCCGAATCGTGCATCCCGAACCGCCTCACGACCCACCTCCGCACCCTCCTCACCGACGGACCTCCCCCCAGCCCCATCGACATCAGCGATTGATCCTTCTGGGATACTGGTGGGGTGAGCGGGGAGCAGGCCGAGATCGACCGGATCGTCGACGAGTTCGTCGGCACGACGGCGCACGTGCGCGGGGCGGTGCTGGGGTCGGCCGACGGTCATCCGCTGGCTGCCCGCCTCGACGACATCGACGCCGAGCCGAGCACCGTCGCGGCGATGGGCGCCGCTGCGCTCGGTCTGTCGACCCAGCTCGCCCGGGTCGCCACCGAGGCGACGACCGCCAGCACCTATGTGCGGGCGTCGGGCGTCCAGGTCTGGGTGTTCGACATCGGCAACGCCGCGACGCTCACCGTCTTCGGGGCCGAGCACGGCGACGCCGCGGCGATCGTCCAGGCATCGCAGCGTGCGGCCGGCCGCGTGATCACTGCGCTCACCTGACAAGCCTCACCGGAAGTCGCGGCTCGGGGTCGACGCCGCCGTCGCCAGCGGGGCGAGGTGCTCGGCGACGACGTTGATCACCCCTTCCGAGCGCTCGAGCCGTCCGCGGATCACCATCGCCGTCGCGCTGCGCGCCACGGTCCGGAACCGCGCCCAGCATCCTTTCGACACGACGACGTTGATCAGGCCGGTTTCGTCCTCGAGGTTGAGGAACGTCACGCCCTGCGCGGTCATCGGCCGCTGCCGGTGCGTCACCACGCCCGCGATCGTGACCCGGCTCTTCGGCTCGCACTCCCACAATCCGGTGGAGGTGACGACACCCAACTCGTCGAGGCGCTCGCGTAGGAAGCGGGTCGGGTGGCCGTCGGGCGACACGCCGGTGGCCCACAGGTCGGCGACCGATTCCTCGATCGGGGTCATGCCCGGCAGATGCGGCGCCCGCTCGCCGGTCACGATGCCGGGGAGCCGTCCGGGGCGTGACTGTGAGACGGCACCCGCCGCCCACAGCGCCTCACGGCGGTCGAGTCCGAAGCACTCGCCGAACACCCCGCCGGTCGCCATCGCCTCCAGGTGCGCGGTGGTGAGATCGGGGACGCGCCGGACGAGGTCTTCGGGCGAGACGTACTCGCCGTGCTCGACACGGTCGGCCTCGATCCGTTCAGCGAGGTCGGTGCCGATACCACGGATCGATCCGATGCCGAGCCGCACCGAGTCGCCGCCGTCCTCGAGCGTCGCCGCGGCGAGGGATGCGTTGAGGTCGGGGGTCCGCACGGTCACCCCGTGCCGGCGGGCGTCCTGCACCAGGGTGTGCGGCGACCAGAACCCCATCGGCTGGGCGTTGATCAACGCCGCGCAGAACGCCGCCGGTTCGTGGTACTTGATCCACGACGAGGCGTAGACGAGGTAGGCGAAGCTGACCGAGTGCGATTCGGGGAACCCGTAGTTCGCGAACGCCTTCATCTTGTGGAAGATCTCGTCGGCGACGTCGTCGGTGATGCCGCGTGCCGCCATCCCCGCATACAGCCGTTCGCGCAGCCGTTCCATCCGCGCCGCCGACCGCTTCGATCCCATCGCCTGGCGCAACTCGTCGGACTCGGCCGGGGTGAACCCGGCGACGTCGATCGCCATCTGCATCAGCTGCTCCTGGAACAGCGGCACCCCGAGCGTCTTGCCGAGTGCGTTCTCGAGCAGCGGGTGGAGGTAGGTGACCGGCTCCTGGCCATTGCGACGCTTGATGTACGGGTGCACCGACCCGCCCTGGATCGGTCCGGGGCGGATGAGGGCGACCTCGACGACGAGGTCGTAGAACCGGCGCGGCTTGAGTCGTGGCAGGGTCGCCATCTGGGCGCGCGACTCGATCTGGAACACCCCGACGGTGTCGGCGCGGCACAGCATGGCGTACACCTCGTCCTCCTGCGGGATGGTGGCGAGGTCGACGTCGTAGCCCCGGTGTTCGGCGATCAGATCCACGGCGTAGTGGAGCGCGGACAGCATCCCGAGGCCGAGCAGGTCGAACTTGACGAGGCCGGCGTTGGCGCAGTCGTCCTTGTCCCACTGCAGCACGCTGCGGCGTTCCATGCGGCCCCACTCGACCGGGCAGACCTCGATGACCGGTCGGTCGCAGATGACCATGCCGCCCGAGTGGATGCCGAGGTGGCGGGGTGCGTCCTCGATCTCGGCCGCGAGGTCGAGCACCGGTTCGGGGATCGTGCAGTCGGGTTGGGCGCGGGTGGCCTCGACACCGCCCCACCCGTCGATCTGTTTGGCGTAGGCGTCCTGCTGGCCGGTCGAGTGGCCGAGCGCCTTGGCCATGTCACGGATCGACGAGCGGGCGCGGTACGTGATGACGTTGGCGACCTGGGCCGTGTGGTGGCGTCCGTAGCGCTCGTACACGTACTGGATCACCTCCTCGCGGCGATCGCTCTCGATGTCGATGTCGATGTCGGGCGGGCCGTCGCGTTCCGGGGACAGGAACCGTTCGAACAGCAGGCCGAGCGAGACGGCGTCGGCCTTGGTGATGCCGAGGGCGTAGCAGACCGCCGAGTTGGCGGCACTCCCCCGGCCCTGGCAGTAGATGTCGTTGCGACGGCAGAACTCGACGAGGTCCCACACCACGAGGAAGTAGCCGGGGAAGCCGAGCTGTTCGACGATGTCGAGTTCGCGGTCGATCGTCTGCCAGGCCCGTGCCCGTCGGCTCAGGTCCTCCACGATCATTCCGTTCGCCACGGAGGCGGGTGCCGGTCGCTCGCCGTACATCCGTCGGCCGCCCTCTTCGGCGATGTGGCGGAGGTACTCCATCTCGGTGAGCTGCCGTCCGTCGACCGTCGGGCACGGGAACGGCGGCAGGTCGGGCGCGACGAGCGACAGGTCGAACGCGGCGGCCCGGCCGATCTCGGCGGCGAGTTCGACGACGCCCGGGTAGCGGGCGAACCGGCTGAGCTGTTCGGCGCCCGATCGCAGGTGGGCTCCCGAACAGGCGGGCAGCCAGGCGTCGAGTTCGTCCATGCTGCGCCGGGCGCGCACGGCGGCGATGGCGGTCGCCAGCTTGCGCTGCGACGGGGTGGCGTAGTGGACGTTGTTGGTCGCCACGCACTCGACCCCGACCCGATGGGCGAGTTCGGCCAGGGCGTCGTTGCGGGCGGTGTCGAGCGGGTCGCCGTGGTCCCACAGTTCGACGAGGACCCGATCGCGCCCGAACGCGCTCACCAACCGTTCGAGTTCGCGTCGCGCCGCCGCCGGGCCCGCGTCGACGAGCGCCTCCGGCACGGCCCCCTTGCGGCAGCCGGTGAGCACCCACGAGTTGCCGGCGACCTGGTCGGCGACGTCCGCGAAGGTGAACTGCGGTGCCCCCTTCTCCCCCGCCAGGTGGCCGTTGCTCAACGCACGTGCCAGCCGGGCGTAGCCGGTCGGCCCGTCGGCCAACACGAGCAGGTGGGTGCCGTGCGGGTCGGGCGCGTGGGCGTCGGGCAGTTCACCGGTGTCGACCTGGAACAAGGTGTCGCTCTCGGCACGGGCGACGTGCTGGTCGACGCCGAGGCCCGGTGTGAGGGTGATCTCGGCCCCGAACACGGTCGGCAGCCCGACCGCACGTGCCGCCTCGGCGTAGCGGACGACCCCGTAGAACCCGTCGTGGTCGGTGAGGGCGAGCGCCTCGAGCCCGAGCCGGGCGGCTTCGGTCGCCAGCTCCTCGGGGTGCGACGCCCCGTCGAGGAACGAGTAGTTCGAGTGACAGTGCAACTCGGCGTAGGGGACGGCGCCCGCCACCCTGGTCAGGGAGGGTTCGAACGCCTGGCGCTTGCGACCCCAGGCGGGCGAGTCGCCGCCGGCGTTCCACGACAGCGAGCCGGGGGCGCGACCGTCGCGACGCAACTGGGCGTTGCGCCCGGACAGCTCGGCTTCGAGCTCGTTCCAGCTCCACGACGGATTGTTGAAACCCAAGGTCGCGAGTATCGAACAAATGTTCGCCGACCGCAACCTGCCTGCTCACGGAGGAACAGGTACGTGAGAACGTAGCGATTACCTACTTCACGACGTAGCTGTCGCCTACCCCTGTGCGTACAGTTGGGACATGGAGGAATCGCCGTTCCCGTTCCAGGGCCCGCTCGACGCCCGCCACGTGCAGGGTCGCGACGATCTCGTCGGCGACCTGATCGAGCGGGTCACGGCACGCCGGGTCACCGCCCTGCTCGGCCCGCGCCGATTCGGCAAGACCAGCATCCTGCACCGGGTCGGCGCCGAGCTCGAGGACGCCGGCACCACCGTCGTCCACGTCGACCTGTACGAGGTGTCGTCCACCGCCGATCTCGCCGTCCGGCTCGATCACGCACTGGCGTCGGTGCGCGGCCCGGCACTCGACCGGCTCCATCACTTCATCTCCGCCGGCGAGATCAACCTCGGGTTCGTGAAGCTGATGTTCAGCCGTCGCGGCAGCGACCAGCCCGACGCCCTCGCCGTCGTCCACCACCTGCTCGACGGGCTCGTGACCGCTGCCCAGAACACGCCGATGCTCGTGGTGTTCGACGAGTTCGGCGGCATCGACCGGGTCGACGGCGCGGCGGGCCTGCTCCGCACCAAGTTGCAGCACCACGTCCGCGACGTCGGGCTGATCTTCGCCGGATCGCAGCTGTCGCTGATGCGGGCGATGTTCACCGACGTCGCCCGACCGTTCTACGGCCAGGCCGAGCTCGTCGACGTCGGACCGCTCACACCCCGTGCGCTGCGGCAGATCGTCGACCACGGCTTCCGGTCGACCGACCGCGACCCGGGCAACCTGGCGTCGTCACTGATCGAGTTCACCGGCGGCCACCCCCAACGGTCGATGCAGCTCGCCGACGCCGCATGGCGACACGCCGTGCCCGACGAGCCGTTCCGGGCCGATCTGTGGGGCATCGCGCTCGACCACGTCCGCCGCCAGACCGACATGGCCAACGAGACCCTGTTCGCCCACAGTCAGGCCAACGACCAGAAACTGCTCCGCCTGGTGTCGAACGGAGAGCCGATCTTCGGTGCCGCGGCAGCGGTGATCGGCCTCACCGCCGGATCGGGCCAATCGAGCCGCGACCGCCTGGTCGACCAGGGCGAGATCATGCGCGCCGGCAACGCCTGGCGCGTCGTCGACCCCGTCTACGCCGACTGGATCCGCCGACGCTTCCCCCTCTGAGCCACCCCAGGTGCGCCCGAATCGCACCCGAAGGATCGCTGTCACACTGCTGCCCATGTTCGGCAAGAAGATCAAGGACCCGGTCGCAGGACACGCTCAGGTCCTCGGCGTCGGCGTCCCGACCGAGAGTCAGGGCCGAATCATGCGGATCCGACTGCAACTGCTGATCGAGGCACCGGGCGTCGCACCGCAGCAGATCGACACCGGGATGATGGTCAAACGCGTCAACATCCCACAGGCCGGCATGGTCCTCCCGGTCACCGTCGATCGCGGCAACCCGAAAAGGTGGGAGATCGACTGGGACACGGCCCCGACACGCCAGAGCCTCATCGACGCACAGGCCCAGGCAATCATCGACGCCGGCGGCATCGACGCCACACACGGCACCAGACACGACACCACACCCGACACCGCATCGCCGAACACGGCCGATGACCGGCTCACGCTCCTCGAGCGGGCAGCCGCGCTCCACGCCGACGGGGTCCTGACCGACGACGAATTCGCGGCCGAGAAGGCCCGCATCATGCATCAGCACCCGTGAGGAGAGACGCCAATGGGCATTTTCGACAAGGCGAAGGACGCATTCTGGAAAGTCGCAGAGGTCGCTGTCGTCAACCGCGAGCAGGGACTCCACTTTCACGACCTCGCGGCGCCGGGCGATCCGCCGACGCCGGGTTCGCTCGCCGAAGCCGCCGCCCACACGCCCGAGGTCGCGAGCGCGTCGTTCCCCGACCATCCCGACACCCGGTGGGCGGTCGACCGGTCGTGGGCGAGCGACGGCTACGCAATCGTGTCCGCCACACCGTCGGCCGACATCGGCTACGCACAGGTTGCGTTCGCCTACCGGTGCGAGGGCGATGCGGTGTACCCGGTGGGCTCCTACGTCCCCGGTGAGCAGGGGTGGACGCTCCTGACCGCTGCCGGCGACATGCCGGCGACGCTCTCCGAATCCTGACCCGGCCGGGCGGCCTCGGCTACGACGGGGCGAGGGTGCGGAGCAGCGCCGTGAGGCGGTCGTCGGAGGCGCGTTCGATGGCGGCGGGCCAGTCGAGCCATTCGATCTCCTGACTCTCGCCTTCGGGCGGGTTCGGGTCGGCATCGCCACCGTCGACCACGTAGCGCAGGTCGAGGTGGGTGTGACCTCGCCCGCCGGCGTGCACATCGACGTGGACGAGGTGCGGCACACCGGCCCAGCCGTCACGGTCGCCGACGTCGGTGAACGACACGGCGAGACCCGTCTCCTCCTCCGCCTCGCGCAACGCCGCCTCCCACGGCGACTCACCCGGATCGATGTGACCACCGGGCTGGAGCCAGAGTCCGAGCCGCTTGTGCTTCAGCAGCAGCACGCCGCGCGGACCGACGACGATCGCCGAGCCGGTCACGTGCACCGGGTCGAGTTCCTGATCGAGCGGGTCGTTCAGGCGATCGAACTCGGAGAGCGTTCGTTCGATCGACCGGGCCTCGTCGTCGTCGATCGGGTCACGTTCCGTGACGGTTCGGCGGACGAGTTCGAGCAGGTCGTGACGCACGTCTTCACGGTATCCAGAAGGAATTTCGTCAAGGCGCTTGAGTTCCCGGAATCGTCGACCGATACAGCAATCAAGCCGATCCTCCCCGCCTCGGCCAGAGAACGAATCATGGAACCACACGACCAGTTTGCACCCCGAGTGTTGCTCGCCATCGACGATCTCCGTCTGCGACGCACCAACGAAGCCGGCCTTCGCAGCGCCGGGTTCGCCGTCAGCGCGCCGAGCGACGCCGACGCCGTGCAGATCCTGGCCGAATCCTTCTCCCCCGACGTGCTGGTGATCGACACCGACATGGAGGGTCCCGACCACAAGCCGCTCTACCAGCGTCTTCGCGACGACACCGACAGTTATCTGCTGTGCATCGACGCCGCCGGCCGCGACCGGGCCCGCGTCGAGCTGCTCCGCTTCGGTGCCGACGACGCGGTGTCGGTACCCGTCACCCCCGACGAGATCGTCGCACGGTGCCATGCCCTCATGCGTCGGCCCCGAGAGATCCGCCGTGCCGAATGGGACGGACCGCAGCAGAGTGTGATCACGCTCGGCCCGCTGGTGGTCGACACCGGCCGCCACGAGATCCGCCTCGGCGACGAGGAGGTCCAGGCGACCCGCATCGAGTTCTCACTGCTCGAGCACCTGTGCCGTCGACCGACCGAGGTGGCGTCACGATCCGAGCTGCTCGAGTCGGTGTGGGGACCGAACTGGGTCGGCGACACCCACGTGGTCGACGTCCACCTGTCGAACCTGCGACGCAAGCTCGACAAGGCCGACGACTCGCTCCGTGTGGTCCACACGGTTCGCGGGGTCGGCTTCCGGATCAGCAACGAGATCCTCGACGCCGCCGAAGCCCAGGTCACGAGCGGCATGCCGGTGACGACCCGGGACGAGCCGGAGCACGACGAACGCGAGCCCGAGCCCGCCTCGTCGATCGCCACCGGCACCATCCTCGGCTGAACGCTCCGGCCGACCCGGTCACCCGTACGTCGCCAACAGCACCCAGCGCTGCTGTTCGAGCGCGACGAGGTGCGCCACCCCGTGTTCGGTGACGAGCTGGAATCGCGCCAGACGACGCGCCCGATCGGACCACCATCGCTGCTCGACCGGCCAGGGCCCGACCCACGCCCGCACGGCGTGGCGAGCGTGTCCGGCGACGAGCACGGCAGGTGCCTCGCTCACGTCACCACGCCCCGACACCCGCACCGGCGCTCCGCTCGCTCCGGCGACGACCACCTCGACCGGCTCGGCGTACACGACGGTCGGTGACGGCGCCGGAAGGGCGCCCGGCCACGGACCACCCGACGGCCGTGCCCGGTCGGCCAGCTCCTCGACGTCGATCGACGATGCGGGCTCCCACCGGTAGCGCTCGTCGGGCAGGCGCCCGCCGTTCCACACCGGCACGCGCACCTGGTCGTCACCGGCGAGGCCGGTGAGGCGAGCCACGGCACGGCCGGCGTCGAGGTCGGCCTGCGACCGTTCACCCCACAACCGCGACTGGACCCCGTCGTCGCTGCGGACCTCGTCGGGGATCAGGCGGACGAGCACGATGCCACCGGTGATGGCACCGGGTTGCGACACCCACCCGTCGAGCTGCCACCGGACGCGCTCGACCATCGACGTCGCCGACATCCCCCGGTCGCGGTACCAGGCCCGCTCGGACCGCTCCCCGTGTTCGGACTCGGCGACCACGACGAGTCGGGTGCACACCCGACCGTCGGCGGCCAACCCCCCGGCCAACTGGTCGGCCAACCGCTTGGCGACGAAGACGACCGTGTCGAGCTGGTGGATCGGGTCGTCGAAGGGGTGTTCGGCCCACCATTCGGGTGGCGGGTCGGTCGTGGCCAGCGCCCGATCGTCGGCACCGCTGGCGACCCGGTGGGCGCGACGGCCCTCGTCACCGAAGCGGGCGAACACGTCGCCGGGGTCGAGTTCGGCGACGTGCCCGAGGGTGCGGAGCCCCATCCGGACGAACAGGTCGACGAGGTCGGGGGTGATCTCTCCGAGGCCGGCGAGCCACGACACGGGCAATCGGGCGACGAACTCGGGGCCGGCGTCCGGCTCGACGACGACGGTCCGCTCGGCGCGCCGCGACGCGACACGGGCGGCGATCGTGGCGGCCGAACGACCGTCGGCGATCCCGACGGCGACCGGGGCGATCGGGCCGACCCGTTCGACGAGCTGATCGGCGAGTGAGCGGTCGCCGCCGAAGTAGCGCGACGGGCCGCGGGCGGCGACGGCGATCAGGCCGGGTTCGACGATCTCGAGCCGAGGCGCCATGTCAGCGACCAGGCGGACGACCGGCTCGAACTCGCGTGCGTCACGATCGGGGTCGTGCTCGAACAGGTCGAGTTCGGGGCAGATCGACTGGGCCTGCCGGCGGCGGTGGCCGACCTGCACCCCGACCTCGCGGGCCGGTGGATTGGCGGCGACGACCCGGTTGGCGTGCAGCACCACCGACGGCCGTTCCGGGTCGGCGTGCGCGGCGACGACCGGCCAATCGGGGCACCAGACGGCGACCATCCGGGTCGGCACCGCTCGGGTCGACGCGGTGGACATGGCGTCAACTCGCTCGGTGGAGATCGACCGTGTCGTGACGGTCGACGTCGTCGGCACGATGGTCGACCGGGTGCACGCCGGTCTGCACCACGTCGACCCGACCGTCGGGACCGGGCAACCAGCAGTCGATCGTGACCGGCCGGGGGACGCGACGCCCGGCCGAACCGATCGTGACCCGGCGGGCCATGAGCCTGCCGCTCCCCTGCTCGATGCCGATCCAGGCGACCTCGTCGGTCGACAGGTCGATGTCGGCCCCGATCGACGGTGCGTGTTCACCGACCGGGGGGACGGCGAGCAGGACGCCACCGCGCGCCTGCAGACGCTGTCGGAGTTTGCGCATCTGGCGATCGGCGCCACGCGGCGGGCAGGTGAGCAGGAGCTCGAACCCGTCGGCCGCAGCGGCGAGCCGTTCCGCCCATTCGACCGGCCCCGATGCCGGGATCTGCACGATGCGCTCGGGAGCGATCCCGTGTTCGATCGCTGCTTCGACACCGAAGCCGTCGACCCCGACCACCGCCAACCAGGCACCGTCGGCGACACCACGGGCGGCGGTGGCGATGGCGAGCGAACGAGCCGCCACGCCTGCGAACGACACGACGTGGCCGCGACGGAGGCCGGCGTCGGGGAACAGGGGTGTCAGCGCCGGCTCGACCGCGATCGCACGGTCGCGGACCGGGACCAAGTCGGAGGTCCGGATGACGGAGGGAAGGCTGGCGGCCACCCGGACAGATTATCGAACATGTGTTCGCTTGTCGACTCGCTGCCGACCGATGTGAAGCCCTGATGTGACGACCCGACGATCGGGTCGAGGACGATCAGCCTTGCTTCGCCTTCCAGCGTTCGCGGGCGGCGCGGCTGCGCTCGAGCAGGTGTGCCGGGACGCGCTTGGCGGCCTCGGACAACTCGGCGTCGCCCTCGCCGCCGCCACCCGACGATTCGGCGGCGGGCTCGTCGGGCTGCAGGTCTTCGAACGACGGCGGCTGCACACCCGGCTTCCAGTACCGGTACATCTCGGCGACGATCGGGGCGAGGCCGTCGGTGTCGTGGCCCTTGGCCACGTCGACCGTGACCACGTTGGCGTACACGTGCACCGCACCGACCTGGCCGGTGTCGAACAGCAGGCTCGCGAGGCGGGCGCCCGGCGTGTCGATGCCGACCGTGTCGGCCGACGACCCGTACCGCTCGTGGCCCATCCCCGAGAGGGAACGATTCAGTTCGAACCGCACCACACCCGGCGTGGCACTCGGCTTTTCGACGACTCCGACGAGCTGACCCATAGGGATCACAGGATAACCACGGCGATGCCGAGCGTTGCAGTGCGCTCGCGGCTCGCCGTTCACGTTCATGTCGCGCTGAGTTCCCTCTGCGGAACTGAGCGCGACATGAACGGACGGTGGTGACTCGGCGACGACGGGGACGCGGGTGTTGCGACAGTACGCTCCGATTTCGTGGTCATCCGGCGAGCACTCGGTGCGATCCGCAACCCGGCACAGCTCGTCCTCGCCGCTTTCGTCACCCTGATCCTCGTCGGGACGGCCCTGCTGTCGTTGCCGTTCGCCTGGGACGACGACTCGTCCCATCGGTTCGTCGACGCATTGTTCTGGTCGACCTCGGCGTCGACGGTCACCGGGCTCGGCACGACCGACATGTCGGGGTTCTCGCTGTTCGGAGAACTCGTGCTCCTCGGCCTGATCCAGCTCGGCGGCTTCGGCATCATGACGATCGGCTCGGTGTTCGCCCTCGTCGCCTCACGGCGGATCGGGCTCCGCCAGCGGATGCTCGCCCAGGCCGAGATCGGGGCGGTCGACATCGGCGAGCTCCGCAGCCTGATCGGGGCGATCGCCAAGATCACCGTCGGGGTCGAACTCGGCATCGCCACGATCCTGTTCGTCCGGTTCGTCGCCCACGACGACATCGGCGTCGCACGAGCGGCCTACAGCGGCCTCTTCCACGGCGTGTCGGCGTTCAACAACGCCGGCATCTCCCTCTACTCCGACAGCCTGGTGCAGTTCGCCGACGACCCGTTCGTGGTGTTCCCGATCACGTTCGCGTTCATCATCGGCGGATTCGGCTTCCCGGTCCTCGTCGAGTTCGGCCGCCGGATCAAGCCCCGGCGGTGGAGTCTCCACACCCGCATCACCGTCGCGGCCACCGCCGTGCTGCTCGTCGCCGGACCGTTCCTCGTGCTCGTGCTCGAATGGACCAACGTCGACACGCTCGGTCCGATGGGGATCTGGGACAAGCTGCAGGCCGCCTGGTTCCAGGGCGTCACGCCGCGCACCGCCGGCTTCAACACGATCGACATCGGCGCGATGCACGACGAGACCCTCAACATCATGACGTGCCTGATGTTCATCGGCGCCGGGCCGGCGTCGACCAGCGGCGGCATCAAGGTCACCACCTTCGCCGTGCTCGGTTTCGCGATGTGGTCGGAGGTGCGCGGCGACAGCGACATCAACATCTTCCGCCGTCGACTCCCGGTCGGGATCTCGCGTCAGGCGATGACGATCGCACTGCTGTCGCTCACGATCGTGTTCACGACCGCCGTCATCCTCGACACGATCTCGCCGTTCAGCTTCACCCAGACGTCGTTCGAGGCGGCGTCGGCGTTCGGCACGGTCGGGCTCTCGACCGGGATCACCGGTGCACTCCCGACGTTCGGCCAACTGGTGCTGGTCGTCGTCATGCTCGCCGGCCGGATCGGACCCACCACGTTCGTGATGGCGCTCGCACTCCGTCAGCGGCAGCGGGCGTACGCTTTCCCCGAGGAACGCCCGATCATCGGGTGATGCCGCTGCGGCGGCCAGGAGCACCACGGAGCACGATGCCCGACAAGATCATCAACACCATGCTGGGTGGGCTGACCCACGAGCGGGTCCGCCACGAGGGCGAGATCATCGTGATCGGTCTGGGCCGGTTCGGGTCGGCCCTGGCGACCACCCTCATCGAGCTCGGTTACGAGGTGCTCGGCGTCGACTCGAATCCGGAGATCGTCCAGAACCAGTCGGGCAACCTGACCCACGTCGTGCAGGCCGACACGACCAACGTCCGGGCACTGCGCCAGATCGGTGCCGCCGATGCCGTCACCGCCGTCGTGTGCATCGGCACCGGCATCGAGGCGAGCGTCCTCACCACCGCGGCACTCGCCGACCTCGGCGTGAAGAACATCTGGGCCAAGGCGATCACCGAACCGCACGGCCACATCCTCCGTCGGGTCGGCGCGCACAACGTCGTGTTCCCCGAGGCCGACATGGGCCAACGCGTCGCCCACCTGGTGACCGGCCAACTGCTCGAGTTCCTGGCCCTCGACGAGGACTTCGTGATCGGCGAGCTGGCGGCACCCGACGAACTGATCGGTGTTCCCTTGGGCAACACGAACCTGCGCGCCCAGTACAAGGTGACCGTCGTGTGCGTGAAGCCGGCGGGCGGGCAGTTCACGTACGCCGACCGCGACACCGTGCTGTCGAAGAGCGACCTGATCGTGATCGCCGGCCACCGCGCCGACGTCGAACGCTTCAGCGAACGCGACTGACCATCCGAGTCAGCGACCTTCGAGCGCGTCGGCGAGCACGTCGGGGAAGCGGTCGGGGGTACAGCTCATGACCGTCGCGCCGAGGGCGGCGAGGTCGGCGGCCGCCTGCTGATCGTGCACCGGCGCACCCTCGTCGCTCAGCGCGAGCAGACACAACACCCGCACGCCCGACTGCACCATCCGGGCGACACGTGCCCGCATCAGGTCGGCGTTGCCGCCCTCGAACAAGTCGCTGATCAGCACCAGCACGGTCTCGTTCGGGCGGGTGATCAGTCGGCGGCAGTAGCCGAGCGCCTCGGCGATGTCGGTGCCGCCACCGAGCTGCACGCCGAACAGGACGTCGACGGGATCGTGCAGCACCGGGGTGAGATCGGTGACCGAGGTGTCGAACGCGATCAGCTGGGTCCGCAACGCCGGCAGCTGCGCCAACACCGCACCGAACAGCGACGCGTACACGACGCTGTCGGCCATCGAGCCCGACTGGTCGACAGCGATGACAACGTCTTTCGCCAAGCTGCGCTGGCGTCGACCGAAACCGACGAGCCGTTCGGGGATAACGGTGCGGTAGTCGGGCTGGTAGTGCCGCAGGTTGGCGTGCACGGTGCGACCCCAGTCGACGTCGCCGGCACGTGGTCGGCGGGTCCGGTTGGCGCGTGCCAGGGCGCCGTGTACGGCGGCGCGGGTGCGGTCGGTCAGACG
Organism: Ilumatobacter fluminis; assembly: GCF_004364865.1. Classification (NCBI taxonomy): domain Bacteria; kingdom Bacillati; phylum Actinomycetota; class Acidimicrobiia; order Acidimicrobiales; family Ilumatobacteraceae; genus Ilumatobacter; species Ilumatobacter fluminis. The sequence continues at coordinate 3,500,466 of NZ_SOAU01000001.1, forward strand.
CCGTTCGAGATCGGCGAGGACGGAGGCGATCACCTGGCGGGCCGTCGCTCGCGTCTCGTCGGGCAAGAGGTGGTTGAGCTCGACGAGCGTCGTGACGAGGTGCAGGTCGGGTTCGATCGACTCGAGCAGCTCGGGTTCGAGCAGGAGCTGCTTCAGGTCGAGCCGGTCGATCGCATCGCGCTGCATCACCTGCACCACCGGGGTCGGGAAGTAGGTGCGGATGTCGCCCAACCAGCGCGCGACGCGAGGCGCCGACTTGCCGAGACCGCCCGCCCGGCCGCTCCCACGACCACCCCGCCGTGGCTGCGACTCCTGGTCGTAGACAGCGCCCATGGCGGCGTCGATGCGGACGTCGTCACCGTTCAGGCCGGCGCCGGTGCCGTCGGCGTCGCCGCCACCGAGCACGAGCCGCCACCGCCGCATCCGCTCGGCCTCCGACACCCGCTGCGGATCGCTCACGACGACACCTCCGACGACACCTTCGACGAGTGCACGGCGAGACCGAGCAGGTGTCGCACCGTGGTGAGTGCGGCGTCGACACGGGAGGCGTCGAGATCGGGCCCGTAGCCGGCGACGGCGTCGCGTTGTTCACCGGCCACGAGTCGCCCGAGTTGGCGTCGCTCGGCCGACTCGAACGCGCCGAACGTCCGCCGGAGCAGCGGCACGGTCTCGTCGAACGCCTGCGGCGCAAGCGACGACAGCCAGCGGTCGACCACGGCGAGCAGGTCGGTGTCGTGCACCAGCACGGCACCGCTCCCGGCCAGGAATCCCTCGACGAACGCAGCACCGGCCGCCGGCGGTGTGCCGCCAGAGAGGGCGCGGCCGAGTCGGCGCTCGACGGTGCCGCTGTCCCACCGGCCGGCGTCGTGCAGGATGCGGGTCGCCCGGCCGTGCACCAGCCCGTGCCCGGCGATCTCGGCGAGCTGCTCGAGCACCTCCGGGTAGGCACGTCGGCGAGCGGCGTGGTCGACCAGGGCGAGCGCCTGCTGCGCCTCGCTGAGTCGTTCGACCATCAACGCCGCGGCGTCGTCGTCGAGCGAGGCACAGGCCGGCACGAGTCCGGCCAGCACCCGGACGACGAGACCGTCGAACACCGAGGCGAGCGCATCGCGATCGGTCGTGCGCACGTCGCCGTACCGCTGCGCGGTGGCCAGCGGGCCGAGTGCCGCCATGAGGTCGCCGACGTCGGGGTCGTGGGCCGCCCGCGTCGCGAGCTCGTGGACGATCGGGTCGACGGCGTCGGGGAGATCGGCCAGCAGGGCCAGGTCGAGCGACGACGCCAGATCGACGAGCCGGCTGGCGTCGCCGGACCGCTCGACCAGGCGACGGGTGGCCGCCTGCTCGACGGTGGTGCCGTACCCGGCGTACTCGATGATTCGGATCGACCACTCGGGCCGCCACGCCAGCTCCCAGGTCTCGCGGAACGTACCGCTCGAACCGCGGCCGTCGGTGAGGGTGCCCCACGGCACCCCGATCGCGGTCAGCTGGTGCAGCAGGTGCGAGCGGCGCAACCCGTTCGGGGTCCGGAGGTCGAGTTCGACCGTCGTGTCGCCCGACTCGGGCTTGAGCCGCGCCGAACGCTGCCGTTTGGCGAGATCGCGGGCGAGGGGCACCTGCGGGGCGTCGTCGGGTACGCCACCGATCGCGTCGCCGACGACGAGCTCGCGCCGCACGAGGGGCCGGCCGCCCATCACCGCGTCGGCGGCGTCGAGCACCTCGTCGAGCCCGGCGTGCGGGCGTTGCCGGAGAGCGGCGAGGGCGTCGGCCATTCGGGTCGCGGCGATCAGATGGTCGGGCGAGGCGGACAGGTCGGCGCGGCGCAGCACCTGGGCGGCGTCGACGAAGAACCGGGCGACGCCGTCGGGGCCGGGGTGGCGGAAGACGTGGTCGTACCAGCCGGGGCTGCGCACACCGGCGCCGTAGCCGGTTGCCGTGGCGAGCCGCTGGTGGGTCCACGGCACCCAGCTGACCGCCACCTTCACCTTGGGCAGTCCGCGCAGCGTCGCGTTGTCGGCGGTGGCGGTCGTGGCCCCCGACGCAGTGACGTCGAGGGCGGGCACGTGCCACGCCCCGCACACCACGACCACTCGGTCGTGCTCCTTCAGCCCGGCCCTGATGCGCTTGCGCATGTGGGCCTCCCGCTGCTCCTCGCCAGTGGAGGTGATCGTGCCGGAGCGGACTGCCGCCATTGCCTCGGCGACCGCCTCGAACGCGGGAAGGCCGTCGCCACGGTGTTCGATCACGTCCTCCCACCACCGCTCGGCATCGGGCTCGCCGGCTGCGGCGGCGAGTGCACCGAGCGGGTCGACCGGTGCCCCACCTGCGTCGGTGAGCCGTTCGTCGTCGGGACCGCCGGCGAGGGTGTTGGCGAGCGGCAGGTCGATCGCCTCGACGGGAACCCGGTGCTCGTTCGCCCATCGGATTGCCTGCCACTCGGGGCTGAACGACGCCAGCGGGGCGAACACCGCCCGGTGTGGCTGGTCGAGCACGTGGCCGAGCAGTGCGACCGGCGGGACGAGCCCCTCGGATCCGACCCACTCGAACGCTGCCGTCGTCTCGGCGGGCGACTCGACCAGGACGACGTCGGGCGCCAGCTCGTCGAGCGCGGCGAGCACCGACCGGGCCGAGCCCGGCCCGTGGTGCCGGATCCCGAGCAGGTGCAGCTGCGCCACCACAACCTCAGCCGAGGGCGCGACAGGCGTCGTAGAAGTCGCCCCAGCCGTCGCGATGGGCGACGACCGACTCGAGGTACTCCCGCCAGGCAACACCGTCGTGGGTCGGGTCGCGCACGACGGCGCCGACCACACCGGCGGCGACGTCGTCGGCGCTCAACTGCCCCGACCCGAAGTGTGCGGCGAGCGACAACCCGTTCGTGACGACCGAGATCGCCTCGGCGGTGCTCAGGGTGCCCGAGGGCACCTTGAGGCTGGTGCCGCCGTCGGCGGTCTGGCCGTCTCGCAACTCACGGAAGACCGTGACGACCCGACGGATCTCGTCGGCCGACGACGGCACGGGCGGCAGCGCGAGTGCCGTGCCGAGCTCGTTGACGCGTTGCGCGACGATCGCGATCTCCTCGTCGGCGGTGTCGGGCAGCGGGAGCACGACCGTGTTGAACCGTCGGCGGAGCGCAGCCGACAGGTCGTTCACACCGCGGTCGCGATCGTTGGCCGTGGCGATCACGTTGAAGCCGCGGGTCGCCAAGACCTCGGTGTCGAGCTCCGGGATCGGCATCGACTTCTCGCTCAGCGCGGTGACGAGCGCGTCCTGCACGTCGGAGGGCATGCGGGTGAGTTCTTCGACGCGGGCGATCGCACCGGCCTGCATCGAGCGGTAGATCGGCGACGGGACGAGCGCTGCCTCGGTCGGGCCCTCGGCCAGGAGCCGCGCATAGTTCCACCCGTACCGGAGGGTCTCCTCGGTGGTGCCGGCGGTGCCCTGAACGAGCTGTGTCGAGTCGCCGCTGATCGCTGCTGCGAGGTGTTCGCTCACCCAGGTCTTGGCCGTGCCGGGCACCCCGAGCAGCAGGAGCGCCCGGTCGGTGGCGAGGGTCGCGACCGCCACCTCGATCAGGCGACGCTTGCCGACGTACTTCGGCGCGATCACCGTGCCGTCGGGCAGGGTGCCGCCCATCAGGTACTCGACGACTGCCCACGGCGACAGCCGCCAGTTGGGCGGCCGCTCCCGATCGTCGTGCTCGGCCAGCGCCGCCAACTCGTCGGCGTACTGCACCTCGGCGTGCGGCCGCAACACATCCCGGTCGTTCTCACCCATCGCTCCCGACGCTACCCAAGGGGTGTCACAGATGGGGTCGAGCGAATGGGGTCGGATACGTTTCGTCGACCGCTCGGTCCACGAGGTGCTGGCCGACGAAACGTATCCGACCCCGTTCGGCGTGGGGCATGCTGGGGGGATGATCGAGGAGTTGGAGGAGCTCGCGCTGTCGTTCCCGGAGGCGTGGCCCGACGAGCCGTGGGGTGACCGGGTGGTGAAGGTCGGCAAGAAGATCTTCGTCTTCCTCGGCGACACCGATCGACCGGTCGTGACCGTCAAGCTGCCCGAGTCGCGAGACCACGCGCTCTCGTTCCCCGAGGCCTTCCCCACCCGCTACGGCCTCGGCAAACACGGCTGGGTCACGATCTTCGTCGACGTCGTTCCGGAGGAGGAGCGAGACGTCCTGTTCGATTTCGTCGAGGAGTCGTACCGCGCCGTCGCCACCAAGACCCTCGTCAAACGCCTCGACGCCCAGACCTGACGGTCGAAACCTCTGGCGATCAGCGCTCACCGCGTCACTACCGTCGTCGGTATGCATCTGGCGGAGCGGTTGTCACTTCCGGAGGGGTACGCGGCTCGGCCGTATGCCGGCGCAGCCGACCATGCGGCGATGGCGGCACTGCTCACCGAGTACCGGCTCGTCACGGGCGACCCCGAGACGGTCACCACCGAGCAACTCGACCAGAGCTACGCCCATCTCACCGATTGCGACCCCGACCTCGACATCGCCCTCGTCGAACGCGACGGAACGCTGGTCGCCTACACCCGGCCGGTCCACCACGACCTCGAACAGACGACCGACCTGATCGTGTTCGTCCCGACCCTGCCGACGCACTTCGGTGCCGACCTCTTCCACGGGCTCGCCGACGGCTGCGAGGCGCACCTCCGCAAATGGATCACCGAGCGACCCGCCCGCTACCGCGGCTACGCCGACCATCCCGGCCCCGGCGTCACGCCGACCGACGGTGAGGCGGCCTGGCTCGAAGCACGCGGCTACGAACCGACCGAATGGAGCGCCTCGCTCCGTCGGCCGAACCTCGACGACATCCCCGACCTGCCCCTGCCCGACGGGATCGAGGTCCGGCCGGTGCAACCGGAGCAGATGCGTGAGATCGTCGCCGCCCACCACGAGTGCTTCCGAGGCGAATGGGACTTCACCGAGATCACCGAGCGCGAGTTCGCCCACGTCATCGACGATCCGAGCCGCGACGAGACCCTGTGGCAGGTGGCGTGGGACGGCGACACCATCGTCGGCCAGGTGAAGCCCTTCATCAACCCAGAGGAGAACGCAGCGCGCGGCTACCGGCGCGGCTACACCGAGTACATCTCGACGCACCGCGACTACCGCAACCGCGGCATCGCCGGTGCACTCCTCGCCCGGGCGCTGGTCGCCGTTCGCGACCGCGGCATGACCGAAGCGGTGCTCGGCGTCGACACCAACAATCCCGGTGGTGCCTTCCAGCTCTACACCAAGCTCGGCTTCGAGCTCCAGACCTACGAAGCCATCTACACCAAGCCTGCCTGAACAGAAGGGGTCAGGCACCTTCTGTTCAGATTGCTCGGAGCCCCACCACCCAGCACGAACAGAAGGTGCCTGACCCCTTCTGTTCATTCGAGTTCGGTGAGCATGCGGTGGCGGAGGCGGGCGAGGTCGGCGAGGGCGAGGGCCTGGCCGACACCGGTGCCCTGCAGTGACGCGGCGACCTCGAGCAGGACGGCGGGACGGCAGCGGGCGAGCAGGTTGACGAGCACGGCACGATCGGGGGCCCCGAACCGTCCCTGCTCGAACCCACCCGCCAGTCGGCGGCTCACCGTCAAAGCGTCGAGCGACCGCAACTCGTCGAGGTCGGGTGGCATCGGGAGCTCGGGCAGTGATGCCACCGCCTCGGCACTCACGCGGCGCTGCGATCCGGCGCCGAGCTCCGGCACGTGACCGACGAGCCACGGGGCGACCGATCCGCCCGCCAGCATCGTGCGCGCCCGTCGTACACCGTCGTTGCGGTGGCGGGCGAGCGCCTCGACCAGCACATCGGGCGACAGTCGGAAACCACGCTCGATCACGGTCAGCATCCACTCGTCCTCGAGCACCGACCATTCGGCGACGATCTGACGCCACGTCGTTGCGGCGGACGGCGGGCACAGTGGCCGGTCGTCGGGTTCGGGCCGCTGCAGTGCGTCGGCGGACGGCCCCGGCACGAACGCCGCCCGCCGGGCTGCCGCCACCGCCGCGACCGTGGCGAGCATGCGCGACCCCGGGTCGGGACGGAGTGCGTCGGCGACCAGGTCGGCCACCGGACCGTCGGGTGGACAGGGCGGCTCGCGACGATCGGTGCCGAGCATCGCCGCCGTGACGAGTTCTCGCCAGTAGTCGTGCAGATCGGTCGCGCCGCTCACGTGTCTCCCCCGAAGCTCGGATCGGCCGCGCCCCTCACGTCGCCCCCACGAAGCTCGGATCGGCGCGCGGGCCGATGTCGATCGCTCGATCGTCGAGGTGGACGGTGAGCGGCTGCAGCCCCCACGGCGTCCACTCGACCGTGACGGTCGCAGCCGAGCCTGCCGACGCAGCGAGCAGGGTGGCGAGCGAACGCTTCGGCCCGATCAGCGGCAGCGTGCCGGTGTCGTCGACGAGCACCCAGCGCCCGTCGAGCACCGTCGGCGTGGCGCGCACCGTGGCCGGGAAGCGTTCGAGCCACGGCTCGGCAGCGACCGCAACACCGATCTGGTCGCAGGCCTCCCCCAGGCTCGACGCGACCGGTTCGACGAACGGCAACGGGTCGGCGTACCGCTCCCCCGCCAGCGCCCGCAGTGCTCCGCCCGGGTACCGGTGCAGGTCGGCGTGGACGACGGTGCCGACGGTGAACGAGTCGTCGAGCACCTGCTGGTAGGCGGCGAACGAGAGCAGCATCGCCCACCGCTTGGTCGTAGTGCCGTAGAGCCACAGGCGTCGCACCTCGATGCGGTCTTCGCGGACGTCGCTGCGACCGGCGACGAACCACTCGTCGGTGTCGGGAACACCCCCGAGCACGTCGGCCCGCTTGACCTGCCAACCGGACGACACGGCCACGGCGTCGGCGAGCGGCCCCGGCAACTCGGGCAGGTGGCGACCGGCCCGGGCCAACAGGTGCAGCATGCCGAGTTCGACGAGGACGTCGCTGTGCCAGTCGGGTGACGAGCCGACGAGTCCGGCGAGTCGACGGACCCGGTTGGCGAGCGCGCCGGCACGTGCGTCGACCAGGCGTGCGGCGAGTGCGTCCCACGTGTCGTAGCGGGCGAGCGCCGGGTCGGCGAGCCCGGTGCGCATCCGGTCGTCGAGCCATCGGTCGAGTTCGGTCAGCCCCTCGAGCATCCGGGCGATGCGCTCGTCGCGCGAACGGTCGAGTTCGTCGCGGTCGGGCGGTGCGGGTTCGTCGGCATCGGCGGCTTCGTCGCGCCCGTCGGACGCCGGATCGCTCGTCGCTCCGGCATCGTCGCCGGCACCGCCGCCCGCCCCCGGGGCAGGCTTCGAGCGCCGGTCGCGCTGCTCGACCCAGCTCGCGACCGCGGCGGGCGCCGCCCCGTCGGGGACACCGCCGCGAAGCCACAGCAGCAGGAGCGCCACTGCGTGTTTGCAGGGCAGCTTGCGGCTGGGGCACGTGCACCGCCATGCCGCCTCGACGTGGTCGACCATCGTGTCGTACGGCTCGGCGCCCGATCCCCGGCACCGGCCCCACAGCGCTCGATCGTCGACGCCCAACGCCGACCAGCGCGCCGTGACGGCGAGCGGTTCGGCCGCGGCGACCGCACGCGGCGACGGCGCGACTGCCGCCACCTGCTCGACGGTCCACGCTTCGGCCACGGCGCCACCGTACCGAGGGGGTGTCGCGATGTGCGGAGTACCATCGGGTCATGGCTGACGTGACGAAGGCGACCGTCGACCGCGAGGCCCAGCAGGTGTCGGGCTCGCGCGTCGTGGATGCGACACCCGAGCAGATCTTCGACCTGCTCACCGACCCGACCCGCCACGGCGAGATCGACGGGTCGGGCATGGTGCAGCAGGCACGCGGCGACACCGCTCGCCTCGAAATGGGCACCAGGTTCGGTATGGACATGAAGATGGGGCCGCTCCCGTACCGCATCACCAACACGGTGGTCGAGTACGAGGAGAACCGGCTGATCGCATGGCAGCACCTCGGTAAGCACCGCTGGCGCTACGAGCTCGAGCCGGTCGACGGCGGCACCCTCGTGACCGAGACGTTCGACTACTCGACGGCGGTGTCGTCGAAGGGCATCGAGCTCATGGGCTACCCGAAGAAGCACTGCGCCAACATCGACGCCACCCTCGAGCGCCTCGCCGACCTGTTCGCCTGACGCGGGCCGTCGCGGTCGGGAACAGACCGACGCCCACGCTGGTTGCACCACCACGATGACCACGGCGATGACCCCCGACAGCGTGAACTACTACTGGCGCCCCGGCTGCCCGTTCTGCACGATGCTCCGACGCGGACTCGACAAGGCTGGCATCCAGACGGTCGACCACAACATCTGGGACGATCCCGAGGCAGCGGCCGTCGTCCGCGAGCACGCCGGCGGGAACGAGACGGTGCCGACGGTCGTGATCGACGGCGTGGCGATGGTGAACCCGAGCGCATCCGACGTCGCCGAGTACCTGATGAAGACGGCGCCGCACCTGCTCCCCGACGATTTCGAACCGCCCGAACCCGGCCTCCTCCGCAAGATCTTCGGCTGACTACACACGATCGTCGGCCGGGTCACCGTCGAGACCGACGGTGGGATCGCCCTCGACCGGCGAAGGACCGGCTGTCGACGACACGGCCAGCGCCGCCAACCAGGTCGCGATCGGTACCGATGCGACCAGGCCGATCGACCCGACCAGCGTGCGGACGATCTCGACCGCGACCAGTTCGCGTGTGAGCACCGAGCCGACGCTCTGCTGGGCGCTCGTGAACAGCAGCAGCAACGGCAGCGCCGTACCGGCGTAGGCGAGGAACAAGGTGTTGACCGTCGACGAGATGTGATCGCGCCCGATCCGCATCGCCCGGCCGGCGAGTTCGCGTGTCGGCAGCTCGCGCTGCACCGACTTGAGCTGCCACACCGCCGACACCTGGGTGACCGTCACGTCGTCGAGCACGCCGAGCGAGCCGATCACGATCCCGGCGAGCAGGATGCCGCGGGCGTCGACCCCTTCGCCGAGGCCGAACAGCAGCAGGCTGTTGTCGTCGCTGAGGCCGGTCAGGTTCGTGAACCCCACGAACAGCTGTGCCAACACCACGGTGATCAGCAGGCTGGCCAGGGTCGCGAGCAGTGCGATGGCGGTCGAGGGGTGGAAGCCGTGCGCGAGGAACAGCGCCACGTAGGCGATCGCCGCGGCGGCGACGACGGCGATCAGCACGGCGTCGGTGCCGTCGAGGATCGCCGGGAGCGCGAAGACGACGATGACGAACAGGCTCACGGCGAGCCCGGCCAACGCTCCGACGCCACGCCATCGTCCGAGCGCTATCACGGCGACCGCGAACAGCGCGACCAGCACCCAGAGCGCCGTGGAGCGTTGGAAGTCGTAGAAGTCGAACACGAGCCGCCCGGCCTCGGTCTCGAAGACGGTGAGCAGGATCGCGTCGCCCTCGCGGACCCGCGAGTCGGCCGGCAGCTCGATCGACGCCGACTCTCCCTCGTACGGACCGTCGGTCATCTCGAACTCGATCCAGCGACAGTCGCCGACGCCGCTGGAGCAGGTGATCAGCCGATCGTCGACCACGTCCGCAGCGACGGGATCGGCGTCGAGCAGCAAGGGATCGTCGACCGTTTCGTCGTCGCCGAGCGGCCAGAGCACCGCCATCGCGATCACGACGACGACACCGAGACCGATCAGGACCGGCCAGAGCCACGCCAACCACCGCGGATCGACGACGACGTCGTCGTCGCCGGACGCGTGCCCGTGCCCGTGGCTCATGCGTGGTCGTCCGTGTCGTGGGGCTGGATCACGACGTCCACGGTGCCACACCCACCCCGGGCCGGCCGGTCATGCCCGCTGGTGTCGCGACGTCGCTGCCCGTCACGGCCCGTCACGGCCCGTCGATCGACTCCGCAGGGGAATCTTCGGTCCGGCCCACTACGTTGCCTGGTCATGGCCGACCCACGACTGGCGGGCACGTCCATCGCCGATTCGGTGATCGATGTGTTCGGCAACACGCCCATCGTCCGACTCGACCGCATGATGGAGGTCGAACAGATCCCATCGGTGCTGGCGATGAAGATGGAGACCACCAACCCCGGTGGCTCCGCGAAGGACCGCCCGGCGCTCGAGATGATCCTCGCCGCCGAACGGTCCGGTGAGCTGAAACCTGGCGGCACGATCGTCGAGCCGACGAGCGGCAACACCGGTGTCGGTCTCGCCATCGTCGCGGCGCAGCGTGGCTACCAGTGCGTGTTCGTGATGACCGACAAGAACGGCCAGGAGAAGATCGACCTCCTGAAGGCGTACGGCGCCGAGGTCGTGGTGTGCCCCGTCGCCGTCGCACCCGACGACCCGCGCAGCTACTACAAGGTCGCCGAACGGCTCACCCACGAACGCAACGCCTACCGCCCGAACCAGTACGGCAACCCCGACAACCCCGAGGCGCATTACAAAACGACCGGCCCCGAGATCTGGGAGCAGACCGCCGGCCGGATCACGCACTTCGTGGCGGGCGCCGGCACGTGCGGCACGATCACCGGCACCGCCCGGTACCTCAAGGAACAGAACGCCGACATCCAGATCGTCGCGGCCGACCCCGAGGGTTCGGTGTTCTCGGGTGGCACGGGCCGCCCCTACCTCGTCGAAGGCGTCGGTGAAGACTTCTTCCCGAACGCCTGGCGCCCCGACCTCTACGACGAGGTGATCCCCGTCAGCGACGCCGACAGCTTCGCGATGGCCCGCCACGTGAGCCGCACCGAGGGCATCCTGATCGGTGGCTCGGGCGGCCTCGCAGTCGCCGCTGCGATCCAGGTCGCCAAGCGTGCGAAGCCCGACGATCTCGTCGTCGTCCTCAACCCCGACTCGGGTCGCGGCTACCTGTCGCGCATCTTCAACGAGGACTGGATGGTCAACTTCGGCTTCGTCACCGAGTGCGAGCAGTGCGTCGGCGCCGTGCTCGACGCCCGTGGTGACGATCTCGACAAGCTGCTCTATGTCAACCCGACCGACACGGTGCGTCAGGCGGTCGAGCGGATGCGCGAGCACGGCATCAGCCAGCTCCCGGTGTGCAAGAACACGCCGCCGTTCGCCAACGCCGAGGTCGCGGGCTCGGTCGACGAGCTCGAACTGATGGAGCGCATCGCCGCCGATCCCGGCTCGATGGACCTGCCCGTCGAAGACGTCATGGGCGCGCCCCTGCCGACGGTCGGCATCGGGCAGAAGATCGAGTTCGCGTTGGAACAACTCCACACCGCCCCGGCGTTGTTGGTGCTGTCGGGCGGACGCCCGCTCAGCGTCTTGAGCCGCACCGACGTCCTGACCTACTTCCAGCAACGAGCGGAGGCCTCCCATGGGTGAGATCGAAGAACAAGCAGGCTGGGGGTTCGAGACCCTCGCCATCCACGCCGGACAGCCGGCCGACCCGTCGACCGGTGCCGTCGTCACCCCGATCTCGCTGTCGACGACGTTCGCCCAGTCAGAGGTCGGCGTCCACCAGGGGTACGAGTACTCCCGGTCGGGCAACCCGACCCGCACCGCCGTCGAACAGCAGGTCGCCGCGCTCGAGCACGCGAAACACGGTCTCGCTTTCGCCAGCGGGCTCGCGGCCGAGGACAACATCCTCCGCCTGCTCCAACCGGGCCAGCGCATCTTGCTCGGCAACGACGCCTACGGCGGCACCTTCCGGCTGATCTCGAAGGTCTGGACCCCGCTCGGTCTCGACTGGACCGCGGTCGACCTGTCCGACCTCGACGCCGTCGCTGCCTCGTGGCCCGACGACGTCGGCATGGTCTGGCTCGAGACGCCGACCAACCCGTTGCTGACCTGCTTCGACATCGAGGCGATCGCCGAGATGGCGCACGAGCGCGACGCGCTGGTCGTGGTCGACAACACCTTCGCGACTCCCTACCTGCAGCAACCGATCACGCTCGGCGCCGACATCGTCGTCCACTCGGCGACGAAGTACCTCGGCGGTCACAGCGACGTGGTCGGCGGCTTCGTGGCCGTCGACGATGACGAGCTCGCCGAGCGAATCCGCTTCACCCAGAACGCGGCCGGTGCCGTCCCGTCACCGTTCGACTGCTACCTGGTGCTGCGGGGTGTCAAGACGCTGGGTGTCCGGATGGACCGTCACTGCGAGAACGCTCGGGCGATCGTCGACCTGCTGTCGGGCCATCGTGCGGTCGAGCGTGTGCTCTACCCGCAGCTGCCCGATCACCCGGGCCACGAGGCGGCCGCCAAGCAGATGCGCGACTACGGCGGCATGGTGAGCTTCACCCTGAAAGCCGGTGAAGCTGCGGCTCGCCGGGTGGCGGCGTCCACCGAACTCTTTACGTTGGCCGAGTCGCTCGGCGCCGTCGAGAGCCTGATCGAACACCCGGGCGCGATGACCCACGCGAGCGCGGCCGGGTCGCCGCTCGAGGTGCCCGACAACCTCGTCCGGCTGTCGGTCGGGATCGAGCACGCCGCCGATCTCGTGGCCGACCTCGAACAGGCACTCGACACCGCTCCGTAACCGCGACGTGACCGGGGCGTCACCCGCTCGGGGGTTTGCCGTCCACTGGCGCGGGTAACGTCGGACACGTGGCTCCCACCGAACGTCCCCTGGTCGTCGCAGCGAACCGTCTTCCGCTCGCCCGAGCCGAAGACGGCAGTTGGACCACCAGTCCGGGCGGCCTGGTCCGAGCGCTGCTGCCCACCGTGCAGGAGACCAAGGGCAGTTGGGTCGGCTGGACCGGCGAACGCGATGGACAGGCCGAGGTGGTGCACGCCGACGGGATCGATCTGTACCCGGTGCCGATCACGAGCGACGAGGTCGACCGGTACTACGAAGGGTTTTCGAACGGGACCCTCTGGCCGCTCTACCACGACGCGATCCGAGAGTCGAACTACCGCTCCGACGAATGGGACAGCTACGTCGACGTCAACCAGCGGTTCGCGATCCAGATCGCCAACATCGCCCCGCCCCACGCCGCCGTATGGGTGCACGACTACCACTTACAGCTCGTCCCCGGGTTGCTGCGCGAACTCCGCAACGACGTCCGGATCGGGTGGTTCAACCACATCCCGTTCCCGCCGCTCGAACTGTTCCAGCGGCTGCCATGGCGGAGCGAGATCATCAAGGGCCTCCTCGGCGCCGACGTGCTCGGCTTCCAGCGCCGACAGGGCGCGCACAACTTCATGTCCGCCGCCCAGAACCTGCTCGACGCGACCGAGCTCGACGAGGGTCTGGTCCACTACGAGGGACGCAACGTCAACGTCGGCGCCTACCCGATCTCGATCGACGTCGAAGACTTCGAGCTGCAGGCGAGCGGACGTGCGACGCGCCAGCGCACGGCTCAGATCCGGAGCCGCCTCGGCGACCCGGAGGTGATCCTGCTCGGCGTCGACCGGCTCGACTACACGAAGGGCATCGGCAACCGGCTGCAGGCGTTCGGTGAACTGCTCGACCAGGGGCGTCTCGACCCCGAGCGTCACGTGCTCGTGCAGGTGGCCACGCCCACCCGCGAGGGTGTCGAGCAGTACCAGGACGAGCGTCGTGAGATCGAACAGATCGTCGGGGAGATCAACGGGCGCCATTCCCGCCTGGGCTTCCCCGTCATCCACTACCTGTACCAGTCGCTCCCGCTCGACGAGCTGATCCCGCTCTACAGAGCCGGCGACGTCATGCTGGTGACCCCGTTCCGCGACGGCATGAACCTCGTCGCCAAGGAGTACGTCGCCGCCCACGTCGACGGCGACGGCGTGCTGGTGCTGTCCGAGTTCACCGGTGCCGCCGACGAGCTGGGCGAGGCCCTGCTCGTCAACCCGCACGACGACCATGCGCTCCAGAACACCATCGTGCGCGCCGTCGAGATGCACCGCCACGAGCGGCGTCCGCGAATGGAAGCGATGCGGAAGCGACTCGAGACGTCGACCGTGTCGGATTGGGCGAAGTCGTTCCTCGATGTGCTGATCGACTCGTGATGCCCGCGGTCGACATCACGCCCGAGCGGTTGGCCGCCGAGGTCGCACCGCTGCTCGGTTCGGCGCTGGTCGGGTTCGACGTCGACGGCGTGCTCGCCCCGATCGTCGAGAAGGCGCACGACGCTGCGCTGAGTCCGGGCGTGCTCGACGAGCTCGAACGCTTGGCGATGCGGGCCCGCGTCGTGATCGTGTCCGGCCGCTCGGTCGGCGACCTCGATCGGTTCGACTTCCCGCCCACGCTCGAAGTGGTCGGCAGCCACGGCCTCGAACGCCGCGGCATGCCGCCGTTGGCGCTCGACGACGACGAGCAGTACACGTTCGAACAGCTCGAACTGCTGGCCACCCGAGCCGTCGACGCGGCGGGCGACGGCGCCTGGCTCGAGTACAAGCCGGCCAGTGTCGTGATCCATGTGCGCGAAGCCGACCGCACACTCGCCGAGCGGGCGATCGCGGCCGTCGAGAACCTGGCGAGCATGATCGACGGCGCCCACGTCAAGCACGGCCACATGGTGTGCGAGCTGCTCGCCCGCACGGGCAGCAAGGGCGAGACGATCACCGAGCTACGCGAGCCGGGTCAGCCGGTCGTGTTCCTCGGCGACGACGTCACCGACGAGAGCGTGTTCGAGGCCATGGTCGACGGCGACCTCGGTATCCGCGTCGGCGACGGCGACACCGCAGCCGGCTACCGACTCGCCGGCCCCGACGCCGTCGTCCAGTTCCTCCACCGCCTCTGACCCCGCCGAAGGCGTGAACAAACTGCGGAACTATTCCGCAGTTTGTTCACGCATTGCCCGGGTGGGGGTGGGCGGAGGTGGGTCTGGGAGAATCGGGGGATGAGTGGCAACACGCAGGTGCTCCTGACCGAACGGCCGAGCGGGAAGCTCGAGACGTCGAACTTCACGATCCGCGACGGCGACATGCCGACCGTCGGCGACGGCGAGGTGCTCGTGCGGAGCGTGTTGTTGTCGATCGACGCCGCCAACCGGGCGTGGATGCAGGGGGCCACCTACAAGTCGGCCGTCGAAGAAGGCGACGTGATGCACGGTGGCGCGATCGCCGAGGTGCTCGAGTCGCGCAGCGATCGCTTCGCCGAGGGCGACCTGGTGTGGGGCGAGGTCGGCTGGCAGGAGTACGCGGCGCTCGACGCCCGCCACCTGGCACCGGTCGGCGACCATCGTCCCCTCACCCACCATCTGTCGGTGCTGGGCGTCGCCGGGCTCACCGCGTACCACGGGCTGCTCGACGTCGTCGGGATCGAGGCCGGCGAAACCTTGCTGGTGTCGGCCGCTGCCGGTTCCGTCGGCTCGCTCGTCGGCCAGATCGGGAAGATCGCTGGCGCCCGGGTCGTCGGCATCGCCGGCGGGCCGGAGAAGTGCCAGTGGGTCGTCGACGAGCTCGGCTTCGACGCCTGCATCGACTACCGGGGCGAGAAGCTGTCGCGGGCACTGCGTGAGCACTGCCCCGACGGTGTCGACGTGTACTTCGACAACGTCGGCGGGCCGATCCTCGAAGCGGCCCTGTTCGCGATGAACCTGCACGGACGCATCTCGTGCTGCGGCGCCGTGTCGCAGTACGACTCCGACGCCCCGACCGGTCCGCGTGGCGTGCCGGGTCTGATCGTGACGAAGCGGCTGACGATGAAGGGCTTCATCGTCATGGACTACGCCGATCAGCAGGAGCGCGCGATCGCCGATCTGTCGGCGTGGGCCGCCGATGGCCGGCTGACCGTGGTCGAGGACGTGATCGACGGCCTCGAGGCAGCGCCCGACGCCCTCGTCGGCCTGCTCGCCGGCCAGAACCGAGGCAAGCGCATGGTCCGCGTCTCCCCCGACCCGGTCGGTTGATGTCAGACATCAACCGACCTCGCAGCGGTTGCGCATGGCCGAACTGGTCGGTTGATGTCTGACATCAACCGACCGACTCAGCGGTCGACGGTGCTGAGGGTGGAGTAGCACATCTCGTCCTCGGTGCCCTCGTTCCACGTGATGTGACGTGGCTCGGGCATCGGGGCGAGTGAGCGGTCCCACGTGCACTCGACGCGGATGACGTCGCCCGGTCCGACGACGATCGTGTCGATCGGTCGGTAGTCGAACTGCCACTCGAACGCCCAGTTCGGGATGTCGAGCAGGATCTGCTCATCGGCCGTGCCCGGATTCAGCGTCATCCGGAACGTCTCGCCGAACTCGTGCATGTGTCCGAGCACACCGACGATCTCGCCGTAGGCACTGGCACGGTGATCACACGAGGCGTAGCCGACCCCGTCGGTGTCGGCCATCATCGCCTGCAGGTCGGCGCCGCACTGGGCGATGAGCCCGTCGGGGATGATCGCGGCGAAGTCGCCGAACTTGTCGCGGATGTCGGCGATCACCGTCGCACGGTCGCACAGCGGACCGCTCTCGTCGTCGCGACACGGGATCTCTGCGGGGGCGAGGTAGGTCGTGACGACGACGTCGTCGAACGCGCCGTCGGCGGCGGCGACCTGATCGGCATCGGCGAACTCGACGTCGAGGGCGGACTCGTCGGCGGGTGCGTCGTGGTCGTAGTGGTAGTGGATCTGGGTGACGAGGAAGTCGCCGGGTTCCATCCGGATGCCGGAGCCCTCGGCATACGTCTTGGGCTGCTGCCCCGGCGCCCAGCCACCGATCTGCTCGGTTCCACGCAAACCGGCGAGTCCGAAGCACGGCCAACCCGGGGCCTCGTCGCGTGCGTCGAGCGCTCGTGCGTCGTCCATCACGGCAGCGTCGGCACGGAAGAAGATCGCGTGGTGGACGATCTCGACCTGGTCGGGGACGATCGTGTAGCCCGTGATCCAGCGGGTGTCGTCGGCGGGCGGCATCTCGTAGATCTGGCAGCGATAGTCGTCGCGCTGATCGACCGAGCCGGTGTACGGCTCGGCAGCCACGGTGACGTCGGCGTCGAGTGGGACGACGATCGCATTACGCGGCTCCAACCCCGTCGACGGTTCGACGTCGACGGCACCGTCGGCCTCGGCCCACGCTGCGATCTCGGCGATCTGCTCGTCGGAGAGCGACCAGTCGTGTTCGAAGTCGACCGACAGGTCGCTGGCCGTCCACGGCGGCATGTAGCGCGACTCGGTGACGAGGGCGATGTCGGCAGCGACCGCTGCGACGTCGGCGATGGTGGCGAACTCGACGGTTGCTGCGCCCGGTCCGCCAGGCACGTGGCACGAGGCGCAGTGGGTCTCGATGGTGGGGAGCACCGCCGCGGAGAAGCGCGCGGTGTCGTAGGCCGGCTCGACCGTGGTCGTCGGCGCTGCCGCGGCGTCGTCGGGCGCCGAGGTCGCAGCGGGTTGCGTGGTGTCGATCGGAGCGGGATCGCCGGCCAGCTCGAACTCGTCCAGCTCGTCGACGGCGCCGCTCGGTACGGCCACGAGGGAGAACGTGAGCTCGACCTCGTCGCTGGTCGACACCAGCCCGGAGATCGCGATCGGCCCCACGTCGTAGGTCGACATCAGCGCCGTGGTCGACATCTCGGCGGTCAGCCGGTCGTCGTCGATGCGGACCCAGCCACCGAACGTCTCGGTCGCCGTCGTCTCCTTCACGGTCAAATCGCCCGTGATCTCGACCGGGATGCGCTGACCGTCGGTCGATCGGTCGGGCAGGCCCTCGACGCTGGTCGGGACGAAGGTGGCGTACGGGTACTCGGTCGATTCGAGGAAGTCGTGCCGGATCCGCTTGTCGCGCAGGGTGGAATCGGACTCGAACCGTTCGACGTTGACGACGATCGTGCCGAGCACGGAGTCGGACGGGGTCTCGCGGTCGACGGCGATCTCACCGGCCAACACCGTCGTGGTGCCGACCGCGGTCGAATCGCTCCCGCCCAACCGCTCGTCGATGCGGTAGGTCACCTGCGACCCATCGACGAGCACGAACCGTTCCGACCCGTCGGCGACCTCGACGGGCGGGGCCTCGGCGCCGTCCGAGCGGACCGTGCCGTCGGCGAGCAGCCAGTCCCACTCGTCGGCGGTGAACCACGCGCCGAACGCCACCGCCGCGGCCACGACCGGCACACCGAACATGAGGGCGGTCGGTGGGCGCGACGACGCCTCGCGATGCATCGCTCGCCACGACCACGCGAACGCCACGACGGCCGCGAGGATCAGGACGACCACGATCAGGGTCGCCCAGTTCCACCCCATCGACGACGTCAGGTGTGCCAGCACCCGGACGACGTTAGTGGAGCCGGTCGGATGAGGTCAGACCCCAACCGACCACCCGATGGCGTGGGTCCGAGCATCCGTGTCGGATGAGGTCAGACCCCAACCGACCACCCGATGGCGTGGGTCCGAGCATCCGTGTCGGTTGGGGTCTGACCTCATCCGACTCAGAACAGGGTGGGTTGCTCCGGGCGGAAGACCCGCTCGACGCCGGGCCAGCGGACGTAGTTGTCCATGAACACCCACGTGCGGCGGTGGATCGCCGACGGGCCGTAACCCTGGAGCGCCGCCTTGTGCTTGGGGCACGGGTAGCCCTTGTTGGTGTCGAACGACCAGTTCGGGTAGCTCTCCGACAGTCGCCGCATCTCTCGGTCGCGGACGACCTTCGCGAGGATGCTCGCCGCTGCCACGCTCAGGCAGTGGCGGTCGGCCTTGACCCGCATCTCGACCTCGGCGACGCAGGGTGTCACGAAGTCCCACTTGCCGTCGCTGACGGCCACGTCGGGCACGACCTCGAGCCCCTCGACCGCCCGGCGACAGGCGAGCCGTTGCGCGTCGGCCATCCCCATCTCGTCGCACTCTTCCTGGCTCACCGCCCCGACCGACCAGGTGATGCACCAGTCGGCGATGCGGTCGAACAGGCGCTCGCGGTCGGCCTCGGTGAGCATCTTCGAGTCGCGAACGCCCTGGATACGCTTGTCGCGCGGCAGGATCGCGGCACCGACCATCAGCGGCCCGGCCCAGGCGCCCCGGCCGACCTCGTCGATCCCGACGACCGTCTCGTGGCCGTGTGCCCACAGCTCCTGTTCGATCTTGCGCGTCGGCGCCTTGCCACGGGCCATCACCGGCGACGCTATCCGGGCACCGGTGACTCTGGTCCATTGCGTTCGGCGCCCGTGCGGCCGATGATGGAGTCGGAAAGAGGTCGACATGTCGCGCACACGGTTCCACACGGTGCTCCGCACCCTCATCGGCGGATCGGTGGTGATGTCGCTCGCTGCCGCGTGCGGTGACGATGCCGTGTCGACCCCGACGTCGACGACGGCCATCACGACGACACCCACCACCGCACCGACCACGACGCCCGAGACGACGCCCACCACCGCACCGACCACGGTGCCCGAGACGACGATGCCGGCCACGACAGCCCCACCCACGACAGCCGCGCCGACCACCGTCGCTCCCACGACCGTCGTCCCGACGACCACACCGCCGACGACCGTTCCGGTCGTCGAGCCGGTCGTCGCGGTCTGGCCTGCCGCCGAGGTCGTGTTCGACACTCCCGAGGAAGCAGCGTCCGACTTCATCGAGCAGGTCTTCGGCGTCGAACCGCTGATCGGCGAGTTCATGCAGGGCGACGGTCGCAGCGGCGAGATCGAGGTCCTGAGCCCGCTCGACGACGACGACCCGGCGACCACACGGCCGACGGGCGTGATCCTGTTCATGCGCCAGCTCGGCGCCGACGACGGCTGGTTCGTCCTGTCGGCGACGAGTGAGGGTGTCACGATCGACGTGCCCGAGTTCGGCGACGAGGTCACCGCAGGCGACCTCACGGTCGACGGCCTCGGCCGCGGCTTCGAGGGCACGGTCGTCGTGCGGGCGCTGATACCGGCCGATCCGCCGGAGGTGCTCGATTTCGAGATCACGGCGACCGACTGGACGACACCGGTGCCCTACACCGCCACCCTCGATCTGAGCGCGACCTCGCCCGGTGACGTCGTCACGATCGTCGCGGTCGGCGACACCGGCATCGCTGCCACCGGCGAGTTCGCCGCGACCGCGGTCGTCGTCGGTTGAGCGTCGGTGCGGCCACCTCGTCCGCACCGACGCCGGCTTGGGTCGTCGGCTATGCAGCGGTGAACTGCTCGAGGGCCGCGAGGGCCTCCGAGCCGTAGACGACCGAGGGTCCACCGCCCATCATGACGGCGACGCCGATGGTCTCGACGATCTCACCTCGGCCGGCACCGGCTTCGAGGACGTCCTTGACGTGGAACGCGATGCAGCCGTCGCACCGAACCGTGATCGCGATGGCGAGCGCCATCAGCTCCTTCGTGCGCTTCGACAACGCACCGTCGGCGGTCGCCGCCTGGTGCAGGCCCATGAACGAGTTCATGACCTCGGGTGCCTCCGTGCCCAAGGCACCCATGCCGGACATGACCTCGCCCTGGATCTCGACGAAGTTCTTGCTCATCGTGCCCCTCCTCGCGTGCTCGACGTCTGCTGCCTCCCACCCAAGGTCAACCAGGGCGTGAACGCCAGATTCGAAAGTCCCCTCCGGCCTACGCTGGCCGCATGGACGACGACTCGTGGGGCCCTGGACGCGATCCGGCGTCGCGGTGGCGGTGGCCCGGCGGACACAACAGCCCGCGACTCACCGGCGGTGAACCCGACGGTGTCGGCGGACGGACGGTCCGGCCGGCCGTGCTGGTCGGCACGGTCGTGCTCGTGCTCGGCGCCGTCTTCGTGGCGCTGGTCGCGTTCGGCTGAAGCCCGTCGGTCAGCGCAGGACGAGTCGGGCGTCGCCGGCCTCGACGACGCCGACGCGCCAGAAGCCCTGGGCCTCGAGGTCGGACGCCGCTGCGGCGTCGACGGCCGCGAGCAGCCCGCCGGAGGTCTGCGGATCGAAGCACAACGCCTCGGGTCCGGGCGCCGCCGACGAGTCGAGGTGTCCGGCGAGGTAGTCGCGGTTGCGCGGGTCGCCGCCGGTGCGCTGGCCGTCGTTCGCCGCCTCGAGCGCGCCCGGGTACGTGACGATGCCGGCGGTGTCGACGACGGCGCGGACGCCGGAACGCTCGGCCATCTCCCAGCTGTGGCCGGCCAAGCCGTATCCGGTCACGTCGGTGACGGCGTGCACGGCCCCGTCGAGGGCACGCAACGCCTCGGCAGCGGCACGGTTGATCGTCGTCATGCCGTCGATCGCCACCCGCTTGTCGGCCTCCGTCCCACACGCCAGCGTGAGGCCGGTGCCGACCGGCTTCGACAGCAGCAGCACGTCGCCCGGGCGTGCGCCGGCCTTGCGGAAGATCTTGTCGGGGTGGACGACGCCTTGCACGGCGAGGCCGTAGATGGGCTCGGGGTTGCGGATCGTGTGTCCACCGGCGACGGCGCCGCCCGCCTCGGCCACGACGCGAGCGCCAGCCTCGAAGATCGAGACGATCGCCTCGCGCGGGAAGTCCTCGGGGAACGCTGCGACGTTGATCGCCATGACGACCGAGCCGCCCATCGCGAACACGTCGCTGCACGCGTTGGCGGCGGCGATGGCACCGAAGTCGGCCGGATGGTCGACGAGGGGCGGGAAGAAGTCGGTGGTCGACACCATGGCGACGTCGTCGGACACCTTGTAGATCGCGGCATCGTCGAACGGCGCCAGACCGACCATGAGCGACGGGTCGGTGGGCGCCGGGAACTCGGCGACCAGGTCTTTCAGGAGTGCGGCACCCCACTTGGCGGCGCATCCGCCGCACGAGGTCCACTCGGTGAGCTTGAGCGAGTCGAGCGAGGGCAGATCGGTGAGCGCCATGAATGCAGCCTAGGGCCGACCCACCGCAGGGGTGCCGTCGGGTCGGGTCAGGAGAACGAGCCGCCCTGATCGTCGGGTTGCACCGACGTCGACGTGTGACCGGACCCGTTCGGCGGCGCCGCCCACAAACCCTCACCCGACGGCTCGGCGGTGGCCCAGTCGGGATCCATCACGGGTGCGGTGAGTCGGACCGGCTCGCCGGTCTGCTCCCACAGCACCGCCGGTCGCTCGCCGTGCCAGCGCAGCGCGAACGACACCGTGCTGCCGGCGGCGGTCGGCACGCCGTAGACCTCGACCGACTGGCCGAGCCACGCGTCCGGCAATCCGAACGGGAGCAGTGCGCCGCCGACGGCGAACGACGACTCGAGCCACGCCACGGCCGCGATGCCGTCGGGTGGCGTCGTCGGCCGCTCCGAGGCGACCCGTGATGCCACGCTCTTCGCGAGGTCGCGCCGCGCTCGGTCCTCGCCGGCCGCGGCGAGGACCCGGTCGGTCGCCACGAGCGCGGCGTCGGTGGTCCACGTCGTGCGGTCGGCGAACTGTTCGACGGCACGCACCAACTCCTCCAGCCACGGTCCGGGCTGCTCCCCCATCCGGACGAGTTCGCCGAGCGCGAGCGCGAACGCCTCGGGTTCGTCGTCGGCATCGGGTATCGCCCCGAGCGCCAGCTCGCACCGCAGTGCCGTCACCGTGGCTGCCAGCGACGCGCCGCGTTCGCCGTCGGGCAGCACGAACCGGCTCGCACGCTCCGTCGTCGTGAGCCAGCCGTTCGCGACCTGACGAGCCGCCGGCACGTCCGGCAGACGCTCTGGGGCCGTGCCGTGCGGGATCCCGACGCGCACCGTCGCCTTGTGTCCGAGCGGCAGCACGAACGAGCCGGCGGGCAGTTCGATCCCTTCGATGGGGATGTCGGCAACGGGTCGTTCGGTGACGACGTCGGAGCGGTCGAACGCGACCGCCACCGGGAGCGTCGACTCGTTCTCGACCTCGACGATCGTGAACCCACCGGCGTCGGGCACGCTGTAGACCCGCTGGACGACATCACCGTTCGGGACGCGGACGCGCGTCTCGGTGACCGGCGTACCGTCGATCCGCTGCTGGCGCACGGTCGGCTCGTCGGCGGGCACGTGCCAACGATCGTCGGCCGCGACGAACCAGTCGAGCGGACGGTCGTCGTCCCACGGCTCGATCCGCCCCCACGGCGAGATGGAGGCGCGCCAGGCCGAACCGGTGATACCCGTGGTGATCATCGAAGCTCCTCGGCGCTGGTGTCGGGGCGCCGCACCCGTGTCGTCAGGGGGTCGGGGACGATCAGTCGAACTCGCTCTTGTTGCTGCGCGCCATGACGGCAGCGAGCGCATCGCGTGCGCTGCGGCCCTCGTGGCACACGGCGACGACCTGTTCGGTGATCGGCATCTCGACACCGTATCGGCGAGCCAGCTCGAGCACGCTGGGCGAACTCTTGACGCCCTCGGCGACCATGTTCATCGAGTCGAGGATCTCCTCGATCGACTTGCCTCGACCGAGTTGCAGCCCGACCGAGTTGTTGCGGCTCTGGCTCGACGAGCAGGTGGCGATCAGGTCACCCATGCCGGCGAGCCCGGCAAAGGTGTACGGGTCACCGCCCATCGCCACCCCGAGGCGTGACATCTCGGCCAGTCCGCGCGTGATCAGCGTGGCGCGGGAGTTGTCGCCGAACTCCATCCCCTCGATCATGCCGGCGGCGATGGCGATCACGTTCTTCACCACGCCTGCCACCTCACAGCCGACGACGTCGGGGTTCGTGTAGACACGCAGACTCGGCTGGCTCAGGATCCGTTGGAGTTCGACGGCGATCGTGCTGTCGGGGATGGCCACGACGCTGGCGGCGGGCTGGCCGGCCATGATCTCCTTGGCCAGGTTCGGCCCGGTCATCAACCCGGCAGGACGACCGGGCATCTCGTCGCCGATGATCTCGGTCATCCGTTTCAGGGTGTCGCGCTCGAGCCCCTTCGACAGGCTGACCACCGGGACCCACGGCCGGATGGACCCTGCCGCCTCGGCGGCGATATCGCGGAAGCCGTGCGACGGCACGGCCATCACCAGCACGTCGGCCGACCCGACCGCCTCCTCCATCGAATCGGTGACCTCGAGCTCGTCGGGCAGCCTGAAGCCGGCGAGATAGTCGGGGTTCTCGCGCGTCGACCGCATCGTCTCGACCAGATCGCCGCGGCGAGCCCACAGCGTCGTGGGCGTGTTGACGGCGGCGAGCGATGCGACGGTGGTCCCCCAAGAACCGGCCCCGATCACGGCCACCCGAATCTCGGGAGCGCGCATGGCGGCACTGTAGTTGCGGCTCGACCGTCGTGAACAGACGACGCGCCGCCTAGGGTTCGGCGTGTGGAAGCGGCCGTGCTGGTGCCGATCAAGGCGTTCCGGAACGCCAAGGGCCGCCTGGCCCCGTCGGTGTCACCCGTCGCCCGCGCCGATCTCGCACGGATGATGGCTGCACGCGTCCTCGATGCGGCCCGGCCGTTCACCCCGTTCGTGGTGTGCGACGACGACGAGGTCGCCGACTGGGCCGGGCGTCAGGGCGCGGAGGTGTTGTGGACGCCGGGGCTCGGCCTGAACGGCGCCGTCGACCACGCTTCGGCCGTCGTGGCGGGCAAGGGCTTCGACCACGTGGTGATCGCACACGGCGATCTGCCGCTCGCGACCGGCTTCGAGCACCTGATCGCCGACGGCGTCGTCACCCTCGTTCCCGACCATCGCCTCGACGGGACGAACGTCCAGACACGGCCGGCGTCGACCGACCTCCCCGCCATGTACGGCGCCGGGAGCTTCCGGCATCACCTGGCCGCCGCGCTCGAACGCGATCTCGAGGTCCGGGTCGTCACCGACCCGCGGCTCGCTCGTGACGTCGACACGATCACCGATCTCGACGAGCTCGGGATCGGGCTCGGTGCCGACGGCAACTGGACCGGGCCGGACCGATGAGCACGAACGAGCCCGGCCAACCGCCCATCACCAGCACCTCGTGGACGTCGGCGCTCGACACACCGAGGGTCGCGCTGGCGATCGGCGCACACCCCGACGACGTCGAGTTCGGCGCCGGTGGCACGCTCGCGAAGTGGGCCGACCACGGGTGCGTGGTGCATCACGTGGTGTGCACCGACGGTTCGAAGGGCACGTGGGACGTCGAAGCCGATCTGCCCTCGCTCGTCGAGCGGCGTCAGGGCGAACAACGCGAAGCGGGCCGACGCCTGTCGGGCGAGCGCGCTGGCGAGGTGCGTTTCCTCGGCGCCGTCGACGGCGAACTCGAGCCGACGGTCGAGCACCGGATCGGCATCGTGCGTGCGATCCGCGAGCTCCGACCCGACGTCGTCCTCGGGCACGACCCGTGGAAGCGATACCGGCTGCACCCCGACCACCGGGCCGCCGGGCTGCTCACGTGCGACGCCGTCGTCGCCGCTCGCGACCCACACTTCTTTCCCGACGTCGGCCCGTCACATCATCGCCCGTCGCACCTGTTCCTCTTCGAAGCCGACGAGCCCGACCACGTCGAGGACGTGACCGCCTCGGTCGGCCGCAAGCTCGACGCACTGCACGCCCACGAGAGCCAGTTCGAGTCGACGATGCACGCCGCCGACGCCGCGGAGCTGGCGGCGTTCGACGAGCGCATCACGGCACGACTCGCCGAACTCGGCGCGCCTCACGGCGTCGAGCTGGCCGAGGTGTTCAAGCGGATCTCCGACTTGTGACCATCGAGTCGTCGGGCACGACGTAGCGATCGATCACCCGATGCCACTTGTTCCGTGGCAGTGTCGGCTTCGACATCGCGAGGCCGAGCGCGAACTTGCTGATCGTGAGCGGCCGCCGACCGAGCCGCCAGAGTGCGCGGTCGACGGTGCCCGGTCCGCCCGGCGACTTCGTCTCGACCACGAACCGGTCGCCGATCCCGAACGCCTGGCCGGTCAGGTCGTCGCATCGGAGGTCGGCGTCGATCGTGATCCGCTGATCGCCGACCACGAGGGTCGTCCGGCGGTACCGGGTGCGGAGTACCGGTTCGAGCCGGTCGGCGGTCGCCGGGTCGACCGTCGCCGCGACGAAGGCGAGTGCATCCGGGGTGAGTCGATCGGCGTCCGCCGGGTCGTGACGACGACGCACCTTCTCGTTCTGGCCACGCCGCGTCCGTGTCTTCACTTCCACCCAGCAGGTGTCCTGGTCGACGTAGCGACGCGTCCGAACCTTGAACCGATCGGGACGACGACGCGCAGCACCAAGGTACGAGTCGAGTTCGGGGGTGTCGAAGTAGATCGACTCGTACCCGAAACTGCGCTTGCCGTCGATCTCGAGCACACGGACCGAGGGTCCGAGTTCGCACAACAGCGCAGCGACGTCGCCGGGTTCGAGGACGTACTTGCGGTCGGTTCGGGTCATCAGGGCCGATCCCGAGAGGATCTCGTCGAGGCCGACGGCGTCGGTCCCCCCGACCAGGGCGTCGAGCGGGGTCACGCCGACACCTCGAACTCGGCACGGTGGTACGCCTGGTCCTGGTCGGCTTCCTGGAAGGCGACATCGACCAGGGTCGTGTCGTTCACCAGGTCGACCTTGCGCACGACGACGCGATGCACCGTGCCGCCGAGCAACGCCTCGACGTGTGCCCGGGCACCGGCCTCGGTCGGATGTGCCCGATCGAGCGTCATGAGTTGCTGTCGGTAGCTGCCGAGCAGTCGTCGATGATCACCGATGAAGACGGCGGCCACGACGGCGGCCATCAGCGCCGGGCTGAGCCAGCCGGGATCGACGGGAAAGCCGCCGAGGAGGCCGAGCGCCAACGCGGCGAAGTAGTAGGCGACGTCGTGCTGGGGCATCTCGTTCGAGCGCAGACGGATGATCGACAACACCCCGAACAGGCCGAGTCCGAGTCCGGCGCCGACTTCGGCCGACGACAACGCCTGGGTGAGGGCGAGCACGCCGATGTTGATCACGAGCAGTGCCAGGACCATCTCCCGGCGGCGGTGACGCGGGAAGTACAGACCACCGACGAGGACGGTGATCGCAACGAGATCGGCGGCGAAGAGGAGTGGGAGTGACACGGTGGTCTCCAGAAGGGTCTGAGCGGCCGTCGGGCCGGCTGAACGGAAGGTTGCGACCAGGTGTACGCAACGAACCTGGCAGTTGACCGAGAATCACCCCACAGTTCGGCAGGAACGTTCACGGGAGACTCACAGCGACGTCGCAGCCGGCTCGCATCCGCCGTCGCTTGCATCGTCACCATGTTCGACATCCCCACTTCCCCCCTGCGCCGCGCCGCGGCAGCCGCACTCGCGTTGATCGTGCTGGCCGGCTGCAGCACGGCCGATGTCGCCGCCGAC
Source organism: Ilumatobacter fluminis (assembly GCF_004364865.1). NCBI lineage: Bacteria > Bacillati > Actinomycetota > Acidimicrobiia > Acidimicrobiales > Ilumatobacteraceae > Ilumatobacter > Ilumatobacter fluminis. The sequence continues at coordinate 3,527,426 of NZ_SOAU01000001.1, forward strand.
GACGTGACGTCGGGCGCCGCCACGTCCGACGATGCGACGGCAACCACCGACGAGAACGACGGAGCCGACGACGCAGACGTCGTCGTCTCGACCGGCTCGTTCGGTGCCGTCGGCACGCTCGACAGCGCGACCGCCCACTCGATCGAGCTCGAGTTCGACGACGACGACTACTCGGCCATGCTGGCGACCTACACATCGACCGGCGACAAGGAATGGATCGAGGCGACGATCACGATCGACGGTGAAACGTACGAGCAGGTCGGGATCCGGCTCAAGGGCAACTCGTCGCTCCGAGCGGTGGGCTCCGACGACGACCCGGCCACGATCCCGTGGCTGATCAAGCTCGACAAACTCGTCGACGGCCAGAACCACGACGGCCTCACCGACCTCGTGGTCCGGTCGAACTCCACCGAGACGGCGATCAACGAGGCCGTCGCGCTCGAACTGCTGGAGGCCGCCGGACTCGCATCCCAGGATGCGATCTCGGTCGCGTTCAGTGTCAACGGCGGCGATGCGGCGCTCCGACTCGTCATCGAGCATCCGGACGACACCTGGATGTCCGAGGAGTTCGGCGACGACGGAGCGTTGTACAAGGCGGAGAGCACCGGCGACTACTCGTACCGAGGCAACGATCCCGACGCCTACGACGACGTGTTCGACCAGGAGGCGGGCGACGACAACGCCGATCTCGACCCACTGATCGACTTCCTGCAGTTCGTGAACGAGAGCGACGACGAGACCTTCGCCGCCGAGCTGGACGACTGGCTCGACGTGGATGCGTTCGCGACGTACCTGGCAATGCAGGACCTGATCGGCAACTTCGACGACATCGACGGCCCCGGGAACAACTCGTATCTGTTCTACGACACCGAGGCGGAACGGTTCACCGTCGTCGCCTGGGACCACAACCTCGCCTTCGGCGTCCAGAACGTGGGGGACGGTGGCCCCGGCCAGATGCCCGGGGGAGGCGAACGACCCGGCACGGGCGATCTGCCCGAACCCGGCGACATGCCCGGCATGGGCGATCTGCCCGATCCCGGCGACATGCCCGACGTGCGCGATCTGCCCGATCCCGGCGATCTGCCCGACATGGGTGATCTGCCCGACATGGGTGACCGCCCGCAACGGCCCGGCGGCGAGACAGGGGCCGGCGGTGGCGACCCGATGGGCGGCTCGAACGTCCTCGTCGAGCGGTTCACCGCCGTCGACGACTGGAGCCGGCTCGTCGACGAACGAACCACCGAGCTACGAGCGGCGCTGTACGACAGCGGACTCGCCGCCGACATCGTCGCCACGTGGACGGAGACCGTCGTGTCGACCGGTCTCGTCGACCAGGCGACGGCAGACGCCGACGCGGCACAGATCCTCGCGATGGTCGGGTCATGAACACGTCACTCGCAGTCCGTCCCGAGGCAGTTCACAGCGAACTCCCAGACTCGCGTGCCACAGTGAACGACATGCCCGGTCACCACCTGCTCGTCGTCGACGACGAGGACAATCTTCGTTCGATGCTCGCGGCTGCCCTCCAGCACCACGGTTTCGACGTGTCCGAGGCGGCGAACGGACGGGAGGCCCTCGAGGTGATCCCCGCCCGACGGCCCGATCTGATCCTGCTCGACGTCATGATGCCCGAGCTCGACGGGTTCGAGGTGTGCCGGCGCCTGCGAGCCGACGGTGACCGCACGCCGGTGCTGTTCCTCACCGCCCGCGACGCCACGGAGGACAAGGTCCGCGGGCTGACCCTCGGCGGCGACGACTACCTCGAGAAGCCGTTCAGCCTCGACGAGCTGGTCGCCCGCACCGAGGCCGTGCTCCGTCGGACGAGCGCCGACAAGTCGCTCGACCGGATCCACCAGTGCGCCGACCTGCGCATGGACGAGGACGCCCACCGAGTCAGTCGTGGCGGCGTCGACGTGGCGCTGTCGCCCACCGAGTACAACCTCCTCCGGTACCTGCTGGTGAACCAGGGTCGGGTGCTCTCGAAAGCCCAGATCCTCGATCACGTCTGGAAGTACGACTTCGGCGGCGACGGCGGTGTGGTCGAGACCTACATCGGCTATCTACGCCGCAAGCTCGACGACACCGAGCCGAAGCTCATCCACACGATCCGAGGCGTGGGCTACACCCTCCGCGACCATTGATGAACCTGTCGCTCCGTTCGCGTCTGCTCGTCGGTATCGCCGCCGTCGCCGTCGTTCTCCTGGCCGTCTCGGTGGTCGTCACACGCACGACGCGCGACCAGCTGGTCGAACAGGTCGACGACCGGCTGGCAGCGCTCAGCCCGCAGTACGGCGAGCGTTCCGATCCACTCGGTGGCTATCAGCCTCGGCCGGCACAGCCGCCACCGTCGGACTACCGCGAGCGGGTCAGCGACGTCTTCGAAGGGTTCGTGGGCGACAACGGCGAACTGCAGGAGTTCTACCGGCCGACGGCCGGCGACTTCGGCGCGCCGATCATCGACGCCGACGACTTGCCCGAAACGGGCGGCTCGTACTTCTCGGTCGACTCGACGGCGAGCGGCTCGACCTACCGTGTGTACGCACAGCGCGGCGCCGACGGTGTCCTGATCACCGCCGTGCCGATCGACGACCTCGAGGCGACGATCGACCGACTCGTCCTCGTCGAAGTGCTCGGATCACTCGCGATCCTCGGCTCACTCGGGCTCGTCGGGTGGTGGGTGCTCCGCCTCGGTATCCGCCCGATCAAGGACATGACCGAGTCGGCGGAGCGGATCGCCGACGGCGACCTGACCGAGCGGGTTCCCGAAGGCGCTCCCGGCACCGAGGCCGGACAGCTCGCCGACGCGCTCAACCAGATGCTGACGACGATCGAGCGGTCGGTGTCCGATCAGGCGGCGTCGGAGGCCCGACTCCGACGCTTCGTCGCCGATGCATCACACGAACTCCGCACACCGGTCACCACGATCCGCGGCTACGCCGAGCTGTACCGGCACGGCGGACTGGCCGACCAGGAACGGCTCGACGACGCGATGAGGCGGACCGAGCAGGAGGCGGCGCGGATGGCCCGCCTCGTCGAGGACATGCTGACCCTCGCCAAGCTCGACGAGCACCGCCCGCTCGCATTCACGGACATCGACCTCGCGACGATCGGGAGCGACGCCGCCCACGACGGCCGGATCGTCGCCCCCGAGCGGACCTTCGACGTCGAGGCGTCCGGCGACACGACGGTCGTGGGCGACGACGACCGCGTCCGACAGGTCGTCGCCAACGTCGTCGGCAACGCCATCGTGCACACCGATCCCGGGGTCACGATTCACATCTCCGCCGTCGGCGACGATGCAGGAGCGACGTTGACGGTGCGCGACGAAGGGGGCGGCATGCCGCAGGAGATCGCCGACCGGGTGACGGAGCGCTTCTTCCGCGCCGATCCCTCACGAACCCGTCATCGCGGCGGGAGCGGCCTCGGGCTGGCGATCGTCGACGCGACGGTCGCCGCACACGGCGGCACGGTGACGATCGAGTCGGAGCCGGGCGTCGGCACCGCGGTCGCGCTGTGGTTCCCACGTTCGCGACCGACCGAGGCCGAGACCGCGCCGTGAAGACGGCCCCGTAGACGCGACGACGGGGGCGGCTGACGCCGCCCCCGTCGAGGTGCCCGAGTCGGTATCGGGTTACTGCTTCTTGTTGGCCGTCCGCTTGGCGGGGGCCTTCTTCTTGGCAGCTGCCTTCTTCTTGGCCGGTGCCTTGCGGGCAGGGGCCTTCTTCGCAGCTGCCTTCTTCTTGGCCGGCGTCTTCTTGGCGGCGGCCTTCTTGGCGGCAGCCTTCTTCTTCGCCGGGGCCTTCTTGGCAGCTGCCTTCTTCTTGGCCGGCGCCTTGCGGGCGGGGGCCTTCTTCGCAGCTGCCTTCTTCTTGGCGGCGGCCTTCTTCTTGGCCGGCGCCTTCTTCGCCGCCGCCTTCTTCTTGACGGCAGCCTTCTTCTTCGCAGGGGCCTTCTTGGCAGCGGCCTTCTTCGCGGCAGCCTTCTTCTTCGCAGGCGCCTTGGCGGCAGCCTTCTTCTTGGCGGCGGCCTTCTTCTTGGCCGGCGCCTTCTTGGCCGCAGGCTTCTTGGCCGCGGCTTTCTTCTTCGCTGGTGCCTTCTTGGCGGGCGCCTTCTTCTTGGCTGCCGCCTTCTTCGTCGCTGCCATCAGCCGGTCACTTCTTGCCGTTGAGCGTGGTCTTGAGCGTCGAGCTGGCGGTGAACTTCATCGCCTTCGACGCCTTGATCTTCACGGGCTCGCCGGTCTGGGGGTTGCGGCCGGTGCGAGCGGCGCGCTTCGACAGGCTGAACGAGCCGATGCCCGGCCACGACACCTTGTCGTCCTTCTTGACGGTCTTGACGACCGTGTCCCAGTACGCATCGATCGTGCGCTCGGCGTCGGCCTTGGTGACGTCGGCTGCCTTGGCGACGGCCTCGACGAGTTCTGCCTTGGTCATGTGAATTCCTTTTCGGGTCGGTGACGGGGAGCGGTACTTCCACATCCCCGTGCCCCTCGGGCATGGCCCATCAAACGCTTCAAACTACATCCCTGCAACTATCGATGTCGTTGCAGATGCAATCTGTCAATCGTGGGAGCCTTCCCCCGCAACGGTCTGGCGGCGTCACCCGTGTGGAAAATCGGCGAGCCCACGGCGCAGTTCGGCTGCTGTCGCAACCGCCTGACCTGGCTCGTACCGACGACGCGGCCAGAAGAAGCCACGCAGCCCGTCGCCCTTCGAGCGCGGCACCACGTGCACGTGCAGATGGGCGACGCTCTGGCTCACGGTGTTGTTGTTCGCGACGAAGGTGCCCTGTGCTCCGAGCAGCTCAGGCAACCGGGCCGAGACGTGCTGGACACGCCGGTAGAACGGCCCGACGAGATCGTCCGGCAGATCGGCGAGCGTCACCACGTGCGTCGCCGGCACCATCAGGACGTGCCCGACGAACAGCGGCGAATGGTCGAGGAAGCCCACGGCGACGTCGTCGCGATACACCACGACGTCCTCGTCGCTCCCCCCGATGATCCCGCAGAACACACATGCCGAGGTCGTCCCCACGACCGTGCACCGTACCGTCGGCCATCGCCCCAGGTCAGGGCACAATCTCGATCGATCCACCGATCGGTCGCGGCGAGCCTGCTACAACTGGCCCCGTTGATGGGACCAGCTCTCTCCACGCAGGGACATCCGCCTGCATGACCAGTCAGGGGTAACCGTGACCGACCTCCTTGGGCATGACCACGCCGCGCACGCCGTGGAGGAGGTGACCAGTCCCCCCACCACGAGGATCGTCTTCGACACCTCGGTCCTGGTGGCCGATCCGCACTGCGTGCAGGCCTACGCCGACCAGGCGATCGTCATCCCCCTCACCGTCGTCGAGGAGCTCGACGGGCTCAAGACCCGCCCCGACGACGTCGGCCGCGCCGCACGCACGGCGCTGCGCACGCTCGAGGAACTGCGGGTGCAGCACGGAGGTTCGCTCGCCGATCCGGTGCCGCTCAACGGCGGCACCCTCCAGATCGAGATCAACGGGATCCAGAAGCACCTCCTCGTCGAGCACGGGCTCGACCCGGCCGTCCCCGACAACCGGATCATCGGCGCCGCGCTGGGCCAGCGCAACCACGGGCCGACCACGATCATCTCGAACGACGCAGCACTCCGGATCAAGGCCGCTCACCTGGGCGTCGATGCCGCGGCCCACGAGCCGGCTCGGGCCCGCACCGATCGCCCGAGCGGTTGGACGGTCCTCGACGTCAACTACGAGGTCGTCGACTGTCTCTACGCCGCGAACGCGGTCGAGGCCGAGGCGCTGGGCGACGACGCCGACCTCGTCAGCGAGAACGAGTTCGCCGTCGTCCGGTCGGGTTCGCAGTCGGCGCTCGCCCGTCGCATGGGCGACGACCTCCGCCTGCTCGCTCATGCCACGCCCGAGCCGTGGGGTCTCCACCCCCGCAACAAGGAGCAGCGGTTCGCGCTCGAACTGTTGCTCGACCCCGACATCTCGGTGGTCGCGCTCGACGGTCGTGCCGGCACCGGCAAGACGATCCTGGCGATCGCCGCCGCACTCGAACAGGTCGTCGAGCAGCGCCTGTACGAGCGGGTCGCGATCTACCGCCCCCTCGTCCCGGTCGGTCGGGCCGACGTCGGGTTCCTCCCCGGCGGGCTCGAGGAGAAGCTCGACCCGTGGATGTCGGCGATCCACGACGCCATCGTCGCCCTCACCGATCGCAACAGCAGCCACGACGCCAAGCGCTTGATCGACGACCTCACCGCTCGCGGCCAGCTGAGCCTCGAGTCGGTCACCTTCCTGCGCGGCCGATCGCTCCAGCGTCAGATCGTCGTCATCGACGAGGCTCAGAACCTCGAACCGACCACACTGCGGACGATCCTCACCCGGATCGGCGACGGCACGAAGGTCGTGTTCACCGGCGATACCAGCCAGATCGACGCGCCATACCTCGGCGAGACGAACAACGCCCTGGCCGTCCTGACGAACGCATTCGGCGGTCAGCCGTGTTTCGGACACATCACCTTGACGGCGTGCGAACGCAGCAGCGTCGCCAGCCTCGCGGCCGAGCTGCTCTGACTGCTCCGACCGGCCGGGGTGATGTCACACCCTCCGGTTAGGTTGGACGGCGTGGTGACCGCCGATGACCGCCCCGACGAACCGTCGAGCGTCGACGGCGCGCTGCCGGTCTTCTCGGTCGTCGACATCGAGACCTCCGGGCTGTCGACCAGCCGGCACCGCATCCTGCAGATCGCCGTGGCCCGCGTCGACGACGGCGAGGTCGTCGACGAATGGTCGTCGCTGGTGAAGCTCAAGTGGCCGTGGCAGCGGGTCGGCCCACGGCGGGTGCACGGCATCTCCCGGCGCGACCTCAAGGGTGCACCCGACGCCACCTCGGTGCTCGCCGAGTTCGCCGCACGCACCGACGGCACGGTGCTCGTCGCGCACAACATGAGCTTCGACTGGGGCTTCATCGAGCGCGCCGCCCGGGCGTACCGGGTCGATCTCACACCACCGCCGCGGGTGTGCACCCTGTGGCTCTCGCGGCGCCTCGACCCCGACCGCCGGCAGTCGCACCGGCTCGCCGACCTCTGCGACCGGTACGGCATCGACAACGACCGCCCTCACGACGCACGATTCGACGCACGCGCCACGGCACTCGTGCTCCCCAAGCTGCTGGCCGACCACGGCATCACCGACGCCCACGGCCTTGCGCCGTTCTACGAGCGATAGCGCGCCAGCACGCTGCGGGCGGCCTCGCGCACGGCGTCGGCCAGGTCGGCCGGCTCGACGATCTCGGCGCCCGGCCCCAGACGCAGCATCGTCCGCACGAACCAGCGCAGGCTGGCGACGGGCAGGGTCGCCTCGACCCAGCCGTCCGCGTCGGGTTCACCGACGGCGTCGAACGGATATCGCTCCACGATCCAGAGAGCGTCCGGAGCGAGCCGCACGATCGCACGCGGGATGTCGGCGTCGACGAACCACTCGCCGGGCGTCGGGAGCGCTCCGTCGCCGGCGACGCCGGTCTCACCCGTCGACTCGACCGACTCGATCCGGTCGATCCGGAACGTCCGCACCTCGCCCGACCGATCGTCGTCGGCGCTCACGTACCACTCGCCCCGATCCGTGAACAGCTGACGGGGGACGATCGATCGCTCGGTGACCTCGTCGCGCGAGGCGCTCCAGTAGTCGATCCGGAGTCGCTCGGCAGCGGCGATCGCGTCGGCGAGCCGATCCGCCGACTCGGGCCGCTCGAGCTCGACACGGATCCGGTTCGTGTCGTCCTCGCCGAGGGCACGGGCCAGCTTGTCGAGTCCTCGGCCGAGCGGGCCGTCGGGATCGGCCCCGGGCAGTTGCATCGCCGCACGTCCGGCCGCGAGCAGCTCCCAGGCCTCGACCGAGTTCAGACGCAATGGCCGCGTGAACAGGCGCGGCACGCCGACCCAGATCATTCCGTCGTCGATGAAGACGTCGATCATTTCGTCGACGAACGGAGGGAGACCACACATCGCTGCGAGCTCGAGGTCGCGGGCGACGTCGTTCTCACTCAGGCCGAAGTGGTCGGCGGCCTCCGCCACGGGCACCTCGCCGCGCTCCATCAGCCACGGCAGCATGACGAGCAACCGACGAAGTCGATCTTCGGCCCCACGTGGCCCTCGTCGGCTCATGCCATCGCCTCCAGCCATCCGATCACGTCGGCTCGCACGTCGTCCGGGCCGAGGACTTCTGCGTGGTCGACGAATCCGAGCACCCACGACCGAAACGCCGGGAGGTTCGCACACGGCACGCGGACGACGACCGCGCCGTCGTCGGTGCGGTCGAGCACTCGATCGTCGCCGAGTTCGCGGATCACGGTCGCGGCACGTCCGACGTCGATCCGGACCGTCGCCTCGGTCACGTCACCGGACGCCCCGATCAGCTTCGGATCGTCGGGCACGGCGTCGCGCGGGTCGAAGTCGTCCGGCCGGGTGACCGTGGCCGGCCCGTCGAGCGTCACGTCGCCGACGATCCGGTCGATCCGGTACGTTCGGCGGGCGTCCCGCTCGTGATCGTGTCCGACCAGGTACCAGAAGCCCGAACGGAGCAGCACGCCCCACGGGTCGACCCGACGGTCGACGTCGCGGTACCGGAACCGGACCGACGAGCCGCCCGACACCGCTTCGCGCAGTGCCGGGAGTGCTGCGGCGTCGGGCACGACGGCGGCGACGGCTGCCCCGCTGTCGAGCACACCGCCGCCGATCTTCCACATCGCCTCCTGGCCGCTCGACGATCCGGGGCGGGTCGCGGCCATCGCCACCTGGAGCGCCCGGGTCTCGTCGGGGTCGAGTTCGAGGCCCTGGAGCTCGTAGCGGTCACGGTCGATCCAGTAGCGGGTCTGGCCGGCTTGATCGGTGCCGCTCAGGATCTCCTGCTCGATCGGCACGCCGATGTCGCGCAGCGCCGCCTTGTCACGCTCGAACGCGCCACGTCGTGCGCCGGCCTTGTCGGGATACTGCCCGACGAGTTCGTCGGCGATCTGGGTGAGGCTCAACGGTTGGCGCGTCTCGAGGAGCAGCGCCAACAGGTTGGTCAGACGTTCGACTCGGTCGGCCATGGCCCCCTTTGTCTAGCGGGTCGAACCGACCCACCGCACCGTGCTAGAACCGGAGGGATGCCAGTGGCGGCTGCATGGCCGCAGCTGACGGTCCTGAGCGGACCGTCGGGTGCGGGGAAGACCCACCTCGCGCGCGCCTCGGTCCGGGCCGATCGGTCGGTCACCGTGTCGCTCCGGCGGCTCCACGACGGCTCCGAACTCCCGCCGATCATCGTGCAGGCGCTCAAGGCGCGGGTGCCGTCGCTCCCCGGCTGGTTGTCGGCCGCGGTCGGGCCGTCGTGCGGCCCCGTCAGCGACACGGCACCGCAACGACGGTTCGAACAGCTCGGGGCCCTCATCGGGCAGGAGCTGCAACACCACCTGCACCGTCCGACCACCCTCGTCATCGACGAGCTCGAGCACGCCGACGCCGACATCGGTGCGATGCGATTCATCGAGACGATCGTCCGGACGGCCCCTGCCGCGCTGTCGATCGTGCTGATCACCCGGACCGACATCCCGTTCTCGGTGAAGCGTCTCAGCGCCGACGACCGGGTGCTCGAGATCGGCCCCGACGACCTCCGCCTCGGCGACGACGAGCTGGCGGCGATCGTGACCGATCGCCGGCCCGATCTGGACGCGTACGCGACGGAGATCGCCGCGCTCTCGGCCGGCCGACCCGGCCTGGCCCTCGCCGGTGGGGCCCTCCTCGCCGCCCTGCCCCCCGACGAACGGGCTGCGGCGCTGCGGGCCGTCGCCGCTGCCGACGATGTGGAACACGAGCTCACCGTCCGCCAGATGGCCGTGCTCGACGACGAGCGCCGCCGGATCCTGGGCGACGTCTGGGTGCTGGGAAGCGCCACCGCCGACGAACTCACCCGGGCGGGCGACGCCGACGCAGCGAAACTCCTGCCGTCGCTGCTCGACGATGCGCTCGTCGAGCGGACGTTCGAAGTAGGCGAGCGGGTCAGGCCGAGCCGGCGCGTCGAGCCGTTCGTCCGGCCCGGCGCCGCTCGGCGCGTCGAACTCGCCGACACCGCCGTCCACATCGCCGTCGGTCGAGGCGATGCCGTCGCCGCGCTCCGGATCGCACGCCGGGCCGGCGACGACGCCGTCCTCCGCGACACCGTGTCCCGGTTCGGCCTGGCCGCCGTCGACGCCGGCGGCGGTCGTCTCGTGCTCGACACGATCGACCGCCTCGACGATCCGACCCTGAGCGGGATCGCCGGCCGAGCCGCCCAAGCGCTCGGCGACTGGAGCCGCGCCGTCGACGAGTACGAGCGAGCCGCAGCGGTCGCCGTCCGGCCCGGCGACGCCTGGCGACACGGGCTGATCTCGCACTTCCGCGGCGATTCGAGAACGGCCGGTGCCGTGTATCAGCGTGGCATCGGCGTCGCCCTCCCCGACGACGACCCCGCCGAGCTCGCCCGCTTGATCGGGTACGGCGGTTCGGTGTCGTGGCTCGCCGGCGACGTCGAGTCGGCCCGATCCGCCGCCGAGGAGTCCCTGGAGCTCGCGACGTCGGTCGGTGACGACGGTGCCTTGGCCGTCGCCTACACGCTGGCGGCGATGGTGTCGGCGAGCGACGGCGACCGGGTGAGCAACGATTGGCACTATGTCCGGGCACTCCAACACGCCGAGCGGGCCCCCGACCTGCTCCAGATCGCCCGTATCCGCTCCAACCGGGGCTCACGGCTCATGGAGGAGGGCGAGTACGAAGCAGCCCTCGACGAACTCGACGAGGCGGTGCGCTACGCCGAGGCCGGCGGCTTCGACGGCATGCTGGCACTCGCGCTGACGAACCGAGGAGAGGTCACGACCAAGCTGGGTCGCCTCGACGACGCACGGAACGATCTCACGGTCGCGTCGGAGCACCTCCAGCGGCACGGCACCCCGATGGTGGCCTACCCGCTCGTCCAGCTCGCCCGGCTGTACACGATCCGGGGCGATCTCGAGCAGGCACGCGGGGCGTGCGAACGGGCCCTGGCGCTGACCGAAGGAACCGACGACCTGCAGATCGAAGTGGCCGCGCTGAACCAGCTCGCCTCGACGCTCGCCACGATCGACCCCGATGCGGCGTGGGAGCACGCGCAGCGCGCCACGAGCATCGCGCCGGTCTCGCTCGACGCCGCCGAGGCCTGGACCGTGTTGGCTCGCCTCGCCGTGGCCCGCGACGACGTCGACACCGCCCGACAGGCAGCCGAACGCGCCGCCGAGCTCGCACGCAACCGCCGGGATCGCTACGTGCTCGGGATCGCGCTCGAGACACAGGCCACCGTCGAAAGCGATCCGGCGGCGCGACGGCGCCTGCTCGACGAGGCCTTCAACCTGTTCGACGAACTCGGTTGTCCGATCGAGAGCGGCCGGGTCGAGCTCGGTCTCGCCGAGCTGCGCCTCGACGCGCTCGCCGTGGCCCGGGTGGCGGCGGTCGCCGAGCAAGCACGACGGATCGGGGCGCGTCCACTCCTGGCCCAGGCCGAAGATCTGCTCGACCGACACGACTCGGCGACCGACAGTGCGCTCTCGGTCACGGCACTGGGGACGTTCTCGGTGGCGCTGCGGGGCGAACCGATCCCGGTGAAGCGCTGGCAGTCGAAGAAGGCTCGCGATCTGTTCAAGATGCTCGTGTGCCTCCGGGGCCGGCCGCTCCCCCGCGACATCGCGCTCGAGCGCCTGTGGCCCGACGACGACCCGGCGAAGGCGTCGAGCAAGCTGTCGGTCGCGCTGGCGACGATGCGGTCGGTGCTCGACCCCGACAAGGAGTTCGGCGCCGACCACTATGTCCGCGCCGAGGGCGATGCGATCGTGCTCGATCCCGACACGGTCCCGACCGACATCGACCAGTTCCTGGCCGGGGCATCGACGGCGCTCGCCGAACTCCGTCGCCAGCGTGGTGAACGCACCGTGGCGATGCTGGCCACGGTCGAGGCGAGGTACCAGGGCGACGTGTTCGAGGACGACCCCTACGTCGACTGGTTCGTGCCCCTGCGCGAAGAGGCACGCGCGGTCTACCTGAACGTCACACGGGAGCTGGCGGCGATCCGCGCCGCGTCCGACGATCTCGACGACGCCATCCGGCTGTATCTCCGACTGCTCGAGCGGGAGCCCTACGACGAAGCCGCCCACGTCGACCTCGTCCGGGCGCTGTCGAAGGTCGGGCGACACGGTGACGCTCGTCGGCGCTACCAGCACTACGCCGACCGGATGCGCGAACTCGACCTCGAGCCGCGCAGTTTCGCCGCCGCCATCGGTGGCGAGTGACCGCACGATCCCGGCCGCCCGAAACTCGTTCCAAGATCACCCGAAGGTGGATCGCGAGAGTGGTGACGTGCATACGTTCGTCGTCCGCATCGCCCCGGCCACCGATCCCGCCGACGCATGGCACGGTGTCGTTCGTCGAGTCGCCGACGGCGAGGAGACGCCGTTCCACGGCGCCGACGAACTGCTGGCGCTGATGAGCGCCGACCGGGAGCCCCCCGACCCGCGCACCGACAGCGTCGGTTGATGTCAGACATCAACCGACTGATCGGCGGGTCACACCCTCGACGACCTGGTCGGTTGATGTCTGACATCAACCGACATCAACCGACCGGCGGGATCAGCGGGCGTAGTCGTAGAAGCCGCGGCCGGCCTTGCGACCGAGCAAGCCGGCGTCGACCATGCGCGACAGCAGCGGCGGCGGGGCGTAGAGCGGCTCCTTGAACTCCTCGTAGAGGCTCTCGGCGACCGCCAGCGTCGTGTCGAGGCCGATCAGGTCGGTCAGGCGCAGCGGTCCCATCGGATGGCTGCAGCCCTCGACCATGCCGGTGTCGATGTCTTCTTTCGACGCGAAGCCCGACTCCATCATGCGGATCGCCGACAGGAGGTACGGGATAAGCAGGGCGTTCACGATGAAGCCGGCGCGATCTTGGCTCTGCACGACGTGCTTGTCGAGGACGTCGGTGGCGAAACGCTCCGATCGCTCGGTCGTGTCGGGGCTGGTCATCAGGCTGGTCACGAGTTCGACGAGCTTGAGGACCGGCACCGGGTTGAAGAAGTGGATCCCGATGACCTGTTCCGGGCGGCTCGTGGCCGTGCCGAGCTTCATGATCGGGATCGAGCTCGTGTTGCTGGCGAGGATCGCATCGTCGGCGGCGAGCACGGCGTCGAGCTGCTTGAAGATGTCGACCTTCATCGCCTCGTCCTCGACGACCGCCTCGACGACGAGCTGGCGGTCGGCGAGTTCGGCCATCTCGGTGGTGAAGCCGAGTCGGGCGACGGCGCCGTCGCGCTCGTCCTCGGTCAGCTTGCCGGCGCTCAGACCACGGTCGAGCGACTTCACGAGTCGGGCCCGGCCGGCCTCGGCCGCTTCCTGGGTCACCTCGCGCACCATCACGTCGAGCCCGGCCCGCGCACACACCTCGGCGATACCGGATCCCATCAGGCCGCAGCCGACCACACCAACACGTTCGATCGTCGTCATACCCCCGATTGAACCACGGTTTGCCCGCGGTCGGTTGATGTCAGACATCAACCGACCGATCGGCGGGTCTCACCCTCGACGAACTGGTCGGTTGATGTCTGACATCAACCGACCATGCTCGAGATCGCGGGCGGACGGGTGTCCTCGGGTTAGCTTCGCCGCCGTGGGTGGAAAGCTCGTTGGTTGGTTGGTCGCCGTCACGCTGGTGTGCACGTCGTCGGGGTTGGTCGAGGCGGGACCGAGTGGTGGAGCACTCCCGCCGCAACTCGTCCAGGTACTCCAGGTCGCCGGGAACCACGGGGTACCGAACGACGCCGAGATGGTCGCCGTCAACATCACCGCCGTCGCACCCGCCGAAGCCGGCCACATCACCGCATACCCGTGCGACCAAGACCTCCCCACCGTCTCCAACCTGAACTACGGCCCCGACGACGTCGTCCCCAACCTCGCACTGGTCCGCATCGCCGACGACGGCTCGATCTGCATCGCGACGCACGCCGTGGTCGACCTCGTCGTCGACGTCGTCGGCTACGTGCCCGCAGGATCGACGATCACCGCCCTCGACACACCTCGTCGCGTGACCGACACGCGCGCCTCGCGCCGGCTGGCCGGCGGCGATCGCCTGCAGATCGAACTCGATCGGTTCGTCCCGGACGACACCAGGCTCGCGATGTTCAACCTCACCAGCGTCGGCGCAACCGCCCCAGGCCACACGACCGTCTTCCCGTGCACCGACGACGTGCCGGCCACGTCGTCGCTCAACTTCGAGCCGGGACGTACCGTCGCCAACTTCGTCATCGCCCGTCTGTCCCCGGACGGACGCGTCTGCCTCCACACTCATGCGGCGAGCCACTTCGTCGTCGACCTCGTCGCGTACTCGAGCGGAGGCATGACCACGCTCGACCGGCCGCGGCGCATCCACGACTCCCGCGCAACGGGGCGACCCGTCTCCGGAGGCGACACGCTGCGCCTCGACGTCACCGACCTGCGCTCGATCCCCGACTCCGCTACCGCCGCCGTCTACAACCTCACTGCGGCTGCACCCGCCGCCCCCGGCCACGCCACGAGCTACCCGTGCGACACCCGACGTCTCGAGGCGTCGAACCTCAACTACCGGCCAGGACGGAACTCGGCCAACGCCACGATCACCAAGCTCTCGGCGACGGGCGAACTCTGCATCCATACACTCGCCACGACCCATCTCGTCGTCGACCTCATCGGCTACACGACTGATACGAACGACTACGTCCCGCTCACCCCAGAGCGCATCGAGGACACCCGTAGGGGCTGGCGACCGACGTGTGATCTGGCAATCGTCGAATCGGCGATCCGAGGAGATCGACTGGTCGATCGAAGTGGCGAGACGGTGAGCGAACTCGCCCTCACCAGCCTGCCGGACGATGCCCAGCTCGAAATCCACCCGGACTGCGAGTCGTTGATCGTGCTGGACGCCGAGGCGGTCCACCGCTTCGAATGGTCGACGAATCGCATGACGACGATCAGCACCGAGCACCATTCGCACGTCAACGTGCTCGGTGATGGCACGATCGTCGGCTACCGCAGTGAGTTCGAGGACGGATGGCCGACCGGGCGACAGATCGGCGAGAACATCGAGACCGGCGAACCGATGGTCACGTTCGTCCCCGGCGACGAGTCCTTCGACGAGCGGTGGGCTGTGCCCGGGTCGCACGGAGCGCCGACGCTGAGCGACGACCGGGCTGTCTTCGCGTATCGCGGCGAGGTGACGCATCTCTCGACCGGCGACGTCGTACAGTTCGGGCAGGGTCAACTCTCGCCGAATGGCGCGCTGGTGCTCGGCAAGGCACGGCGAGCGACGATCGGTCCTGAGCCGGACGGACCTCCCGTCGGCACGACGAGCATCCATGTGCAGTGCGACGTCAGCACGTCATGGGGTGATCACGTGACGACGATCGACGTCGAGATCCCGTCGCAGTACGCATGGTGGTTCGAAATTTGTGCCTGGGCCAGCGACGGCAGGGTGATCGTCGGCGGCGACGGCTCGTGGTACTCGGTCGATCTGTACGGGCCTCAACGTTCGGTGTTCGAGACATTGGACCGCGCCGACAGCTGGTTGCTCCATCACTATCGCTGACTGTCGGACATCGTCCGACGACACCATCCGAGCGGCCCCGAGCCACGCACCCTGCCGACTGGTCGGTTGCTGTCTGACATCGACCGAGACATCAACCGCTCGTCGAGCGGCGGGCGCGGTACCAGGCGATGGCGTTGTTGGTGCTGGTGTCGTGCTGGGTCGGGTCGGGGTCGCCGGTGAGTTCGGGGGTGATGCGGTTGGCGAGTTCCTTGCCGAGTTCGACGCCCCACTGGTCGAAGCTGTTGATGCCCCACACCGTTCCCTGCACGAACACGATGTGCTCGTAGAGGGCGATCAGCTGCCCGAGCACCGACGGGGTCAGCCGGTCGGCGAGGATCAGGGTGCTCGGCCGGTCGCCCGGGAAGTTGCGGTGCGGCTCGTCGGGGTTCCGACGCCCGAACGCCAACGCCTCGGCCTGCGCGAACAGGTTGCTCATCAAGAGGTCGTGGTGGTTGCGGTAGGGGTGATTCGGCGTGGCGAAGCCGATGAAGTCGACCGGCACGATCCGGGTGCCCTGATGGAGCAGCTGGTAGAACGCGTGCTGCCCGTTGGTGCCCGGTTCGCCCCACACGATCGGACCGGTGTCGCCGGCCACGAGATCACCGTCGAGGGTGACCTGCTTGCCATTCGACTCCATGTCGAGTTGCTGGAGGTAGGCCGGGAAGCGGGCGAGTTCCTGCGCGTACGGCAGCACCGCCTTGGTGTCGCGGCCGAGATCGTCGCTGTGGTGGATGCCGATCATGCCGAGCAGCACGGGCGCGTTCTGTTCGAGCGGTGCGGTGCGGAAATGCTCGTCGATCGTGTGGAAGCCGTCGAGGAACGCTCGGAAGCCGTCGGGCCCGATCAGGATCATGAGCGACAGACCGATCGCCGAGTCGACCGAGTAGCGCCCGCCGACCCAATCCCAGAACCCGAACATGTTGGCGGTGTCGATGCCGAACTCCGCGACCCGTTCCGCGTTGGTCGACACGGCGACGAAGTGGTCGGCCACGGCATCGTCGCCCAGGGCCTCGACGAGCCACGACCGTGCCGTCCGGGCGTTGGTCAGGGTCTCGATCGTGCCGAACGTCTTCGATGCCACGATGAACAGGGTCGATGCGGGTTCGACGCGCTGCAGCGTGCGGTGGATGTCGGCACCGTCGACGTTCGAGACGAAGTGGCACGTGATCCGCGGGTGGCCGAACGCCTCGAGCGCCTGCGCCGCCATGGCCGGACCGAGGTCGGAGCCGCCGATGCCGATGTTGACGACGTCGGTGATGCGATCGTCGGCTCGCACCCGATCGGCGAATGCCGACATCGCGTCGAGCACCTCGTGCACGTCCGGGACGACGTTCTCGCCGTCCGCCTCGACCACGGCGTCGCGGGGCGCACGCAGGGCCGTGTGCAGCACGGCACGATCTTCGGTGACGTTGATGTGCTCACCGGCGAACATCGCGTCGCGCCGTGACTCGACACCGGCATCGCGAGCCCGTTCGAGCAGGTCGGCGAGGACGTCGTCGTTCAGCGGCTGCTTGGAGTAGTCGATGCGGAGGTCGCCCGCCTCGACCACGTACCGCTCGGCGCGGCCCGGGTCGTCGGCGAACAGGTCGGAGAGGGGAGGCGTGCCGATCACGGACGGGAACGCTAGTGGAGCGGCGCGTCGGGTGCGGCCGCTGCGTCGAGGTAGACCCAGGTGTCGGACCGTCGCACGCGTGTGATCGGGAGGTCGTCGTCGCCGAGCAGCCACCGTTCGATCATCGGCCGCTTCCGCTCCCCCGTTGCCAGGACGACCCGGGCACGGGCCGCTCCGACGACCGGCTGGGTCAGGGTCATGCGTGGCAGCCCGTTGAACTCGTCGACGAGTTCGACCGGGCGGTCCGAGGTCGGGATCGCCGGCCGACCCGGCGGCCATGACGCCGTGTGTCCGTCGTCGCCGACACCGAGGTGGACGACGTCGAAGCGGTCGGGCAGTCCGGCGGCGTACCGCCGGGCCGCCGCACGCAGGTCGGCGGCCGTGACCGGCATGGCGTGAACGCGACAACGCTCGGCGAGGCCGGTGAGCTGGTTCGCGTTGCGGGCGTCGTCGCCGTCGGGTGCGACCCGTTCGTCGACCTGCCACACGGCGACGTCGTTCCACGGCACGTCGAAGTCGAGCAGTGCCTCGAACATCGGCGGCGCCGTGCCCCCACCGCTCACTGCCAGCGACGCCGATCCCCGTCGCCGGACGGCATCACGCAGGCGTGTAGCCAGCTTCGAGGCGGCCTCGACGGCGGGGCGTTCGCTGACGCTGATCTCCACCCGACCAGTCTGTCACGAAGATATTTCCAGGGTCGGCCGAAGCCGATCTGCCACAGTGGTACATCCGGGGTGTGCAAGCGGGCACGCCCGGCGGAAAGGAATCACCCATGAAATCACGTTTGTTCGCCACCCTCTCGGTCGCTGCGCTGGCCCTCGCTGCCTGCGGCGGCGACGACGACGGTGGCGGCTCCCCCCAAGATCAGGTCGCCGACATGATGATCGATGCTCTCAACGAAGAAGACATGGAAGGCGTCGAGATCGACGAGGACTGTGTCCGTGACCAGATCGGTGAGCTCAGCGACTCCGACGCGGAACTGATCCTCGAGGCCGGCCCCGACGGTGACCCCGAGGGCCTGAGCACCGACGCCGAGTCGATCGGCATGGCGATGCTCGACTGTGTCGACATCGACGTGTCGGCGGTCCTCGACGAGTGATCGGTCGCTAGACCCGGGTATTGAGCAGCGAGCCGTCGAGGAAGCGTTCGAGCACCTCGACGGCCGCTGTGTATCTCGACGCGTCGCCTGCGGCGTGTGACATGCGGGCCAGGCCGGTCATCACCGACCCGAGCAGGTCGGTGAGGGCGCGCAGATCGAGATCGGGAGCGAGTTCACCGCGTTCGTGAGCCGCCTCGACCAGACCGGCGAAGAAGCGGGCGTGGCGCCCGCGCTGGGGCGTCATCAGCGCCAGCAGATCGGGGTGACGGCGGGTCTCTTCGGTCACCGCCACGATGAAGCCCGTGATCGACGGATCGTCGAGCGAGAGTTCGGCGGCGCGCCGTAGGACCGCTCCGTACTGGTCGAACAGGGTGTCGTGTTCGGATGCCGCCTGTTCGAACTCGCTGTAGAGATGGTCGACGGTGCTGCAGTAGACGTCGGCGTACAGTTCGGCTTTCGATTCGACGTAGTGGTAGATCGCGCCGGAGGTGATGCCGGCGTCCTGCGCGATCATCCGGTTCGTGGTCGCCCGGAACCCGTCGCGGGCGAAGCGGACGCGCGCCGCCCGCAGGATCTTCCGTCGGGTTTCGGCCGAGTCGCCGTCACGTGGTCTGCCCACCTTGCTGGACATGTGACGAACGTAACAGCGACGACCGACCAACGACCCATCGGAGGCCCGCTCTCAGCAACGTCGTGGCACACTTGAACCATGGAGCGGAGTTCAGCCGACCTCAGCGATCTCTCCCTCGACCAACTCGTCGAGCTCGAGCGTCGCGCCGACGAGCGGGCCGAGGCCGACGAGGCAGCCGCTCGGGAGTCGGACACCGCCGACGACGAGCTCCTGTTGCCCTGGTGGCAACGTCCGTTCAACATCGTGGTGCTCGTCGTGACCGGCGCACTGCTCGCCGGCATCGTGGGGTGGGCGATCGGCGACTCCGGTGACGTCCCGGCACACAACGAGGTCGACACCGGCTTCCTCCAGGACATGCGCGTGCACCACGAGCAGGCGGTGCTGATGAGTGTGATCTACCGCTCCCGGCCCGACATCGACCCCGGCATGAACACCGTGGCCCGCAGCATCATCCAGGGGCAGAACATCGAGATCGGCCGCATGATCCAGATGCTGCGGACGCTCGGCGAGGCCGAGGCCAACGAGTCGGGCACCTCGATGCTGTGGATGTCGATGGTGGCCGAGGACGACCAGATGCCCGGCATGGCGAGCGAGGCCGAACTCGACGAGCTGGCGGCGTCGGAGGGTCGGGTCGCCGACATCATGTTCGCCGACCTCATGATCGAGCACCACTTCGGGGGCATCGAGATGGCGGAGTTCGCGGTGCAGAACGCCGAGTACGACGAGGTGCTCTTGTTCGCCGAGTCGATGGCACACGCCCAGGAGTCCGAGATCCGCGAGATGCTCGACGTCATCGCGGCGGGCATGGACGAGGTCGAGGTCCAAGAGGGCCAGGGCTAAGACCTTCCTGAGAGCGACGATCCGCCGCCTCGGGCACCCACACCTATCATCGACCACGTGAAGAGGCCGACCGCTGCGATCGCGTCACTCGTGACCCTGTCGATCGTCGGCGCCGCGTGTGCGAACGACAGTGGCGTGCGGGTCCAGTCGGCGGTCCCGCTGGTGACCGAACCGGCGCCGTCGTCGAGCGCACCGACCGTCGACACCACGCCCGACACGTCGACGGCCGACACGACGATGCCGTCGACGATCCCACCGGCGACAGTGCCACCGACCACGGCGGCCGACGTCACCGAACCGTTGGTGATCGAGCCCGAGCTCAACGCCTCGGTGCCGTTCGCCGACGTCTTCGACGTCGACCCGAATCGCATCCCGAACGAGCACGACGAGTTCGCTGCGGTGGCGTTCACCGACGTCGAGCGGTGGTGGACCGAGGTGTTCCCCGAGGTCTACGGGGAGCCGTTCGAACCGTTGCGCGGCGGGGTGTACGTCGGGTCGCCGACCCGCACGACACCGATCCCCGGATGCGGCGAGCCCGAGACCGACTACGACGAGCTCCAGCTGTTCGTCGCGTTCTACTGCAACATCGGCGACTTCATGGCCTACGACGAGGGCGCCGACCCGGCGGTCAGCCTCCTGACCCCGTTGGCCGATGCGTTCGGCAGCTCGGTGCTCGGCGTCGTCCTGGCGCACGAGTACGGCCACACGATCCAGGAGCGGATTGGCGCCTTCGAACGCCCACTCGCCACGATCCTCACCGAGCAGCAGGCCGACTGCTTCGCCGGGGCCTGGACGGGGCAGGCCTACCGAGGCGAATCACCCCTGCTGCGGCTCGGCGACACCGACGTCCGCGCCGGCCTGCTGGCGATGCTCGAGGTCCGCGACCCGGTGGGCACCAACCAGTTCACACCGGGCGGCCACGGCTCGGCGTTCGATCGGGTCGGCGCATTCCAGGTCGGGTTCCTCGAGGGACCCGCCCGCTGCGCCGAACTGCTCGACGACCCGCTCCCCCTCATGCCGAACGAGTTCCAGCAGTTCAGCGCCGACGAGTTCTTCGAAGGGAATGCGCCGTACGACTGCGACGCCCTCGATCCCGAGCTTCGCCAACAGATCTTCGGCGACGACTGCTCGTCGGCCCCCGAGTTCCTCGCGGCCGATCTGATCAACTTCTGGCAGCTGTTGTTCCAGGACGAGCTCGGCGAGACCTTCGAACCGTTCACCGTGGCGACGACGACCGATCTGTCGACCGTCACCTGCGCCGACGCTCGGAACCTGACGCCGCAGGTCACCGTGTGCCCGGCCGAGCGGGTCGTGGTCTACGACGAGCCCGAGGTGGTCCAGCTGTACGACGAGTTCGGCGACTTCACCCTCGGCTACGTGTACGGGATCGCCGCCGCCGAGCTCGTCCAGCTCGATCTCGGTTCCGATCTGACCGGCGAGGCGCGGGCACTGCTGAACGACTGCTACACCGGGGCATGGGTTCGCGACATCACGCCCGACGACAACGGCGCCACACCGCGCAACCAGCGTGACGACGACGGTGACGGCGTCGCCGAGTCGACGGTGGCAACGTCGCCGGGCGATCTCGACGAGGCGATCCGCATGACGATCCTGCTGGGTGACATCGGCGTGAACGTCGACCAGATCGGCACCGCGTTCGAGAAGATCGACGCCTTCCGCACCGGCGTCCTCGGCGGCCTCACCTCCTGCTCGGCTGGCTGAACCGGGCGGAACCAGCGTCCGAACGGGGTCGGATACGTTTCGTCGCCGACCGCCTCGCCACTTACCCCGACTCCGACGAAACGTATCCGACCCCCTTTCGGCGGGTCAGTCGTCGGTGTCGGGTTCTTCGGCGGCGGGGGCGACCGTGGTCGACGTGGTGGAGGTCGTCGACGTGGTGGTGGTCGTCGGCGGCTTCGTCGTGGTGGTCGTAACCGGTGCCGGCGCCTCGGTGGTGGTCGTCGTGGCCTCGGGGACCGTCGTCGTCGTCGAGGTGGTGGTGGTCGTCGTCGACGTGGTGGTCGTCGTGGCGTTCGGATCCGGGTAGTCGAAGCGCATCTGCATGGCCTGCTCCGTCTGGTTCCACGGGTCGACCTGACCGTCGTAGATCAGCACCTGATCACCGATGTCGATCATGCCCTGCAGCTTCTCGCCCAGGTACTGCGACACGCGGATGCAGCCGTGCGACGCGGGCTGCAGCGGCACCGTGAGCGCGCCGTGGATGGCGATGCCCTGGTTGATGTAGATCGGGTCGTACATGCCGCCGAGCGCGCTCTGACGACGACCCTCGATCATCTTGTACGCCTTGAAGACGCCGGGCGGCGTGTAGGAGCGACCGCAGCGGGCCTCTTCGACCGGCTCCTCGAGCGGCACGCCCTGGTTGTTCGTGTCGATCGTCACGACCTCGCAGTACTCGGCCGCGATCTGGTCGAAGTCGTTCCACGGGGTGTCTTCGGTGACGTTCGGCGCCAGCTCGCCGGTGGAGATGTGGGTGATGACCGCCGGTTCGTCACCGTGGAACACGACCATGACCTGCTCCTGCAGGTAGATCTCGACGTGGTCGGCCAACCCGCCACTCGGGGCCCGCGGCTTGACCTTGATCGGGTCTTGCATGCGGTCCCACATCTCGGGGGTGACGCGGCCGGTCGCCTGAGCACGTGGCGTGCCGAGCACGAGCTTCTCGAACGCCCACACCGACTGGATGGTGAGACCGCCGTAGACGCCGTCGGTCGGGCCCGGATCGAAGCCGAGCTCGACGAGGCGCTCCTGCACCATCTGGACCTCGCTGCCGGCCATGCCGTTCGACAGGGTCTGGCTGAGCGTTGTCTTGGCGATCGTCGACCCCTCGTTCACGACCTGATCTTCGGGGGCCACGGTCACTGCCGGTTGGGTGTTGACCGTCTCGACGGGTGCGGCCGTGGCGAACGTCGTCGATGCCGACGTCTCGCCTCCGCCGCTGCCCGAGATCACGCCGGCCGCGACGACCGCGGCGAGCAGGCCACCCGCAGCGGCGGCGGGCAACCATTTCGAGAGGGGACTGGACTGAGCGGCGTTCACGAGATGACGAGGTCGGTGGGGGTGGTGAGAGTCATGGGTGCGGTGTGGTCCGCACCAGGCTACAAGGAGACAACCCCTCCCCCGGCCGCGCGATTCCCTGGTCGCGTCGTTATTTCAGCCGGTGGGCAGCGCTCTGACGAGACAGCATCAGCGGACGCGTTCGACCTGGTCGAGATCGGCCCGCAACGACCACATCTCCTTCAGGATCGTGCCGATCACGCCCGGTGAGCTGAGGGTCGACTCTCCGCGCGTGCGGGGGAAGTAGTCGACGCCCATCTGCATGATCTCGTACCCCATGCGGGTCGCCCGGATGACGAGCTCGGCGTCGATGAACGAGCCTTCCGACTTGAGCTCGATGTGGTCGAAGATGCGTGCCCGGCACAGCTTGAAGGCGAAGTTGATGTCGCGAACCTTGACGCCGAACAGCGCCTTGATGAGCCCGTTGTAGACGAAGGTGTAGACCGCCCGCAGCGTGCCCTCGCCCGTGCGGTCGAAGCGGTACGCCGAGATGATGTCGACGTCGTACTCGCGCAGGATGCGGACCGCTCGCGGCAACTCGTTCATGTCGAACGGCAGGTCGGCGTCGGTGTAGAGGATCAGGTCGCCGGTCGCTGCCGCGAACCCGGTCTTCATGGAGCCGCCGAGCTTGCGGTTGCGTTCGTGGTGGATGACCCGGATGTGCGGGTCGCCAGCGGCGAGCGCATCGGCGAGTTCGGGCGTGCGGTCGGTCGACTTGTCGTCGATGACGATCAGCTCGTAGTCCTGGATGTCACCCCGTTCGACCAGGCCCTCGCAGGCCCGCTTCCCGAACGCGAGGGCGCGTTCGATGTAGTCCTCCTCGTTCCACATCGGGTAGAAGACCGAGAGCTTCTGGAAGGTCGGGCCGGTCGGTCCGGCTGAGTTGGTCGTATCCGCCACGAGCAGCGACAGTAACCGGAAGCGAGCTGAGAGCCACAGCACGCCCGCCGGGGCACCGGCGGAGCGACCCCGTAGAGTCGTCGTGTGCCCGAGTCCCAGGCCACCGACGCCTCCACCACGCTCCCGCCGCCGCCCGGCGTCGTGACCGAGCAGGTCCGCCTCGTCGAGGCACCACGTGCCGGTGAGTTGGCGACGGGTTGGCGGGTCGTCACCGCCTGCCTGTGGATCTCCGTCATCGTGGCGTTCGCCGCGGTGTGGAGCACGAGCGTGCAACTCGGTCTGTCCACCTGGTGGCTCGGACCGCGGGCCGACCCTCGGTCGCCGATCATCCGGCTGGCCCCGTTCGTGGCGCCGCTGCTGATGACGATCGCTGCGTTCAACAACATGCGGCGGATGGCGTGGTACGGGATGGGCGCCTCGCTGGTCACCGCCGTGTTCGGCATCGTCGACCTCGGACGCGCGCCGCGGCTCGCGGCGGTCGAGCTCCTCGTCGCCGGCCTCGCCTTCGCCGTGTCGGCGGCGTCACTCACCGGGACCTACCGGCCGGTCGACGTCGGTGCCGGCGACGGATCGGCCGAGTCGGCCGACGACACCGTCCGGTAGCTTCGAACCCCATGTCGAAGGTGCTCATGTCGCTGCCGGTCGGAGACCGGGTCGGAATCGCGTTCTCCGGAGGTCTCGACACCTCCGCTGCGGTCGCGTGGATGCGTGAGCGCGGGGCGATCCCGTACACGTACACCGCCGACCTCGGCCAGTACGACGAGCCCGACCTGTCGGGTGTGCCCGGTCGGGCGAAGGTGTACGGCGCCGAGGAGGCCCGCCTCGTCGACTGCCGGGACGAGCTCGTGCGCGAAGGCCTGATGGCGCTGCAGTGCGGCGCGTTCCACATCCGCACCGCCGGCCGCACCTACTTCAACACGACCCCGCTCGGTCGTGCGGTCACCGGCACGCTGCTGGTGCGGGCGATGAAGGAGGACGGCGTCGACGTGTGGGGCGACGGTTCCACCTACAAGGGCAACGACATCGAGCGGTTCTACCGCTACGGGCTGATGGTCAACCCGAACCTGCGGATCTACAAGCCGTGGCTCGACCCCGAGTTCGTCGACGAGTTGGGTGGTCGCACCGGCATGAGCGAGTTCCTGCAGGCCCGCGATCTGCCGTACCGCGACTCGGTCGAGAAGGCCTACTCCACCGACGCCAACATCTGGGGCGCCACCCACGAGGCCAAGGCACTCGAAGAGCTCGGCACCGGCATGGAGATCGTCAAGCCGATCATGGGCGTCGCACACTGGGACCAATCGGTTGCGATCGAGCCGGAAGACGTCTCGGTCACGTTCGAGGACGGTTGGCCCGTCGCCATCAACGGCAACGAGTTCGAGTCGCAGGTCGACCTCGTGCTCGAGGCGAATGCGATCGGCGGTCGTCACGGCCTCGGCATGAGCGACCAGATCGAGAACCGCATCATCGAGGCCAAGTCGCGCGGCATCTACGAGGGGCCGGCGCTGGCGCTGCTCCAGATCGCCTACGAGCGGCTGCTCACCGCGATCCACAACGAGAACACCCTCGAGAACTACGCCACGATGGGGCGTCGCCTCGGTCGCTTGCTGTACGAGGGTCGCTGGTTCGACCCGCAGTCGCTGATGCTGCGCGAGCCACTCCTGCGCTGGGTCGGCTCGGCGGTGTCGGGCGAGGTGCACATCCGCCTGCGGCGGGGCGACGACTACTCGATCCTCGACACGGTCGACACCAAGGGTGTGTTCACGTACGAACCCGAGCGCCTGTCGATGGAGCGGGTGGAGGACGCCGCGTTCGGTCCGCTCGACCGCATCGGTCAGCTCACGATGCGGAACCTCGACATCACCGACAGCCGCCAGAAGCTCGACGTCTACCGCAACGCCGGCACCCTCACCGGCAGCTCCCTCCTCGAACTCGAAGACTGACGAACTCGCACCTGGTCGGTTGATGTCAGACATCAACCGACCGGTCTGCGACGGCCACCCGCCTTGCTGGTCGGTTGATGTCTGACATCAACCGACGTCGACCCGGTCACCTAGTGTCTGCGTCCATGAAGGCTGTGGTGTGTCATGCGTTCGGGGCTCCTGAGGATCTGACGGTCGACGAGCTCGACGATCCGGTGGCGGGCGAGGGCGAACTCGTCATCGACGTGAAGGCGGCGGCGGTCACGTTCCCCGACACCTTGATGCTCGAGGACAAGTACCAGTTCCACCCGACGCCGCCGTACATCCCCGGCGCCGAGGGTGCGGGCGTGGTGTCCGAGGTGGGCCCCGGGGTCGACGGCTGGCAGGTCGGTGACCGGGTCGTCGGCGGCCTCGGCACGACCGGTGCGTACGCCGAGAAGATGGTGATCCCCGCCCTCGCCGCGAAGCGCCTCCCCGACGGGGTCGACTTCGAGGTCGTCACCGGCCTCAACTACGCCTACGGCACCACGCTCTACGGCCTGAAATATCGCGGCGAACTGCAGCCCGGCGAGACGATGCTCGTCACCGGTGCCGGCGGCGCCGTCGGCCTGTCGGCGGTCGAGATCGGCAAGCTGATGGGTGCCCGCGTGATCGCCGCGGCGTCGAGCGAGGAGAAGCTCGAGCTGTGCCGCCAGCGCGGTGCCGACGAGACGATCAACTACGCGACCGAGAACCTCAAGGACCGCGCCAAGGAACTCACGAACGGCAACGGCGTCGACGTGGTCTACGACTGCGTCGGCGGTGACAAGGCCGAACTGGCCCTGCGGGCGATCGGGTGGGAAGGCCGCTTCCTGGTGATCGGGTTCACGGCCGGCATCCCGGCCATCCCGCTCAACCTGGCGCTGTTGAAGAGCTGCCAGATCATCGGGGTGTTCTACGGCGCGATGACGATGCGCGAGCCGGACAAGAACGCCGCCATCAGCCAGCAGTTGATCGACTGGGTCGCGAGCGGCGACCTGGCGCCGCACGTGTCGGAGCGCTTCCCGCTCGACCGGGCCGGCGAGGCGATGCGGGCCCTGATGGACCGCAAGGCGCTCGGCAAGCTCGTCGTCACGCCGTAGCCACGCCAGCGTCACCCCATCGTCACGGCGCCGGGATCCGCTCCAGGATCCCGCGCAGCAGCGCCACGCGAGCCGGCAGCGTCGATGCGTCGACCCACTCGTGATCGGCGTGGGCGCCGCCGCCGACGGCCCCGAGGCCGTCGAGCGTCGGGACGCCGAGCGCAGCGGTGAAGTTGCCGTCGCTCGCCCCACCGACGGCGACGCCGACCACACCGGGATCGGCTTGCTGCGCGAGCGGGAAGAGGGTGGCCGACGCCGACTCCGGCATCGGTGGGCGCCCGATCCGGCCGAGCACCTCGATCGTGGCACGCTCGTCGACCGGGGTGAGCGCCGCCATCGCCGCCTCGACGCGGTCCTTCTCCTCCGGCCCGGTGACGCGCACGTCGACGCGGACGCGGGTCTCGGCGGGCACGACGTTGTCGGCGGTGCCGGCCTTCGCGACGGTCGGCGTGACCGTGGTGCCGGCCGCGGCGTCGCCGATCGAGGCGATCACGAGCACCTGGTGTGCCGCCTCGATCAGGGAGTTGATCCCGGCATCGGGGTCGAGCCCGGCATGCGACGCACGGCCGTGCACGACGACTTCGAAGGTGCCGGCGCCCTTGCGGCCGGTCTTGATGGCGCCACCGTCGCCGCTCGGTTCGAGCACGAGCACGTTGCCGCACGCCTGTGCCCGCTCCTCGAGCAGGTCACGTGACGCAGCGGAGCCGACCTCCTCGTCGGCGGTGAACAGCATCTCCACGCCCGACGCGTCGTCGAGTTCGGCGACGGCATGGATCGCCTGCACGATGCCCGCCTTCATGTCGAACACGCCGGGACCCGTGAGTTTGCCGTCGGCGTGACGGAACGGACGCTCGGCCAGAGCACCCAGCGGGAACACCGTGTCGTGGTGACCGAGGATCAGCACCGACGGCTCGCCGCCGCCCGACCAGTGCACGTGCGGACCGACCGGACTGTCGATCAACGACGCCGCTCGACCGGTGCGCTCCTCGATCAGCGCCGCGAGGTTCTCCGCCGACGCCGTGCAGGCGTCGACGTCGAGCGACGGTGACTCCACCTCCACCAGACGTCGGACGTCGTCGACCAGGACTTCGAGTTCTGCCACGGCGGCCACCGTACCGGGCGGCCAAGATGGTGGACCATGCGGCGCACCGCCATCGTCATCGCATTCGCCTCCGTCGTCGCCGCGTGTAGCGGCGGCGACGTCACCAGCACCCCGGTCGACACCGGACCGGAGCCGTCGGCGTTCATCCCACCCAGCAGCACGACTGCAC
Source organism: Ilumatobacter fluminis (assembly GCF_004364865.1). NCBI lineage: Bacteria > Bacillati > Actinomycetota > Acidimicrobiia > Acidimicrobiales > Ilumatobacteraceae > Ilumatobacter > Ilumatobacter fluminis. Next base: position 3,555,524 of record NZ_SOAU01000001.1, read on the forward strand.
CGGACGCGAACGACGGTGACGCCGGCAACGGTGGCGACGGGAACGGGGACGACGGCGAGGTGCTCCCGACGGTGCCGCCCGCGCCGACGACCCGACCCGCACCGACGACGTTGCCGCCGTCGCCCGAGGTCAGGGCGACGTTCTCGGTGTCGCCGGGCATCGAGCAGGTGACCGTGCGCGGCGCCGAGCCCGACACCCTGCTCACCCTCGTCGATCGGGACGGATCGACGCTCGCCGCTTTTCCGACCGACGCCAACGGAGCGCTGATCTTCCGTGACCTCGACGGCGGAACGATCGTGCGCGTTCGCGACGAGGCGTCGGTCTCGTCGGAGGTCAAGGTGATCGGGTTCGGCGACACCCCGACGCCGTCGTTCTACGCCGAACAGCGCCTGCCGACCGACGGGCTCGGCTACATCACCACCCGTGACGGCACGACGCTGTCGGCGAGCGTGTGGCTCCCGGGCGAACCGGGCGACGGGCCGTACCCGACCGTGGTCGAATACTCCGGCTACACGCCGAGCGACCCCGGATCGACGGGCTTCCCCGACCTGTTCAACGCGCTCGGGTACGCCTACGTCGGTGTCAACATGCGCGGCACCGGATGCTCCGGCGGCTCGTTCCGCTACTTCGAACACGCCCAGAGCACCGACGGGTACGACGCGATCGAGGTCGTCGCCGCCCAACCGTGGGCGCTCGGCGGCCGGGTCGGCATGGTCGGGGTGTCGTATCCCGGCATCAGCCAGCTGTTCGTCGCCCGAACGCAACCGCCGAGCCTCGCGGCGATCACCCCGTTCAGCGTCATCGCCGACAGCTACGCCTCGACCCTGTACCCGGGCGGCATCCTCAACACCGGCTTCGCCGTCCCGTGGAGCGAGGCCCGTGAGGCCGACGCCGAACCCGAAGGCCAGGCCTGGGCCGCCGCCCGCATCGCCGCGGGTGACGACACGTGCACCGACAACCAGCTGCTCCGGCTCCAGAACGTCGACCAGACGGCCGTGATCCTCGACAACCCGTTCTGGACCGAAGCGACCTCCGGCGAGGTCGCGCCCCGGACGTTCGTCGACGAGATCACCGTGCCGACGTTCGTCGCCGGGGCGTGGCAGGACGAGCAGACCGGCGGTCACTTCGCCACCATGCTCGACGGCTTCACCGGCACCGACGCCTTCTACGCCTCGCTGACGAACGGCCTCCACACCGAGTCGATCGGACCGGCGGTCTTCCCCCGGTTCGTCGAGTTCCTCGACCTGTACGTCGCCGAGCGGGTCCCGTCGCTCGACGGCGCCCGAACGGTCGCGCCGCTGCTCGCCGCCGGCATCTTCGGGACCGACGCCGCCACGTTGCCCGATGGCGATCGCTTCGCCGGGATGACGTACGACGAGGCGCTGACCGCGTTCGAGGCCGAGCCCCCGATCGAGGTGTTGTTCGAGGAGGGTGCGGCCGACGGTCTGCCGCCGCTCACACCGCTCCCCCGCTACTCGGCCGGGTTCGACGCCTGGCCGATCCCGGACGCCCAGGCGACGGCGTGGTACCTGTCGGGTGACGGCGTGTCCGGTGGCGTGCTCGCGAGCGAGCCGACCGACGCCGAGCCGGCATCGACCACGTACCTGGCGCTGCCCGAGGCCATTCCGCAGACGTTCTACGAGGGGTCGAGCTCGAGTATCTGGACGGTCGACGTCACCTATGACTGGCAGGAGTCGGGCCCCGGCACGTACGCCGGCTGGCTCACCGAACCGCTCGCCGAGGACGTCGCCGTGATCGGTTCGGGGTCGGTCGACCTCTTCCTCCAGTCGAACCTGGGCGACACCGACGTCGAGGTGACCCTCACCGAGGTTCGCCCCGATGGTCAGGAGCTGTACGTGCAGAGCGGTTGGCTGCGGGCCTCGCATCGCGCCCTCGACGAGGCTGCGTCGACCGAGCTGCGGCCGGTCGCCACCCACCTCGAGGCCGACGCGGCGCCGTTGCCCGACGGCGAGTTCGAACTCGTCCGGGTCGAGATCCTGCCGGTCGGGCACGTCTTCCGCGCCGGTTCGCAGCTGCGGCTCGTCGTCGACGCACCCGGCGGCAACCGCGCCGTCTGGGCGTTCGACACCACGATCGCCCAGGGCGAGCAGGTCACCATCGGTCACGACACGATCACCCCGTCTCGGCTCGTCCTCCCGGTCGTCGATGGCATCGACGCACCCGATCCGGCGCCGGCCTGCGATTCGCTCCGCGGCCAACCGTGCCGCACCTACCGCGCCCCGTGACCCGACGACGGTCGGATGAGGTCAGACCTCATCCGACCGTCCTGCACGCTCGACCCTGCATCACAGGTCGGATGAGGTCTGACCTCGTCCGACCGTCCTGCACGCTCGACCCTGCATCACAGGTCGGATGACGGGTGGGGGTGGCACCTGGCACCCGGGGGTGAGGATGTGGTCGACTGGGTCGGATGAGTCAGACGACCGATCACCGCAGCGAACTCGCGGAGTTCCTGCGCGCTCGGCGTGACGCGGTCACCCCCGAGCAGGTCGGTCTGCCGCGAGGAGCGTCGCGGCGGCGCACGCCCGGCCTCCGGCGCGAAGAGGTGGCGATGCTCGCCGGTGTCTCACTCACGTGGTACACGTGGCTCGAGCAGGGGCGACGCATCAACGCCTCTGACGACGTGCTCGCCGCGATCGGTCGAGCTCTCAAGCTCGACGACGCCGGCATCGAGCACCTCCTGGCGATCGCGCAGCCCTCCGCCGCACCGGTCGAGGCACCCCAGGAGGCGCCGACGGCACTGGTCCGACTGATCGAGGCGCTCGACCCGGCACCCGCCTACGTGCTCGGACCGCGCTGGGAGTTCCTCGCGTGGAACGCAGCGCAGGCCCGCCTGTACCCGCGTATCGTCGAACTCGACGGCGTCGAGCGCAACCTGCTGTGGGTGCTGTTCGGCGACCCGGCGACGCGGGAGCTGATCGTCGACTGGGACATCCACGCCCGACAAGCACTCGCCGAGTTCCGTGCCGGCACCTCGACCCTGCGCGGCGACCCCGGCTTCGCCGAGCTCGTCGACCGGCTCCACGGCGTGAGTGACGACTTCGCCCGCTGGTGGCGCGAACACGACGTGTCCGGCTTCGAGACACGGATCCGACGGTTCCACCACCCGGCGGCGGGTGAGTTGACCTTCGAGTACCAGCAGTTGGCCCCGCTGGAGTGGCCGAGCCTGCGGGTGAACTGCCAGCTACCGGTGCCCGGCGACGACAGTGCCGAGCGGCTCGCCGTCCGGCACTATCTCGTCTGATCGCAGATCGGAAACACAGGGTTCACACGCCCGACCGGCCTCGTTCAAGTCGTGCCGTCATGATCGTGGGCATGCACAACGAGGACACCGACACCGTCGAGGCCCTGATCGTCGCGGCCGACCATCCATCACTGGCCGGCGACATCGACGAGTTCCTCACCCGCTTGCAGGTCGAGCGTCGCTACTTCGGCCCGACCGCGAGCAGCCGTCCCAAGCCGACGCGGGCGTTGCTCGCGTCGCTCCGCCAGCGCGGCGGGTTCCGGATGGCGGTCTTCGTCGAAGCGCAGGTCGTCGGGTTGGCCCGCATCGACGGTGCCGGCGAACTCTTCCTCGCCGTCGCGCCCGAGTACCGCAACGAGGGCCTGGGCACCGAGCTCGGCCGGGCGATGGTCGAGCGGGCGCGGCAGCTGCACTACACCCGTCTCGTGATGCGGTCGTCACACCGGTCGGGCGCGATCCGGCGGGTCGGTGACGAACTGGGGTGCATGGTCGTGGACGGCCATCACGGCCGGACCGAGTTCATCCTCGATCTGCTGCCGTCCGAGGTCTCCGCCTGACACCCGGTCGGTTGATGGTCGGTTGATGTCAGACATCAACCGACCGACCCGGGCGTCGGGTCACACACACCCGGTCGGTTGATGTCTGACATCAACCGACGACTTCCGGGCGGGTCGGCGGGTCGGCACCGCGGCGGGTACAGACGATCGCCGCGACGCGGGCGCCGAACGCGGCGGCATCGGCCAGGCGGTCGAGATCGTCGAACGCCGTCAGGTCGCCGCCGTCGGCCCACGCGACCAGGAACCCGGCCCCGAACGAGTCGCCCGCACCGACGGTGTCGACGACGTCGACCGGCATCGACGGCACGCGCCGCTCGCCTGATCCGGTCACGACGTGGGCGCCGTCCGCTCCGGCGGTGAGCAGCACCACCTTCGGCCCCCGCTCGAGCAGGCCGCGAGCGGCATCGAGCGGCGCCGCACCCGGGACGAGATAATCGAGGTCGTCGTCGCTCACCTTCACGACGTCGGTGTGGAGCAGGATGTCTCGAACCCGATCGACGTACCGCTGACGATCGGGGATGATGTGCGGCCGACAGTTGACGTCGACCATCGTCATCCCGTCGAAACCGGCGACCGTCGCCGCGACCGTGTCGGCCATGGGTTCGAGGACGAGACCGAGACCGCCGGCGAACAGGACGTCGCCCGTCGTCGTCGGCGGCGCGTCGAGTGCCGGGGCCGTGGTGCCGGCGAAGTAGAAGCGGTACGACGCCGCGCCGTGTTCGTCGAGTTCGGCGGCGGCGAGCGTCGTCGGCAGGTCGACCCGTGGAGCGGTCGACGTGTCGACCCCGTCGTCGGCGAGACGACGTGCCAGCATCGTCCCGAACCGGTCGGTCCCGAGCGCGCCGGCGAACGCGACGTCGCCACCGAGACGCCCCACCCCACGTGCGGTGTTGAACGGGGCGCCGCCGGCCGCTGCCTCCACCGACCCGTCCGGGTCGATCACGAGGTCGATCAGTGCTTCTCCGACGACGACGATCACGGCATCGAGTGTGCCACACGGGCCACAACCCGATCCGTGTCGCCCGGAGGAGCGACATCGGGGTGTCGCGAATGACGAGCGGCGCGAGTTGGGGCAGTATGAGGGTGTGACCGATACCGCACGACCGGACGTGTCCGCCTACGAGCTCGCCGACCGGTACCGCCGACAAGACGGCCGGGTCTTCGTCTCGGGACTCCAGGCGATCGCCCGTCTGCCACTCGACCAGCTGTTGATCGACCGGGCTGCCGGGCTGAACACCGCTGCGTTCATCAGCGGCTATCAGGGATCACCGGTCGGCGCCTACGGCGACGAGGTCGACCGGGCGATCAGGGCCGTGCCCGATCTGCCGATCGTCAACCAACGCGGCGTGAACGAAGAGCTCGGCGCGACGGCGGTGATGGGCAGCCAGCTCGCCGTCACCCTCGACGACTGCAAGTACGACGGCGTGCTCGGCATCTGGTACGGCAAGGCGCCCGGCCTCGACCGGGCGAGTGATGCGATCCGACACGGCGTGTTCGCCGGTGCCGCACCCAAGGGTGGCGTCGTCGCCGTGGTCGGCGACGATCCGAGTGCCAAGTCGTCGACCCTGCCGACGTCGAGCGACGCGACGTTGCACGACCTCCACATGCCGGTGCTGTACCCCGGTGACGCCCAGGAAGCGCTCGATCTCAGCCGTCACGCCGTCGCCGTGTCGCGGGCGTCGGGGATCTGGGCCGGACTGAAGGTGGTGACGGCGGTCGCCGACGGCACCGGCACGATCGACGTGCACCCCGAGCGCGTGACGCCGATCATCCCGGAATGGGAAGTCGACGGGAAGCCCTACGTGCCGCAGCCCAACGGCCGACTGATCACGCCGTACACGTTGGAGATGGAGCAGGAGTTCCACGAGGTTCGCACCCAGATCGCACGCGAGTACGCCGTGCTGAACCGGCTCAACCGGGCGACCGTCTACTCCGGCGACGACTGGGTCGGCATCGCGGCGTCCGGCCACACCTACCACGAACTGCGCGAGGCGCTCCGGCTGATCGGCCTCGACACCGACGACGACCTGCGCGCCGCGGGCATCCGGCTCGCGCAGCTGATGATGCCGCTCCCGCTCGACCGCCACGACGTGCGACGCTTCGCCCAGGGGCTGAGCGACGTGATCGTCGTCGAGGAGAAGAACCCGACCCTCGAACTCCTCGTCCGCGACGCCCTCTACGACGTCCCGGACCGGCCGCGCGTCTGGGGCAAGATCGACGAGGAGGGTCGCTCCCTGCTCCCCTACAACGGCCTACTCGACGCCACCACGATCGTCCCGGCGCTGCGCCACCACCTGTCGAAGCGGATCGCCGACCGACTCGCGCCCGAGCCGCCACCCGAACGCCAGCGCGACCTCATCCCACTCACCGTCAACCGTGCGCCGTTCTACTGCTCGGGGTGCCCGCACAACCGCAGCACCCGAACCGAGTCGGGCACCCTGGTCGGCGGCGGGATCGGCTGCCACGGCATGATCGCGTTGATGGACCCCGAGCGGGTCGGCGACATGGTCGGCCTGACCTGCATGGGCAACGAGGGCACCCAGTGGATCGGCATGCAGCCGTTCGTCGAACGCGACCACCTGATCCAGAACCTCGGCGACGGCACGTTCTTCCACTCCGGCTCGCTGGCGATCCGGGCATCGGTCGCTGCCGGCACCGACATCACCTACAAGCTGTTGCACAACGGCACCGTGGCGATGACCGGCGGCCAGGACGCAGCCGGCGCCGTCGACGTCCCCGAGATCGCGACGATGCTGAAGGCCGAGGGTGTCCGACGCATCATCGTGACCTCCGACGCCCCCGAGCGTTTCGACGGCGTCACGTTCCCCGCCGGCGTCGAGGTGTGGGACCGGGTCCGGTTCGACGAGGCCCAGACCACGCTCGCCGCGGTGAAGGGCACGACGGTCCTGATCCACGACCAGGGATGCGCGGCGGAGAAGCGGCGAGCCCGCAGCCGCGGCCTGATCGCCAAGCCGGGGTTCCGGGTCGTCATCAACGAGCGCATCTGCGAGGGTTGTGGCGACTGTGGCGACAAGTCGAACTGCTTGTCGGTCCAGCCGATCGACACCCCGTACGGCCGCAAGACCGCGATCCACCAGACCAGCTGCAACTTCGACATGACGTGCCTCGAGGGCGATTGCCCGGCGTTCGCGACCGTGAGCGTCGACCCCGACGCCCGACCCGAGGCGCGCGAGATCCCCGCCGCGCCGACCGAGTTCCCGACCCCGACGTGGTTGGTCGACCCGGACGAGTTCTCGCTCCGCCTCTCCGGTATCGGTGGCACCGGCGTGGTCACGGTCAGCCAGATCATCGGCACCGCGGCGATGCTCGACGGCTTCCACGTCCGCGGCCTCGACCAGACCGGCCTCTCCCAGAAGGCCGGCACGGTCACGAGCGACGTCCGGGTGTCGCGGATCGCGCCGGCGTCGTCGAATCACGTCGTGCCGGGCGGGGTCGACTGCTACCTGTCGTTCGACCTGCTGTCGGGCGCCGGCGACAAGCATCTCGAAGGTGCCAGCCCCGACCGGACGGTCGTCGTCGGTTCGATCGACGCGGTCCCGACGGGCGAGATGGTCGTCGACCCGGGCGGCAAGCCGTTCCCGTCGTTCGACGTGTTGCGACGCCGCCTCGACCAGTCGTCACGGGCCGAACACAACCGCTACGTCGACGCCGGTGCCGTCACCGGCGGCCTGTTCGGGAGCACCGCCACCGCCAACATCTTCGTACTCGGCGTGGCCGCTCAACTCGGTGCACTCCCGATCGCACCCGAGCACGTCGAACGGGCGATCGAACTCAACGGCGTCGCCGTCGACACCAACATCGCCTCGTTCCGGTACGGACGCCAGTGGGTCGTCGACCCCGACGGTGTCGAGGCGATCGCCGGCATCACGACGCCTCGCGTCGAGACGCTCGACCAGCTCATCGACCGGCTGGCCGACGATCTCGCCGACTGGGGCGACCGCGGCGACGCCCGGCGGTTCCGGAAACAGATCGATCGGGTTCGCAGCGCCGAGCGACGCATCGACGAACACTCGACCGTCCTCACCGAGGCCGCCGCGCGCCACCTCCACAAGCTGATGGCGTACAAGGACGAGTACGAGGTCGCCCGCCTGGCACTGCTCGACGAGTCGCAGGCCCGTTACCGGGCCGTCGGTGGCGCCGACACGCGGGTCACCTACCATCTGCATCCGCCGATGCTGCGCGCGATGGGCATGCAGAAGAAGCTGAAGTTCGACAAGACCGGCGCCCCGTCGTTCAAGGCGCTCCGGGCGATGAAGCGACTCCGTGGCACCAAGCTCGACCCCTTCGGCTACGCCGAGGTCCGCAAGGTCGAGCGGGCGATGATCCCCGAGTTCGAGGCCGCGCTCGACACCATCGTCGCCGGGCTCGACGCCACCAACCTCGACGAGGCGGTGGCGATCGCCTCCCTCCCCGATCAGGTTCGCGGCTACGAGGACATCAAGCTCCGGCGCGCCGAGGCGTACCGGGTCGAGCTGGCGGCCCGCGTCGCCGCCTTCGGCTGAGGTTCACGTAGACTGACGACATGCCTGCGGCTGGTGAGCACCACCCGGCGTTCGAAGAGTACTGCGAGTGCATCTTCGAACTCGCTGAGGACGACCTCGACGTGATCCAGGCGCGGATCGCCGACCGACTGCAAGTCAGCCGGCCTGCGGTCAGCGAGATGATCCGACGCCTCGAGGGTGAGGGTCTGATCACGAACGAGGGCAAGATCTCGCTCACGCCGAAGGGCCTCGAGCTCGCGCAGCAGGTCGTGCGACGACACCGGCTCGCCGAGCGCTTCCTGACCGACGTGTTGCAGCTGTCGTGGGCCGAGGCGCACCACGAGGCGGGCAAGTGGGAACACGTGATCAGCGAGAACGTCGAGGTGGCGATGAACCGCCTGCTCGGCGATCCGACGACGTGTCCGCACGGCAACCCGATCCCGGGGAGTGACTATGTCGAACTCGATCTGTCACCGCTGTCCGACCACCCGGTCGGTGAGCGGTTCACGGTCAAGCGCATCCCCGAAGAGCTCGAGTTCACACCCGGGTTGCTCGAGTTCCTCGAGCAGTCGTCGCTGCGTCCCGGCAGCTGCGGTGTCGTGACGGCGGCGTCACCCGACGGCACGTTGACGGTCGACATCGACGGTCAGGGCGTCGTCGGGGTCGGCTCCTTCGCCAGCGAACGCATCCTCGTCTCCTGACGACGAACGGTGTCGGAACAGAAGGGGTCAGGCACCTTCTGTTCGAGACGTCACGGTTGGCGCACCCCGCCCCTGTGAGAACAGAAGGTGCCTGACCCCTTCTGTTCAGGTGAGGGAAGCGGGGAGGCCGTCGGTGTGGACGATCGAGAGTCGCTGGGTGGGGCGGGTCAGGGCCACGTAGAGGGCTCGGAGGCCGTGCTCCTGATCGCTGACGATCCGCGCCGGCTCGACGACGATGACGGCGTCGAGCTCGAGACCCTTCACGACGCTCACCGGCACCACGGTCAGCAGCTGATCGAGTCCGGCGGTCGCCGCGCGGCCGTGCGGGTGCCCGGCCAGGACGAGCGCCTCGGACAGATCGTCGCACAGGTCGTCGGGGGCCACGATCGCGATCGAGGCCGTGGGCAGCTCGGCGCGCAACCGCTCGACCTCGGTGACCACACCGTCGTTGCGTGACGCCACCTGCTCGATCCGAGGTTCGGCGTCGCCGACCCGCACCGACTCGGGCGCACGCAGACCCGGCGTCGCCGCACGCATCACCCGGTTGGCGAGCGTCATGATCTGCGACGGGATGCGGTAACCGACGGAGAGACCGATGACGCGAGGCGGCTTGCGGTCGGGCAGGTACTCGAGCACGTCCTCCCAGCGATCGGGTGCCAGCGGGCCCGTCGCCTGGGCGATGTCGCCGACGACCGTCATCGACCCGTTGAGCGAACGACGCGTCGCCATCTTGAGCTGCATCGGCGTGAGGTCCTGGACCTCGTCGATGACGATGTGCCCGAACGTGCGGATCTCGTCCGCCTCGTCGATCTTGCCGCCCTTGCCGGGCTTCGGGCCGAGCACCTCGCGAGCGTCGTCGAGCAAGGCCACGTCGGCCGGCGTCCAGCGCACATCGTCGACGTGCTCGCTGCGTGCACGGTGCAGCGCCTTGTACTCGTGCTCGGCGAACACGTCGCCGGCGGCGAGTCGCAACAGCGCCATCGACCCGAAGAGGTCGTGCAACAGTTGGGCGGGCGTCAGGACCGGCCACATCCGGTCGAGCGCCTCGCGGACCTCGGGCAGCGAGCGGATCTCGCCACGGACCTGCCGGGGCGAGACGTCGGCACGGGACGAATCGGCGAGCGCGTTGTAGAACTCGCCCTCGACCCAGCGCCGCGCCGCGTTGTGACGACGGAACCGGCGGCGTGCCTGCTTGACGATCCGGGCCGACTCCTCGGCACGGAGCCGGACGTAGCCGGCGCCGTAGGGCACGACGAGGTCGTCGCGCAGCGGGCGCTCACGATCGTTGACGGCATGGTCGATGACGTCGCTCATGCGAGCGTCGCCCTTGATCTTCTGGGCGAGCGTCGAGTCGGTCGCCTCGTCGCGGGTCGCGAACCGCACGCCCGGCACGAGGTCGGCGAGGGTGACCTGGTCGATCCCGGCCTCGCCGAGGCTCGGCAGGACCTGCTCGATGTACTTGAGGAACACGCGGTTCGGCCCGATCACGAGGACGCCCTGGTCTTCGAGCGGGAACCGGTGGGTGTACAGCAGGTAGGCGGCTCGGTGGAGCGCCACGACCGTCTTGCCCGTGCCGGGACCACCCTGCACGACGAGGACGCCGGCCTGTGGCGATCGGATGATCTCGTCCTGCTCGCCCTGGATGGTGGCGACGATGTCGCCGAGCGTGCCGGTACGGCCGCGCTCGAGTGACGCGATCAGCGTGCTGTAGCCCCGCAGGTTGGCGGCGCCGCCGGACGATTCCGCGAGGCCCTCGTCGTGGCCGAGGCCGAGGTGCCCGTCGCCGAAGAGCTCGTCCTCGATCCCCAGCAGCTTGCGTCCCTCGACGGCGAAGTGCCGACGCCTGGCGAGGCCCATCGGCTCACGGCCGGTGGCGCGGTAGAACGGTTCGGCGACCGGGGCCCGCCAGTCGATCACGACCGGTTCGGCGTTCGGGTCGGCCACGGCGAGGCGCCCGATGTGGAACGACTCGAGTTCGTCGGTCGGGGCACCGGCGTCGTCGGTGGCGTGACGGTCGATCCGACCGAAGACCAGTGCGGCATTGCCGAGGTCGAGATCGGTCAGTCGCTTGAGCAGGGCCTCGTCGAACGCATTGCGCTCGAACCGGGCCTGGAACGTGCCGCCGAGGTCGGCCTCGTTCAGGTCCCGCAGCTGCCAGGCAGCCTGCTTGCTCTGTTCGAGACAGTCGTACGCATGGTCGACGTACGCCTGCTCGTCGGGAAGATCAGGATGGTGTTGCGTCATTCGTTCGGTGGAGACCGTGCGGCGGCCGCAACCGCCGTAATTGGGGGTCGATGTACTCTATCGGGCGATCTGCCGGGACACTTCGCGAGTTCCTCGCCGATAGCGTCGACCAGGGATGGAGCAGCGCAGCGACCACACCGACCGCCCCCGATCCGACGAGGCGACCGTCGCCCCGTTCCTCGCCGCCGCCCGGGGCGAACCGACCACCCACACGCCGGTCTGGTTCATGCGGCAGGCCGGACGGAGTCTTCCCGAGTACCGGGCCGTTCGCGGCGACGGATCGATCCTCGATGCGATCAAGCAGCCCGACCTGTCGGCCGAGATCACCCTGCAGCCGGTCCGGCGGTACGGCGTCGACGCGGCGGTGCTCTACAGCGACATCGTCGTCCCCGCCCACGCCGTCGGCTTCGGGATCGATGTCGAACCGGGTCGCGGGCCGGTGGCCGACACGCCGCTGCGTTCGCGGGCCGACCTCGACCGTCTCCGCCCGCTCGAGGCCGACGACGTCGCGTACGTCACCGACACCGTCGATCTGCTCGTCGACGAGCTGCCGGCCACCGTGCCGCTGCTCGCCTTCGCCGGCGCTCCGTTCACGGTCGCGAGCTACCTGATCGAGGGGGCGCCGAGCCGCACCTATCAGCACACCAAGGCGCTGATGGCGACCGACGAGGTCTTGTGGCACGACGTGATGGACCGGCTCGCCTCCAGTGCGATCGAGTTCATCAGCGCCCAGCTCGCCCACGGCGCCGGCGCGTTCCAGTTGTTCGACTCGTGGGCCGGTGCGCTGTCGCGTGCCGACTACGAACGGTTCGTCCAGCCGCACTCGCGACGCGTGGTCGCCGAGTTGGGCGAGCGTCATCCCGGCGTCCCGTCGATCCACTTCGGGATCGGGTGCGACCACCTGCTCGAGTCGATGTATGCCTGCGGCGTCAGCGTGATCGGGCTCGACTGGCGCACCCGCATCGCCGACGCTCGTCGCCGGCTGGGTACCGACACCGCCGTCCAGGGCAACCTCGACCCGGCGCTCGTGCTGGCCGGCACCGACCCGGCGCTCGCCGGCGCCGCGGCCGTACTCGCCGACAACGCCGGGCACCCGGCGCACATCTTCAACCTCGGCCACGGCGTCCAACCCGACACCGACCCCGGTGTTCTCGAGGCCGTCACCCGGTTCGTCCAGGAGGAGACCCGTCGATGACCACACGCACCGCCGTCGTCCTGATGGCCTACGGCACCCCGACCTCGGCCGATCAGATCGAGCCGTACTACACCGACATCCGCCGCGGGCGGCCGCCCACACCCGAACTGCTCGCCGAGCTGACGGGCCGCTACGAGGCGATCGGTGGTCTCAGCCCGCTCGCCGAGCGGACCGAGGCACAGCGTGCCGGTCTCGCCGCCGCACTCGAGGCGATCGCCCCGGGCGAGTACGAGGTCGTGATCGGTCTCAAGCACGCCGACCCGAAGATCGAGGCCACGGTCGACGCCCTCGCCGCGCAGGGTGTCGGACGGGCGGTGGGGATCGTGCTCGCCCCGCACGACTCGACCTACTCGATCGGCCAGTATCTCGACCGGTTGACCGCCGCAGCGGAACCGCACGGGATCGCCGTCGGCGGGGTGCGTTCGTGGGCGACCGAGCCGGCCTTCGTGTCGTTCATCGCCGACGATCTGGCAGCACGCCTGGCCGCGGCGCCCGATGCGACGCGGGTGTTGTTCACGGCTCACTCCCTGCCCGAGCGGATCATCGCCGCCGGTGACATCTACCCCGACGAGCTGCGCTCGACCGCCGAGGCGGTCGCCGAACGTCTCGGGTTGGCCGAAGGGTCCGACTGGCAGATCGCGTGGCAGAGCGCCGGACGGACACCCGAGCCGTGGCTCGGCCCCGACGTGCTCGAGGTCCTCGACACGCTCGGCTCCGACGACACCGTCGACGGCGTGATCGTGTCGGCGGTCGGTTTCGTCGCCGACCATCTCGAGGTGCTCTACGACCTCGACATCGAGGCAGCGCAGCGGGCGGACGAACTCGGACTCGCGTTCGACCGCACGGCGTGCGTCAACGACGACCCGACGGTGCTCGCAGCACTGGCAGCCCGGGTCCACGACGAGGCGGCCCGGCTCGGTGGCTGAGCGTCGGGCACTCGTCGTCGGCGCCGGCATCGCCGGCCTGGCGGCCGCTCGCGAACTCGTCGACGGTTTCGATCACGTCGAGATCAGAGAGGCCGACGAGCGGGTCGGCGGCAAGCTCCGGTCGTCGTCGTTCGCCGGCCTTCCCCACGTCGACGAGGGCGCCGACGCCTACCTCCTCCGTGCGCCCGACGCGAGCCGGCTCGCCGACGAGGTCGGTCTCACCGACATCGTGTCGCCCACGTCGGCGTCGGCGTCGGTGTGGCACGACGGGTTGCACGACATCCCGGGCGGCCTCGTGCTCGGCATGCCGTCGAAGGTCCGGCCGTTCGCCACGTCGTCGCTGCTGTCGTGGCGGGGCAAGGCGCGGGCTGCGCTCGAGCCGTTCCTGCCCGCCACCGACCCGGACGACTGCCTCGGCGCACTCGTACGGGCCCGGTTCGGTGACGAGGTCCAGGAACGCCTCGTCGACGCGCTCGTCGGCAGCATCTATGCCGCCGACACCGACCGCTGGAGCCTCGAGGCGGTGCCCCAACTCGCCGGACTCGCCCGCGGGAACCGCAGCCTGCTGCTCGCCGGACGTCGACGTCCCGCCCCGCCGTCGCCGGCCGGCCCGATCTTCGGTGCGCCGGCGACGTCGATGGGGAGCTTGGCGTCCGCCGCAGCAGCCGATGCCGAACGACTCGGCGTGGTCGTGCGAACCGGGACGCCCGTGTCCGCGCTCGACCGTGACGGCGACCGCTGGCGCGTCGACGACGACCCGTTCGACGCCGTCGTGCTCGCGACACCCGCGTCTGCGACGGCACGGCTGCTCGGCACGGCGGCGGCCGACGGCGCTGCGGCGATCGGCGCCATCGAGACCGCCGACGTGATCATGGTCCGCCTGGTGCAGCCCGACTGGCCCGACCGCCTGGCCGGTCGCAGCGGCTACCTCGTGCCGAAGCCCGATCAGCGGCTCGTCACGGCGGCCTCGTTCGCGTCGCAGAAGTGGGCCCACTGGCGGCCCGACGGCGGCCAGTTGCTGCGCATCTCGCTGGGACGCGACGCGTTGCCCGTCATGCACCTGTCCGATGACGAGGTGATCACCGCGGTCACCGACGAGGTCGGGCGTCACCTGTCGATCGACCTGCAACCGTCGGAGCTGGCGATCACCCGTTGGCGGGGCGCGTTCCCGCAGTACCGCCCGCATCATCACCGCCTCGTCGCGGGCGCCCGAGCGGCGCTGCCCGTCGGCGTGGCGCTCGCCGGGGCGAGCTATGACGGGATCGGGGTGCCGGCCTGCATCGCGTCGGGTCGCGCGGCCGCCGAATCGATCAAGCAATCGACTGCACGAACCGATGGAAGTCTGACATGATGGTTGTTATGCGCCCCCGGACGATCTCCCCACGTTCGCTGTTCGCGCTCGGCGTGGTCGGCATGTTGTCGCTCAGCGCCTGCAGTGGTGGCGGAGAGCCGACGGCCGAGGCGGCCGAGACGACGACCAGCACCACCACCACCGAGGTCACGACGACCACGGCAGCGCCGACCACCACGACCACGACGGTGCCGAAGTCGACGACCACCCGGGCGCCGACGACCACCACCACGCTCCCGACCGCCGAGGTCACCGAGTTGATCGCACGTGCGACCACGACCACGGTCGTCGACGAGGCCACGTTCTACGAGGCCCAAGAGACCGAACCGATCGCTCCGCCCACCGACACGTACGCCGCCGAGCCCGTCATCTCGCTGGGCCGGATCCAGATCCCGAAGATCGGGGTCGACACGACGATGTACGAGGGCATCCGCATGACGACCCTCGACGTCGGACCCGGCCACTGGCCCGGGAGTGCGATGCCCGGCCAGGCCGGCAACAACGTGATCGGCGGCCACCGTACGAGCAAGAACCGTGTCTTCCGCGACGTCGATCAGCTCGTCGCCGGCGACCAGATCATCTTCAGCGACGACAACGGCACCCACGTGTACGCCGTCAACCGGGTCGAGGTCGTCCAGCCGACCGACGTCTGGATCATCAACCCGACGCCGACGCCCACCGCCACCTTGTTCGCGTGCCACCCGCCCGGGTCGACCGCACAGCGCATCGTGGTGTTCGCCGACCTGATCAGCTGATGCCCGACCCCGCTCCGGGGCCGCCGATCTGGCGGCAACCCGTGGCAGCGGCCTCCGGTGGGCTGCTCGTCGCTCTGTCGATGCCGCCGTGGGGTTTCTGGCCGCTCGCCTTCGTCGGCACCGCCGTGTTCGGCTGGTCGATCGCCGGCGAATCGTCCCGCCGTCGTCGCGCCCTTGCCGGGTTCGCGTTCGGCATCGGGTGGATGTACCTGTCGATGGCCTGGATGTGGTTCCTGACGGTGCCCGGCTATCTCGTCGCCTGCCTGTGGTTCTCGGCCCTGCACGCCCTTGCGGCCGCCGTGGCACCGGCCGGCCGGTGGTCGCCCGTCGGACGCGCTGCCGCCCACACCTTGGCCGAGGCGCTGCGGTTCGTGTTCCCGTTCGGTGGTGTCCCGCTCGCCTCACTCGCCATCTCCCAGGCGGGCGGCCCACTGCTCGGTGTTGCCCGCCTCGGCGGGTCGCTCCTGCTCACCTGGTTCGTGTTCCAGGTCGGGTTTGCGCTGCCGGCCCTGATACGGATCGCTCGCAACGCCGCCGAGCGGCGCGACGAGTACGTCGACCCGACCGGCGTGTTCGCCGCGATCGTGGCTGCGGCGTTCGCGCTCGTCGCCGTCGTCGCCCCGGCAGGCGCCGACCGTGACGATCCGGAGCCGATCACCGTGGCGGCGGTGCAAGGCGGCGGCGAACAAGGCACGCGGGCGCTCGACGTCCCGAGCAGGGTCGTGACCGAACGCCTCGTCGAGGCGACCCGCGCCATCGAACCGTCCGACGATCTCGACCTCGTCGTCTGGCCCGAGAACGGGATCGACGTGAACGACGAGGCGTTCCTCGAGAGCGACCAGTACGCACTCGTCGCCGCCGAGGCCGCTCGCCTCGGGGTGCCGTTGTCGGTCGGCGTCACGATCGACTCCGAGTACTCCGAGCACCCGGTCGACGACAGCTTCGTCAACGCACAGGTGCTCGTGCTCCCCGACGGCGAGGTCGCCGGCTGGTACGAGAAGGTGCACATCGTGCCGTTCGGCGAGTACGTGCCGTTCCGGGGCCTGCTCGAGGCACTCGGTGCACCGCTCGAGAACGTTGCCTCCGACGCCACCGAGGGGCAGGGCCCGGCAGTGCTGCCGATGCCGTACGAGGGAACCGAGATCGAGATCGGCGTGATGATCTCGTGGGAGGTCTTCTTCGGCGACCGCGGACGCGCCGCCGACGATGGCGACTTCCTCGTCAACCCGACCAACGGCGCGAGCTACACCTGGACGATCCTGCAGACCCAGCAGGTCGCGTCGAGCCGGCTGCGCGCCGCCGAGACCGGCCGATGGGTGGTGCAGGTGGCTCCCACCGGCTTCTCGGCGTTCGTGTCACCCGACGGCGACGTGTTCGACCGCACCGACGTCGGCGAGCGGGCGGTCATCACCCGGGACATTCCCCTGCGAACCGGCACGACCTGGTACTCGTCCACCGGTGACTGGCCGTGGCGCGTGCTCCCGCTGCTCGTCCTGATCGGCGCGATCGCGCTCACGAATCGGGATCGACGGAGAGCTCGAGCCACCGATCCTCCAACTCGCTGATCTCGGCCTGGACGGCGGCGAGATCGCCACCGATCCGGGCGATCTCGTCGCGGTCGGTCGTCGAGGCCAGATCGTCGTGGAGCCGCTCGGCGCGCCGCTGCAGCTTCTCCATCGCCTGTTCGGTCCGGCGGATCTCCCGGCCGGTCGTCACCCGGGGCGGTCGTGTGTCGCCGACGGGTTTGCGAGCCGGAGCCTGCGGCTTGGCCGACCGGGCGGCGAGCCATCCCTGGACGCCGCCCGGCACCCGAGCGACCGATCCGCCGGGCTCCATCGCCAGCACGTGATCGACGGTCCGGTCGAGGAAGGTCCGGTCGTGGCTGGCGACGACGAGCGCGCCGGGCCACTCGTCGAGGAACCCCTCGAGGGCGCGCAGGGTGTCGAGGTCGAGGTCGTTCGTCGGCTCGTCGAGCACGAGCAGGTTGGGCTTCGCCGCGAGCACCATCACGAGCTGCAGACGCCGCCGCTCGCCGCCCGACAGCATCCGCACCGGCGCGTACTGCGCCGTCGAGTCGAACCAGAATCGTTCGAGCAGGACACGGTCCTCCCAGTCGGGTTGCCGGGTCGGCCCGGCGACGATCTCGCGGACGATCGCATCGGGGTCGAGCAAGGTGGTCTGCTGATCGGCGTACCCGGTGACGACGGTCGAACCACGGCGGACCGAACCCGAGTCCGGTTCGGTGCGTCCGGCGACGATGTCGAGCAGGGTCGACTTGCCGGCGCCGTTCGGACCGACCACACCGAGACGCGCACCCGGCTCGACCAGCAGGTCGATGTCGCGGAACACCTGATGCTCGCCGTAGCGCTGGCCGACGCCGACGAGTTCGAGCACCTGGTTGCCCAGTCGCGTCGTGCCGACGTCGAGGAGGAGTTCGTCACCGCGGACGCCCGCCGACTCGGGCCCGCCGGACACGAGTTCGTTCGCCGTACGCAGGCGCGCCTTCGGCTTGGACGAACGGGCCGGTGCGCCCCGACGGAGCCACTCGAGCTCTCGGCGGGCGAGAATTCGACGGGTCGCCTCCTCGCTCTCCGCACGGGCGTCGCGTTCGGCACGACCGTCGAGGTAGGTCGCATAGGCCGAGGCACCGGCGGCGGCTCGGTGGACGTACGCCGTTCCACGCTCGATCTCGACGACGCGACCATCACCGCGAGCCGTGGTCAGCCGATCCATGAGGTGACGGTCGTGAGTGATCGTCACGAGGGCTGCCGGAGCCGAGGCGAGCCGCTGCTCCAACCACTCGATCGCTTCGAGATCGAGATGGTTCGTCGGCTCGTCGAGCAGGACCAGATCGAACTCGCCGACCAGCGCACGGGCGAGAGCCACCCGCTTCGCCTGCCCGCCGGACAGCTCGTCGGTCGGCCGGTCGAGCAACGGTTGGACACCGAGCGAGGTCGCCACCGCCGCGACCTCCCATGAATCGCCCAGGTACTCGGCGACGGTGCCGGCCGGGAGCCGAGGATCCTGGTCGAGGACGGCGATCCGGACGCCGCGCCCGAAGCGGACCTCGCCCTCGTCGGGCTGCTGGGAGCCGGCGAGCAGGCGCAGCAGCGTCGACTTGCCGGATCCGTTGATGCCGACGATCGCGATCCGGTCGCCGGACGAGACCGTCAACGACAGGTCGGCGAACAGCTGCTTGTCGGGTTGGGCGATGCCGACACCGGCGAGATCGACACAGATCACCCGCACACCCTACGGACCGAGCAGTGCGTGCCGTCGCCCGCCACCCACGGGCAACGGCACGCGAACCGTCGGGGTCCCACCCCTATCTGATGACGGCGACCGGAGCGTGGCTGTGGGCGGCGACCTCGGCCGAGGTCGAGCCGAGCAGGAGCTCGGCGAACCCACCGCGGCCCCGGGAACCCACGACCACCAGATCGGCGTCGCGGGAGGCTTCGATGAGCGCGAAGCCCGGCGTCCCACGAACCGCCGCTCCGGTCGCCGTCACACCGTCGGGCGGTGGACCGACCACCTCGACGATGCGCTCGACGACGGCGTTCGCCGCCGCGTCCATCTGGTCGAGTTCGGCGACCGCCGGCGTGAACATGCCGACGGCGAGCGCCGGGAGGAACCAGGCGTGGACCACCTCGACGTGGCGGGCGCCGGGCAGGTCGTATGCCCAGCGGACGGCACGGACCGATTCGTTCTCGACGTGCTCGTCGTCGATGTCGTGATCGTCCACTCCGACCACGATTCGGGCGGGGGGAGCGACGTGGTCGCCGCGGATGACGATCACGGGCCGCTCACTGTGATGCACGACATAGTTCGCCGTCGAGCCGAGCATCATCGACATCCGGCCCTTGCCACGGTGTCCGACGACGATCATCGAGGCGTCGCGTTCGTCGGCGACACCGATCAGACCCTTGCCGGCGTGGCCCTGCACGAGTTCGGTCTCGATCCGGTCGTCGTCGAGCTCGTCGACCACCGCCTGGAGGCCCGCGTTCGCCGACGCCTCGATCTCGGCCGGGTCGAGCGGGATGACGACGTCGTAGCCGGTGACGATCGGCAGCTCCCACGCGTGGACGAGCACGATGCGGGCATCGGACGGGGCGACCGCGCGCGCCCACTCGATCGCCGTGTCGGACTCGGCACTCGAGTCGACCCCCACCACGATCACGGGGGCCTCGACGATCACTGGGGTCTCGGCCATCGTGCACCTCCTCGTGTCGCCCGTCGCGATTCGACGTCTCGACACGAGTATGCGCCCGGCCGAAGCCGGGCGCATAGGGACTTTGGGCTGATTCGAGCCGACGTATCAGTCGCCGTCGGCCGTGTCGCCGCGGACCGGCCGTTCACCGTTCACACGGGCGGTCACCCGCTCGGTGAGGTCGGTCACGCGTTCCTCGGCCCGATCGGCGTCGATCCGACCGTCGGCGACGGCTTGGTCGAGCATCGCCTCGGCCTCGGCGACGAGGGCGTCGACGAGCGTCTGCGGATCGAGGCCGTTCGCCGTTGCGATGTCGGCGAGCGAGCTGCCGGAGCGGAGCTCGTCACGAAGCGTCTCGGCGTCGACGCCGATGACCTCGACGGCGGTGTCGATGGTTTCGAGCAGGGGGTGCGCCCGACGGCCGTGACCACGGCGGCCCGGCCGTTCGTTCCACTCGTCGGCGAGATACTCGGACACGGCGTCGGCCTGCGTCGAATCGATCGTGCCGTCGTCGACGAGGGGTTGCAGCCGTTCGCGCAGTCGTTCACCGGTCGCCTGGCGGCCGGCATCGGTCTCGTCGGTCTCGTCGGTCTCGTCGGTCGACGTCTGTTCGACGGGTTCGTCGACGACGGCAGGGGTCGCGGCGCTCGTCAGGTTCGGGACGCCGGCCGCGACGCCGATCACGCCCCCGGCGAGCATGCCGGCGCCGACACCGGCGGCGACCAGGCGGCGGCTGGTCGAGCGGGCGGGCGGCGTGGCCGGCGGTTCGGGGACTCGGGGCGGCGGGAGTTGGTTCGTCATGTGGATCTCCTGTGCATCGGTGGGACGCATGCCACGTTCGTGCGCCCCGACGTGAACCAGATCAGACGGAGGTGAGAGGAGGGTGAGAGTCGGCAGTCTGCGGGGGCGGCCACGGGCCGAGCCGGAAGCCGACCTCGGCGCCACCGCCCACCCGCCGGTCGGCGAACGCACGACCGCCATGTCGGCGGGCGATCGCGTCGACGATCGACAGGCCGAGGCCCGATCCCGGCCGGGTGCGATCGACGTCGGCGCGATAGAAGCGCTCGAAGACGTACGGCAGGTCGGACGAGGCGATGCCCGGGCCCCGGTCGGCGACCGTGACGGTCGCCTCGGCCACCGTGACGCTGATCGCTTCGTCGGACGGATCGAACTTGGTTGCGTTGTCGAGCAGGCACGACACCGCCCGCTGCACCGCCGACCGCTGTGCGGTCACCGTCGTCGGTCGGGACGACAGTTCGATCGTCCGGCCGGTTCGTCGTCCGTACCGTTCGGCGACGTCGGCGACCAGTTGGTCGAGTCGGAGCTCGACCGCGGGCTCGTCCGACGACTCACCCGTCGCCACGGTCACGACCTCGTCCACGAGATCGGTGAGCTCGTCGACCTCGGCGCGCAGGTCACGCACGATCTCGCGTCGGTCGTCGTCGCTCAGATCGGGATAGCGGTCCAGGACGTCGAGATTGGTCCGCAGACTCGTGAGCGGCGTCCGCAGTTCGTGACCGGCATCTTGCACCAGGCGTCGCTGCTCGTCCTTCGAGCGGGCCAGTGCAGCGAGCATCCCCCGGAACGCTGCGGTGAGGCGACCGGCTTCGTCGGTGCGGTCGTCCGGGCCGACCTCGACGTCGAGACGGCCGGTCGCCTCGACCTGCTCGGCCGCTTCGGTGAGACGACGGAGCGGCTTCGTCGCCGCCGACGAGATCCACCAACCGAGCGCCGCGGCGAGACCACCGACCAGCAGCGACCACAGCACGATCCGGACACGGAGCCCGTCGAGAACTCGCTCGGTCTCGGCGAGCGATCGACCGAACTGGATCGCTCCACGTGCGAACCCCACGGTGCGAACCCGATAGGCGCCGTCGTCGGTGTCGACCGTGTCGATCGTGGTCGCCGCTCGACGTCCGAGCGTCGCCGCTGCGGCGGCGTCGACGGGGAAGTCGACGGGGAACGTCGACTCCAGGACCGAACCGGACGAGTCGACGATCCGGGCGTCGAGCCCCGAGAGCGGTCCTCGTTCCGGCAGCGGGTCGCGGCCGAACTGGCCCTGGCGGAAGACGCTCTCGACGTCGAGCAGCGAGCGGTCGACCTCACTCAACAGTTGCTGACGCGTCGAGCGATAGCTGACCGCGCCGATGGCGACCGTGGACACGACGGCGATCGCCGCCATCGCCAGCGCGATCTTCCAGCGCAAGCTCATCGATCGTCCGATCGAGCGACGTATCCGACCCCACGCACCGTGTGGATGAGGCGTCGGGCGCCGTCGACCTCGGTCTTGCGGCGGAGGTAGCCGATGTAGACGGCGAGGTTCTTCGAGTCCGGGCCGAAGTCGTAGTGCCAGATCCGTTCGTAGATCGTGGAGTGATCGAGCACGATGCCGGCGTTCCGGACCAGCAGTTCGAGCAGGTCGAACTCGGTCTTGCTGAGGTCGATGTCTGCGTCCGCGCGCCGAGCGCGTCGCCCTGCCAGGTCCAGGTGGAGATCGTCGAGGACCAGTTCCTCCCCGGGTCCGCTCACGGGCGACTCGGCGAAGTCGTGTGCTCGCCGGGTCAAGGCGCGGAGACGGGCGAACAACTCGTCGAGATCGAAGGGCTTGGTGAGGTAGTCATCTGCTCCGGCGTCGAGGCCGGCGACGCGATCACCGGTCTCGGTCCGGGCGGTCAGCATGAGCACCGGGACACGGTGCCCTTCGGCGCGGAGCACCCGGCACACCGTGAGCCCGTCGACGTGGGGCATCGACACGTCGAGCAGCACGAGGTCGGGCTGCTCGACTGCGAACCGTTCGAGTGCCTCGGCGCCGTTGGTGACCGCCGCCACCTCGTACCCCTCGAGACCGCAGGCGCGCACCAACGACGTGCGGACCGAGCGATCGTCTTCGGCCACGAGCAGTTTCACGGTACGAGTACACCAGAACCAGGTGAGCGTTCGGTGAGAATGTCCGAATGGATCGGTCGCCCGCGTTCGAAGCACGATCGGCGGGGCTCGTCGCCGTCGGCGCCGCCGCCGGCGCGCTCGGCCGCTGGCAGATCGCCGAGTGGATCGGCACCGAGCCGGGCCGCCTTCCCTGGGAGACCCTGCTCGTCAACCTGATCGGCTGCCTGCTCATCGGCCTCGCCGCATCGCGGATCGAGCCCGGCTCCGACCGGTGGCTCTTCGGCGTGACGGGCCTCCTCGGCGGATTCACCACCTTCTCGGCGTTCTCGAACGAGACGCGGGCGTTGCTCGACGCCGACCGTGTCGGCACCGCCGTCGCCTACGTCGCCGTCACGCTCGCCGGTGGTCTCCTGGCAGTTGCCGCCGGGCGGCGGGTCGGCGCGTGATCGCGTTCGGGATCGCCGCAGGAGCCGCCCTCGGCGGCGTCGCTCGGTATGCGCTGGCCGGGTTTGGTTGGCGTGGCACGCTCGCCGTCAACGTCGCCGGGTCGTTCCTGCTCGGGCTGTTGCTCGGCATCGACGTCGGGCGCGACTGGTTGCTGGTGCTGGGCGCCGGGGGCTGCGGGGCGCTCACCACGTTCAGCACGTTCGCGCTCGAGGCGAGCCGCGGTCCATGGCAGGCACGGGCAACGATCGTTTCGATCACGACGGCGACCTGTCTCGCCGCGGCGACGGTCGGCTACGCGATCGGGTGACCGACCGGGTCGGCGGCGCCCGGCCACCGGATCGTCGCCACCTCGGCGACGAACGCCGGTGGGTGCTCGGCCAGCCAGTGTGCCAACTCGCCATCGCGGTCGGCCGGGAGCGCCAGGCGGCGACGGGCGACCGGCACGAGGTTGTCGGGATCGGCACCGAACCGTGACAGCGGGCGACGCGGCGACACCGTGTACTCGGGGTCGAGTCCGAGTTCCCGAAGGACCGCGACCAGGTCGAGATGCGTCGGGCCGTCCGGACGATCGAGTTCCCAGAAGTGTTCGAACGCCTCGCTCCAGGCCGTCATCGGGTGCCGGACGGGGAGCTCCACGACGACTGCGAGCCGGGCGCGAGCCGTGAGCGCGATCAGGAACGGCACCACGTCGGCGACGTCGAACAGGACGTGATGACAGATCGCGACGTCGGCGGTCGGTGTCGTCGCCATGACGTCGGGCCAGTCTCCGTGCACGGTTCGGCGTGCGACTCCGGCTCGGGTGGCGGCGTCGACGAACTCGTCGAGCATCGCCCCGGTCCGGTCGACCCCGATCACTTCGGTCGCGGGCGGGATCAGGGGTGCCACCGACCTCCCGCCGCCGCAACCGACGTCGAGCACGGTGCCGCCGCGCGGCGGCAGCACCTCGCGCGCCCAGCGGGCGGACGTCGACTCCCGCTCGATCGTGTCGTCGACCGCGAAGCGGGCGACGTCGTGGCGGAACGGCGACTCGGTCGCGGCCTCGAGCACTCGCTCGGGGAGCGACCAGGCGGTGAGCGCGTCACGCCAACGATCGGCGGCGGTCGGTTCGTCGGCGGCGCCCTCGATCACGCGACGGCGTCGATGCGAAGCGGGAGTTCCCGCGGCCCGCGGATCTGGCCGACGCTCCAGCGCGTCTCGCCGCCGAGGCTGAACGCCGGGAAGCGGGCGATGAACTCCTCGATCGCGACCCGGAGCTCGAGCCGGGCCAGATTGGAACCCAGGCACCGGTGGATGCCCAGCCCGAACGCTGCATGGCGGTTCTCGGCCCGGTCGATCACGAACTCTTCGGCGTCGTCGAAGAACGCCGGGTCGCGGTTGGCCGCCGGGAACGGCAGCAGGACCCACTCGTCGGCCTTCATGGGGCAGCCGTGGAAGTCGTGGTCCTCCTTGACGAGACGGGCCATGGTGACCGGTGCGTAGGCCCGGAGGAACTCCTCGACCGCGAACTGCATCAGATCGGGCTCGTTCCTCAGCCGCTCGAGATCGTCGGGATGGGTGGCGAGGTGCCAGAGCGACGAGCCGATCGCGCTCCACGTCGTGTCGATCCCGGCGATGAGGAGCAAGACCATCGAACCTCGGACGTGCTCGTGCGACAGCTTGTTACCGTCGATCTCCGCCTCGAGCAGGAACGTCGTGAGGTCGTCGCGTGGGTTGGCGCGGTGCTCCTCGATCTGGCGATCGAGATAGAGATCGAGCCGCGGGCCGTCGTCGCGTTCGTCGTCGAGCGGCTCGTTGACCCGCTCGATCAGTTCGTGGACGCAGCGCCGGAAGTAGTCGTCGTCCGTCGTCGGGAAGCCGAGCATGCGAGCGATCACGTTGACCGGGATGTGTTGGGCGTACTGCACCGCTGCGTCGACGACCGAGGCACCCGCCTCGATGTCGCCCATGTCGTCGAGCAACGATCGGCACAGGTCGCGCACGTCGTCGTCCCACGCCTCGATCCGCTTCGGCGAGAACGGCGGCAGCAACAGACGGCGTGCGACCTGGTGGAACGGCGGATCGCTCGTGATCGGGGGTGCCGGGCCGACGGGCGGCGGTGCGATCGGCCGGCCGCGGTTGACGATCACGCCCTGGCTGGTGAAGTGCTCGGTGTCGTACGCGACCTCCTTCACGTAGTCGTGGGTGAGCGGTGCCCACATGCCGCCGTATCGGTCGGAGTGGGCGACGGGGCATCCGCCTTCACGCAGGTCGTGCCAGATCTCGTGCGCCCGACGGTTGTACTCGGGGTCGGCGTGGTCGAGGTCGTCGGCCCAGTCCTCGACCGGCCCGTACAGGTCGCTCGAGGCGTCGGACGTGGCGCTCATCAGGACGCCTCGTCGATCGTGATCGCGTATTCCGGGCAGTTGGCGACGGCGAGTCGCGCCTTGTCCTCGAGTTCGGGGGACACGGTGCCGTCGCCGATGACGACGGCAGTGCCGTAGTCGTCGACGTCGAACAGTTCGGGAGCGAGGGCGTAGCAGCGGTTGTGCCCCTGGCACAGTTCGGTGTTGACGGAGACGCGCATGAGTGGAGCGTAGATCGGCATCACACGTCCGCGGGCACCGGGGTGCGGACACAGGCCCGACGACGCGCGCCGGATGACGACGTCATCACGTATTTCACGGTTGGTGGCCGTAGCGGTACATTCACCACTCTCGGCGCCACTGACGCAACGCATAGCGAGAAATTCCGTTCAGTACTGGTGTTATCGGCTGGTCGCTGACCGCCGCGATCACTACCGTGGATCTCACCTTCCCGGCTTGGCGGACGGGAGGGCGACCGGTCACCGACAGGAGTTGCACCATGAACCGAGTCCACGACGAGACCAGCGAAGCACTGCTGGCCGCCGCACACCGCCTCTTGGCCGGCGAGGGCCCCGACGCGCTCACCGTCCGCCGCATCGCCACCGAGGCCGGCATGAGCACGATGAACGTGTACTCCCGTTTCGGCGGTAAGGACGGTGTCATCGACGAGCTGTACGTCTACGGCTACAACAAGCTGTTCGACGCGATCGAGCAGGTCGAAGAGACCGACGACGCGCTCGACGATCTCCGCCGAGTCGCGATCGCCTACCGGTCCTTCGCGACCGAGCACCCGATGTACTACGAGATCATGTTCCGAGGCGCGAATCCCAGCGCTCAGTCGGTCGACCGTGCACTCGCCGGGCTCGGCAACTTCGTCGCTCGCCTCGAACGGGCGGCCGAACGGGGTGCCGTGCGTTTCCCCGCCGATCTCGACAGCACCGCCGCGACGGCCTGGCTGTGGGGCACGTGCCACGGGCTCGTCAGCCTCGAGCTCGACGGCATCGCCGACGAGGTCGTCGATTGGGCGAAGATCTATGCGTCGGCCACCGACGTCGCGATCACCGGCCTCCGGCCGGCTGCGTTCCACGACTCGTCGAACTGACGCGACGAACTGCCTGACGCGACCGAACTGCCCGCCGGTCACACCGGCCTGGCGATAGCGTGCCGGGGGCATGCAACCCGTCCTGTTCGCGAACGTGATCACCGATCTCGCCGACTGGCTCGGGGAGTTCTCGGCGAACTGGTGGTTCCTGCTGATCATCTTCGTGATCGCGATCCTCGACTCGGTGATCCCGATCGTGCCGAGCGAAACGATGGTCATCATCGGCGGCGTCGCTGCCGGCGCTGGCGACCAGTCGCTCTTGCTCGTGATTTTGTTCGGCGCATCCGGTGCGTTCATCGGCGATCACACGGCGTACTTCATCGGCAACCACCTGTCCGGTTGGATCGAGCGCCAGGCCGAGTCTCGCCCGAAGCAGAAGAACCGACTCGTGTGGGCCGAGGAACAAATCCGTGTCCGTGGCGGGCTCCTGCTGATCACGGCACGATTCATCCCGGGTGGGCGGACCGCGCTCACGATCTCGTCGGGCGTGACGCGCCAGCCTCGGCGTTGGTTCACGTCGTGGATCACCGCCGCCGTGCTGATCTGGGCGACGTACGCCGCGCTCCTCGGCTACATCGGCGGCAAGGCGTTCGAGGACGACCACACCCGAGCATTCCTCGTCGCCTTCGGCGCCGCGATCACGGCGACCGTCCTGATCGAGGTCGGCCGTCACTACTGGACGAAGCTCCGGTCCCGCTGATCCGATTCGATCGCGCCGCAGCACTGCCGACAGACTGCCCGGCATGGATGTTTCCGACGCCGTCCGTCAGCGTGCCTCGATCCGGGCGTTCACCGATCAGCCGGTCGACGACGACCAGCTCCGCTCGCTGCTCGAGACCGCCGCTCGCGCGCCGAGCGGTGGCAACGTTCAGCCCTGGCGGATCTATGTCGTGAACGGTGACGCAATGACTCGGTTCCGCGAGTCGCTGGTCGACCGACCCCTCGAGGCGGCGGAGTACGACATCTACCCGCCGTCGCTGTGGGAGCCGTACCGGACCAACCGGTTCGCGCTCGGCGAGGCGATGTACGCCACGATCGGCATCGAGCGAGACGACAAGGCGGGCCGCCTCGCTCAGTTCGCCCGCAACGACGAGTTCTTCGGAGCACCGGCCGGCCTGTTCTGCTTCATCGACCGGGGCATGGGCCCGCCGCAGTGGTCGGATCTCGGCATGTTCCTGCAGACGTTCATGCTGCTCGCCGTCGAGGCCGGGCTCGACACGTGCCCGCAGGAGTACTGGACGGTGCGACACGGGGCGGTGCAGGAGTTCGTCGGAGCACCCGAGAACGAGATGCTGTTCTGCGGCATGGCGATCGGATATGCCGATCGAGCAGCGCCGATCAACACCCTGGAGAGCGAGCGGATGCCGCTCGACGAGTGGGCACGCTTCGTCTGAGCCGGCCGATGTGATCGACCGTCAGTAGCCGATCAGGTCGCGGAAGCGGCCGACGCCCCACACCGACGCCCACACCGGCACCCGCTCCCGGAGTCCCTTGTCCGAGGTAATCACGCGTACGTCGGCGGTGTCGCCGGCGTGCTCGAGATCGGCGAGACGTTCGACGATCTCGTGGTCGGCGGCGTCCCGACCGCGACGGCTCGACTCGACGATCGTCAGGTTGCCGCCGGCGAGTCGGGCGGTCTCGTCGGCGAGCGGCGCGTCGAACACGAGGAGCACCTCGTCGTCGTGCGTGCGACACCACTCGGCGGTGCGTTGCGCAAGTCGTTGTTGGGCCGCCGGCCGGTCGTTCCACCAGCCGTCGGGTCGGGAGCCGAAGACATTGTTGCCGTCGACGACCCAGCGCATCAGGTGAGCAGTTCGGCCGGGACGTCGACGTACCGAGCTCGGAGCCACTCCCCCAGGCTCTTGGCCTGGGCGTCGATCCGGGTCGATGCAGCCACACCTTCCTGCAGCAGGCCGCGCACCATGAAGTTGATCGATCGAATGTTGGGGAGGTCGTAACGATCGATGTGCAGGTCGGCCGTTTCGGGGAGGAGCTCACGGAGCCGCTCCACCGTCAGGTAGCCGGTGAGCCAGTCGTACGCGGCGTCACTGCGGGTGAACACGCCGACGTTGGCGTTGCCTCCCTTGTCGCCCGAGCGAGCACCCACGATCGAGCCGAGTGGGACCCGTTTTGTGTCGCCCGCCGGGCGGAACGGCGCCGGCGGCGCGGCGTCGGCCGCGTGATCGGCATCGGGTTCGGCCTGATCGGAGCCGGTGGACGGCGCGGAGCTGTCGATCTGGTGGGTCTCGCCGGACACGTGGACGTAGGCCGGCACCAGGTCGGCCGGCACGGTGGCCGGGCGATAGACCCCGTACGGGCTCGCCGCCGATGGGCCACCGCCCAGACCGTACAGACCAGGGATGCTGGCGAGTGCCGTCTCGACGAAAGCGTTCGAGAAGGCGCGACCCACCTTGCGCTCGTCGGGGTCCTTCACCGTGATCCGGAGTTGTGCAGTGGCTGCCTCGTTCGAGGTCGGGTCGTCGTGGTCGGTGCGGATGAGGCGGGTGTCGACGCTCGCGAAGTCGTCGGGGCCGAACGGGCAGGCTCGCCAGAACGCCGCCTCGACGACCTCGGCCTTGGCCTCGATATCGAGACCCGTGAGCGCGATCGCGACCGAGTTCCGGTAGCCGCCGAGTTCGTTCGTCGCGACCTTCAGCGTGGGCGGCGGGGGCTCACCGGTGGTGCCGGAGATGCGGACCCGGTCGGGTTCGACCTGCTCGAGGGCGATCGTGTCGAACCGTGCCGTGACGTCGGGTCCGAGGTAGCGGGGGCCGCCGATCTCGTAGAGCAGTTGCGACGTCACCGTGCCGATGGAGACCTGGCCGCCGGTGTCGTCGTGCTTGCCGATCACGCACGACCCGTCAGCGGCGATCTCGGCCCACGGGAAACCGAGCCGCTCCATGCCGGGCACCTCGGTGAAGAACGAGTAGTTGCCACCAGTCGCCTGCGCCGAACACTCGATCACGTGGCCGGCCACGACCGCGCCGGCGAGGGCGTCCCAGTCGTCGCGTCGCCAGCCGTGGTGCCAGGCGGCCGGGCCACACGTGACGGCGGCGTCGGTGACGCGACCGGTGATCACGATGTCGGCACCTCGGTCGAGGGCATCGACGATGCCCCAGCACCCGAGATAGGCGTTCGCGGTCAGGGCCTGGTCGAGATCACCGATCTGTTCGGCGACACCGTCGTCGAACGGCCGGATCGCCCCGGATGCGGCGAGGTCACCGAGCCGTGGCATCAGGTCGTCTCCGTCGACGTAGGCGATCGTCGGCGACAGGCCGAGCCGGTCGGCGACCTCATGGACGGCCTCGGCGCAGCCGGCCGGATCGAGCCCGCCGGCGTTGGAGACGACCTTGATGCCGCGGTCGAGGCACCGGCCCATCACCTGGTCCATTTGGGTGACGAAGGTCGACGCGAATCCGCCGCCCGGTCGCTTCGTGCGGATCCGGCTCAGGATGAGCATCGTGAGTTCGGCGAGCCAGTCGCCGGTGAGGACGTCGATCGGTCCGCCCTCGACCATCTCCTCGGCCCCGGAGAGACGGTCTCCGAAGAATCCCGAACAGTTGGCGATGCGGACCGGTCGTGTCATGAGTCGAGTTCGTCCTGGGGTTCGGTCCCGAACAGCTGCCAGGCCGTCGGGAGGAGGACGCCGGCGAGCGCCGCCTTGGCGACGTCGGCGACGATGAACGGGGCGACGCCGTACGCCACGGCGCTGGGCTCGCCGGCGGCGGCGGTCACGGGGATGCCGAGTGAGTGGGCCAGCCAGCCGGCGCCGAGGCTGTAAATGATGACGGTGCCGGCGAGAAACGCCGGGATGGCGGTCGAGATGCGGCGATCCTGACCCCGCTCGGCGAGGAGGCCGACGACGCCCGCGGCGATGACGAATCCGACGAGGTAGCCCGCCGTCGAACCGGTCGCAGCGGTCCAGCCGCCGTCACCGTCGGCGTAGAACGGGAGACCGATCGCGCCGAGCGCCACGTACAGGCCCTGCGACGCCATGCCACGCACTGCGCCGAGCGTGCCACCGGCGAGCAGGACGGCGAACGTCTGGCCGGTGACGGGCACCGGTGTGAATCCGAGCGGGATCGAGATCTGGGCGGCGAGCGCCGTGAGCAGGGCGAAACCGACGACGAGGACGGCGTCGGTCGCGCGGCTGTGCGGAACGAGGTCGGCGAGCGTGCGCTCGCGGCGGATGCTGAGGGGGGTGCTGGCGAGGGTCATGCGGGGCAGTTTCGCAATCGGAGGGTCGGTCGGTCCAAATCGGAGTCAGGACTCGGTTACGTCGAGCGCAACGAGCAGGTCGCCGGCGTCGACACGGTCGCCCACGGCGAAGCGCACGTCGGTCACCGTGGCGGCGGCGCCGGCGGTGATCTTGTGTTCCATCTTCATCGCCTCGACGACCATCAGGAGTTGCCCCTCGTCGACGTGGTCACCGTCGGCGACGTGGACGGCGATCACCGTGCCGGGGAGCGGGCAGACGGGGCCGCCGGCTGCGGCGGCATCGTCGGGCACGACGAAGCGCGCAGGGCGCATGAACTCGGTCCAGCCGGCGCGACTGCCGACGCTCACGCGGTGCCCGTCGTCGTGGACGGTCGCCGACCATCGGCGGCCCGCTGCCTCGAACACCACCCGGCCACCGGTGACGTCGTCGCCGACGGTCACGTCGATCGTCGTGACGTCGATCGATTCGCGTTCGTCGGGCGGCAGGACGCCGTCGGCACCGGCTTCGGGCCAGGGCCCGAGCAGGAACGGTGCCGATGACGCCGTACCGACTGCGTGCTCGACGGAGTGGCTCGTGGTGCCGCGCTCGTAGGTGCGACGTTGACCGCGGGTGGGCAGGTTGCGCCAGCCGGCCGGAGCGAACCCGGTGACACCGTTGGCCACCCGGTTCGCCGTCTGTTCGTGGATGGCAGCGGCGATGAGGTGGGCGTGGAGCGCCTCGCCCTCGGGGCCGCCGGCACCTTCCACATCGGGGTGTTCGGTGAGATACGCGGTCGGCACACCACCAGCCACGAAGTCGGGCTCGGCGAGGATCGCCGCGAGTGCGTTCGCGTCGGTGGCGACGCCGGCGACCTCGGCGGTCCGCATCGCCGTGGCGAGACGGCGACAGACGGTCGTTCGATCGTCGGCGTGGTCGATGACCTTCGCGAGCAACGAGTCGTAGTCGGACGACACCGTCGAGCCGGCGCGGAAGCCGGTGTCGACACGCATGCCGTCGGGGGCGTCGATGTGGAAGCGGTCGATCGTGCCGACCGACGGCAGCCAGTCCGACGTCGGGTCTTCGGCCACGAGGCGGAGCTCGATGGCATGGCCGGAGACCGTGACGTCGTCTTGCCCGAGGCCGAGCGGCAGGCCGGATGCGACTCTGAGCTGGAGCTCGACGAGGTCGAGTCCGGTGATGGCTTCGGTGACCGGGTGTTCGACCTGGAGCCTGGTGTTGACCTCGAGAAAGGTGATGGTGCCGTCGTCGCCGACCAGGAACTCGACCGTGCCGGCGTTCTGGTAGCCGACGTGCCGCGCCAGCGCAACGGCGCCGTCGTGCAATCGTCGGCGGACGGTGTCGTCGAGTGCCGGAGCGGGCGCCTCCTCGATCACTTTCTGATTCCGTCGCTGCACCGAGCAGTCGCGCTCGTGCAGGTGGATGACGTTGCCGTGCGCATCGCCCATGATCTGGACTTCGATGTGGCGGCCGCGCTCGAGGTAGGGCTCGATGAAGACGGTGCCGTCACCGAAGGCGGCTTGCGCTTCGCGTGTGGCCGACTCGATCGCGTCCGCCAACTCCGATGCGTCGTGGACGATGCGCATGCCACGGCCGCCGCCACCGGCGGCCGCTTTGACGAGGGCGGGCATCGAGACGTCGGACGGCACCTCGCCCTCGCCGACCTCGATGATCGGTGTGGTCGGGACCCCGGCGTCGACGGCTGCCTGTTTCGCGGCGACCTTGTCGCCGAGGAGACGGATCTGGTCGGGTGTGGGACCGACCCAGACGAGGCCGGCCGCGGCGACGGCTTCGGCGAACTCGGCGTTCTCGGCGAGGAAGCCGTAGCCGGGGTGGACGGCGTCGGCGCCGGTACGGCGGGCGATGTCGATGATGGCATCACCGCGCAAGTACGACTCCGCCGGCGTCGATCCACCCAGGGCGATCGCGATGTCGACGGCGTCGGTGTGGAGCGCGTCCCGGTCGGGGTCGGAGTAGACGCCCACGGTCTCGATACCGAGTCGGCGCGCCGTGCGAGCGATCCGGCAGGCGATCTCGCCGCGGTTGGCGATCAGGAGACGGTCGATGCGGTGCATGGTCAGTGCCTCCAGACGCCGTACTCGGAGGTGCCGGCGACGACGTTGCTGTGGGCCGCCGACAGGGCGAGACCGAGGACCGTGCGGGTGTCGTTCGGGTGGATGATGCCGTCGTCCCAGACACGGCCCGTGGCGAACAGGGCCGACGACTCGCCTTCGATCTGCGCCTCGAGGGCTTCTTTCTGGGCAGTCAGCTGGGCTTCGTCGACCTCGATCCCGCGGCCGGCGGCGGCGTTGCGCGCCACGATGTCCATGACGCCGGCCAGCTGGCGGCCGCCCATCACGGCGATCTTGTGGTTCGGCCAGGAGAACAGGAAGCGGGGGTTGTAGGCCTTGCCCGCCATGCCATAGTTGCCGGCGCCGTACGACGCTCCGACCATCAGGCAGAAGTGCGGGACGTCGCTGTTCGAGACGGCGTTGATGAGCTTGGCCCCGTTGCGGATGATGCCGCCCTGCTCGGACTTGGAGCCGACCATGAACCCGGTGATGTTGTGGAGGAACACCAACGGGGTGTCGGTGC
This sequence comes from Ilumatobacter fluminis, assembly GCF_004364865.1. Classification (NCBI taxonomy): domain Bacteria; kingdom Bacillati; phylum Actinomycetota; class Acidimicrobiia; order Acidimicrobiales; family Ilumatobacteraceae; genus Ilumatobacter; species Ilumatobacter fluminis. The sequence goes on from NZ_SOAU01000001.1 coordinate 3,588,815, forward strand.
GGTTGCACAGTTGGACGAACTGGGCGCCTTTCTTGGCTTCCTCGGCGAACAGGATGCCGTTGTTGCCGATGAAGCCGACGGGGAAGCCGTGGACAGAGCCCCAGCCGCAGACCAGCTTGTCGCCGTAGAGCGGTTTGAACTCCTCGAAACGTGAGCCGTCGAGGACGCGGGCGTAGATCTCCCGGATGTCGAACGGGATCCGAACATCGGCAGACGCACAGCCGATCAGGTCAGCTGGGTCGTAGAGGGGGTCGTCGGCCGGTTCGGAGGGGCCGGGACCGAGCTTGCGCCAACGGAGGTGGCGGACGATGTCGCGCGTGATGCGCAGTGCGTCCATCTCGTCGTGGGCGAGGTAGTCGGAGAGACCGCTCGTGCGACTGTGCATCTCGGCACCGCCGAGGGTTTCCTCGTCGACGATCTCGTCGATCGCCATCTTCACGAGCGGCGGGCCACCGAGGTAGGCGGTGCCTCGTTCTTTGACGAAGACCGTGTAGTCGCTCATGCCGGGCACATAGGCGCCACCGGCGGTGTTCGGTCCGAAGGCGGCGGTGATCGTGGGGATGCCTTCCCGAGAGAACTGCGTCTGATCGCGGAATCCCGCACCGCCGCGAATGAAGATGTCGGCCTGATGCGGGAGGTCGGCACCGGCCGATTCGATCAGATTGATCCACGGGAGGCGGTTCTGGCGGATGATCTCGCGGAATCGTTCGCCCTTGTCGACCGATCGCGGGTTCATCGAGCCACCGCGATACGTCATGTCGCTCGCTGTGATCGCGCACTCGACGCCCTCGACGACGCCGATTGCGTTCACGCTCCCGGCACCGATCGGGAACTCGCTCCCCCAGCCGGCGAGCGGGCTGAGTTCGAGCAGCGGGGTGTCGGGGTCGACGAGCTGTTCGACGCGCTCGCGAGCGAGCATCTTGCCGCGGCTCCGGTGACGGTCGACGTAGCGCTGCCCGCCGATCGACGGGACCGAGGTGAGTTGCTCCTCGACGTCGGCCCACAAGGTTTCCATGGCCTGCCGGTTCGCCCGGTAGTCGTCGGACCTGGTGTCGAGCTTGGACCGGATGACACTCATGTCTGGGTCTCCACCGCGGCGAACCTAATTGATCGACCACTGTCGCCATCCAACCGGAGCGGCTCGATCGCGTTCGCTCCTCGGTGGGAACGTGACGATGCCCATCAGCCGCTCGGGAATGCCGTGATACGGCTCACTCGCTCCCACCAGATCGGCGCAACGTTCGCAGGAGAACGGGTGGTCGGGGACGAAGTTGGTGTGGGAGACGTGGTCGGGATACACCGCGCCGGCGTAGGCGCCGCAGACCGCCACCTGCCGTCGGCGGCGGTCGCGAACATCGCCCACTGGGTCTCGGCTGTCTCGCAGTGCGTGAGACTTCTGGTTGATCATCCGCACCGTGGGGCCGGTGCGGTCGACGCACAACCGCACGCCGTTCGCTCTGCGCCAGCGGTAGGCGCGCTGTCGGCAGGCGTTGGTGCAATACACACGGGAACGGCCAGGGGCGTAGAGGTACCGTTCGACGTCGACGCCGCACATGGGGCAGGGATGGATCTCTCGGTCGTCCTCGACACGACAGTGGCTCCGGTCCTGACGGTCCGGCTGCGAGGTTCGGGCGAGCAGCGGCGGGTTCATGTGACCAGTGTGATGAATGGGTGTCACACGGTTCCGGAGAGGGGCGGCGGCTCGGTCCGCTCGACCGGTTGTGTTGTCGGGGGGGGTCGTTTCCCGCACGTGGTGAATCGTCTCACCGGCACAGGACGACGTTCCTGGTGAATCGTCTCACCACGACCGACTCGGCGTGGTCAATCGTCTCGACCCATGCCGAGTCCCGCTGAGACGATTCACCACGTGCTCCAACACACCCCCGGACCCGGACACCGAGACGATTCACCACGTGCTCCAACACACCCCCGGACCCGGACACCGAGACGATTCACCACGTGCTGGAAAACATCACCACGACCGAGGTCGTGCCCGGCATCGTCGTCGACGGACGGCCGTTGCTACGGTCGCCGCCGATGGACGTGCACTCCGTACTCGACGATCTCGTCGCCGAACAGGCAGCGCTCGACGAGGTCGTTGCTCCCCTCGACCCCGAGCAGTGGTCGCTGCCGACACCGTCCCCGCGCTGGTCGATCGCCGACCAGGTCGGCCACCTGACCTACTTCGACACCACCGCCGCGCTCGCCATCCGTGACGCCGACGGGTTCACGGCACATCGAGATGAGCTCGTGGCCTCGATGACCGACGAACTCGCGGTCGACGAAGCGACACTCGGCCACTTCCGATCGCTCGCGCCCGACGCCCAACTCGCCGAGTGGCGACGCCGCCGCGCCGAACTCGAAGAGGCGGGCCGCACCCTCGACGACTCGACACGAGTCGAGTGGTACGGCCCCTCGATGGGTTCCAAGTCGTTCCTCACCGCACGACTCATGGAGGTGTGGGCCCACGGTCAGGACATCTGCGACACCGTCGGCGTCGAGCGCCCCGCCACCGACCGGGTACGCCACATCGCACAACTCGGCGTCATCACACGCGGCTGGAGCTATCTGGTGCGAGGCGAACAGCCGCCCGAGCGACCCGTCGCCGTCACCTTGACGGCACCGTCCGGCGAGATCTGGCACTGGAACGACGCCGACGCCGACGACGCCGACACGATCACCGGGCCGGCGATCGACTTCTGTCTCGTCGTGACACAACGACGGCATCCGTCCGACACCGATCTGGTCATCACCGGTGAGGCGGCCCAGGATTGGATGTCGAAAGCTCAGGCCTTTGCCGGCGGCGCGACCTCCGGCCCATCCCCCCGAGGAGACCGCTGATGGACTTCGACATGCCCGCCGAGGACGATCCTCGCCGTCTCGCCGTCCGCGAGTGGCTGGAGGCGAACCCCGACCCGACCAATGCCGACCTCCACGAGGCCGGCTACATCGTCCCCCACTGGCCCGAACCGTACGGCTTGAACGCCGACCCGATGCACCAGCTCATCATCGACGACGAGCTGAAACGCGGCGGCGTGGTCCGCACCTCGTCGTCGACGAATGCGATCGGCGTCGGCTGGGCTGCACCGACGATCTACCTCGCCGGATCCGACTGGCAGAAGGAGCGATTCCTTCCCAAGATCTTCAGCGGCGACGAGATCTGGTGCCAGCTCTTCTCCGAACCCGACGCCGGTTCCGACCTCGCCAACCTCGGCACACGTGCGGTCCGAGACGGCGACGAGTACATCATCAACGGCTCCAAGATCTGGACCTCGGGCGGCCATCACTCGCAGTATGGCATCCTGATCGCCCGCACCGACCCCGACGTCCCCAAACACAAGGGCATCTCCTACTTCATCGTGCCGATGGACCTGCCCGGCATCGAGCTCCAGCCGATCGTCGACATGACGACAGCCCACTCGTTCAACCAGACGTTCTTCGACAACGTCAGGCTCCCGGCGAAGTACCTCGTCGGGAACGAAGGCGACGGCTGGCGCCTCGCCAAGGTCACCCTCGCCAACGAACGTGTGTCGCTCTCGTCGGCGGGCTCGCTCTGGGGAGTCGGCCCCAGCGCCGACCAGCTCCTCGACCTCGTCCGTCAGAACGGTGGTCTCGACGACCCGATCGCGCGACAGCGTTTCGCCCAGCTCCACATCGAAGCCGAGGTGCTCCGCCTGAGCCGCCTCCGCACCCTGTCCGCCCGCCTCCAGGGCAAGACCCCCGGCGTCGAGGCATCGATCCAGAAGGTGATCGGTGACGAGCAAGGTCAGGTCGTGATGGAGTTGGCGAAGTCACTCGCGGGCGCCGACGGCATGATCGCCGGATCCGGACCGAGCGGCGACCTCCCGTCGGGTTCGACCGGCGGACCGACCGAGGTCAACTTCACCAGGGAGACCTCGCACTATCCCGACGTCGAGCCGATCTGGCACTACGGCTATCTGTTCGCTCCGGCACTCACCCTCGGCGGAGGCACCTTTGCCGTCCAGCGCAACATCATCGCCGAGCAGGTGCTCGGTCTCCCGCGCGACATCAACGTCGAACAGGGTCTGACCTGGTCCGAGTCGCGCCGCACCCGGTCCTAGCGGCTGTCAGCGACCGCCGGTCGTGATCCGCGCTCGCGTCGCGTCGACGTCGTCGTCTCGGATCCAGCGAGCCGTGAACACCGCCGGCAGCATCACGACGCCGACCGCGAGAAACGACCACTGGTACGGCGGCAACTGATCGACGAGCGAGGCCGAGTCCGACATCCCCTGCAGCCCACCCGTCAGCACGGTCGCGCCCAACGCCGCTCCCGACGCGTACGCCACCTGCCGCTGTGTGTTGAACACCGACGCGGCCCGCGCCGTGTCGGCGATCGAGACCGTCGCGTACACCGAGGTCTGGATCGCGATGAACACAAACCCCATGGCGAGGCCCCGCGCAAACCCCATGGCCGCGAGCACCCACAGCGACGTGTCCAGGCCGACGAAGACATACGAACACGAGATCAGACCTCCGGCGAGCCCTGCCACCGACATCAGCGCTCGCGGCCCGAACCGGGCGTACGAACGCCGCCCGAACAGATTCGAGACGACGAACACGCCGACCGGTGTCGTCGCGGCGATCAACCCGCTCGTCGAGGCCGAATACCCGCGCAGTGATTGCAGGTAGATCGGCAGCACGAGGATCTGCCCGAAGAACCCGGCGTACAACATGGAGGCGGAGATGTTGACGACGCGGAAGTGGTGATCCCGGAACAGCGACAGCGCCAGCATGGGCCGGTTGCGGTGCGTCTCGACCCAGATCATCGCCAGCAACATCGCGACACCGGCCACCCCCAAACCGATCACTTCGGGTGAGGCCCAACCGCGCTCGGGCCCGACCGACAGGGTGTAGACCAGCACGCTCACCGAACCAGCGCTCAGGATCAGACCGGCGAGATCGAGCGACCCGGCGTCGTCGTCGCGCTCCTCCCTGAGCACCATCCAGGCGAACAGCACCCCGAGCGACCCGATCGGCAGGTTGATGAAGAAGATCCAGTGCCAGGAGAGGTTGTCGACGAGCAGGCCCCCGAGCAGCGGTCCGAGCGCCGGGCCCACCACCGCAACACTCAGGACGGCGGACGCGGCGCTGGCTCGACGCTCGAGCGGGAAGGCACGGAACACGATCGCCGACCCGATCGGGACGAGGACGCCGCCGCCCAGCCCCTGCGCCACGCGGAACACGACGAGCTGATCGAGCGTCCGGGCGAGTCCGCACACGACCGACCAGACGGTGAACCACGCCAATGCGGAGACGAACACCCGCTTCGAGCCGAACCGGTCCCCCAACCAGCCGGCGGCCGGGATCACCGCTGCCACCGCCAGCAGGTAGCCGACCGCGACCCACTCCGCCTCGTTCGCGGCGACGCCGAACTCGTCGGCCATCGTGGGCAAGGCGACATTCACCATCGTCCCGTCGATCACCGTGATGAAGACCGCCAGGATGTAGACGATCAGGATCTGCCGCTCGTACGACAGTTTCCCGATCAGCTCACGCACCCGGCCGACCGTACGTCGGGGCCATCGGCGAACGCCAAGTCAGCAGCGATCAACGGGGCTTGGCAGACTGCGGTGATGATCGAGCATCGCTTCGACGCCGAGGTCTGGGTCGCCGAAAACGGCTCCTGGCGTTTCGTGACGCTCCCGTTCGATCTCTCCGACGAGATCGACGACCACGCCCCCGACGCCAAGGTGGGCTTCGGATCGGTGCGGGTCGAAGCCACGATCGGATCGACGACCTGGTCGACCTCGGTGTTCCCCGATCGCAGAGCCGAGTCGTTCATCCTGCCACTCAAAGCAGCCGTGAGGCGGGCCGAGGGGATCGGTGACGGCGACCGTGTGACGGTGGGGCTTCGCGTCGCCTGAGCTGGGTGGCGGCGTCACCCGACAGCGTGATTGCGCCGCGACGTGGCTTCACGCCGGCGGTGACCGGGTACCGGATCCGACGTCACGACGATGTGACAGCAAAGGAGAACCCCGGACATGAACCGCATCACCCGCCGTACTTCTGCACTCGCCGTCACCGGCGTGTTGGCCCTCGGTGGCCTCACTGCCTGCGAAGACGATGGCGACGGCATCGACGACGACGTCGAACAGGATGTCGAGGAGGACGTCAACGACGCCGAGAACGACGTCGAGGACGGTGTCGACGAGGTCGAGGACGAGCTCGACGGCGACCCGGACGACGGTGACGCCGACGAATGATCCGCTGACGACCCGATCAGCGTTCGCGTGGCGGGGCGGCTTCGAGCCGCCCCGCCACGAGCGCGCCCGGGATCATCGTGCCCGGGCTCGCCGTGCCTGCGTTCATCGTGGCTGCACGTCGTCGAGCGCTACAGCCAGCCGTGCCACTCGGCGTAGTCGTCGCCGTAGTTGATGCACAGCTCCTCGCCCTTCTTGATCGTCCGCTCGGCCACGTACACGTGCGCCGGCTTCGCCGGATCCCCGTCGTCGCACAACTCGTACCGGAGGTTCGCGTCCGGATCGTGGTTGAACAGCCCACCCACACCGAGGGCGAGTGCCACCCCGCCCTCGTGCCATTCGAACACGTAGTCGACGAGCAGCGTCTCGGCCAGCGACTCGTACTCCTCGTCGGAGAACAGCAGGACCGGAGCAACGTGCACGACCTCGTCGGCCTGGATCTTGCGCGTGGCGAACACGCCCCGACCGTGGACGGGTGACGGCCGAACCGCCCAGCTCGGGTTGCCGTCACCGATTCCAGCGACAGCTGGCTTCGAGGCCTTCTTCTTCTCACCCACGCGAGCCGTCGACTCCTGACACGGCAGCGAATGTACCGATGCCAGCCGCCCGCCCCACGCACGGCGTCGAATCAGTCGCCGGTCACTGGTCGCCGATCCGCTTCGAGAGTGGGTGCAGCACGGCGAGCGAGATCAGCGCGATGGCGGCGGCAACCAGTGGAGCGATCCACAATCCGAGCCCGCACGCGACACCGATCGCGGCGGCGACCCACAGCGACGCAGCGGTGGTCAGCCCCTTGACCTCACCCTCTCGTTCCCGCTTCAAGATCGTCCCGCCGCCGATGAAGCCGACACCGGCAGCGACGTACGACGCGATGCGGCCCGGGTCGACGACCACATTTGTCGCCGACCGGTCGTCGACGATGAAACCGTCGAACCCTGCGACGGAAACAACGGCGAACAACGCTGCACCGAGCGACAGGAGCATGTGCGTCCGGAGCCCGGCGGGCTGTCCGTGGTGCTCTCGTTGGAGTCCGAGCGAACCACCGATCACGCTGGCGACGAGGAGTCGGACTGCGATCTCCCACTCGGGGACGTTCGCCGCCTCGGCGATCACGGTCGGACCGGTGCCGGCCGGAACGGTTCCGTCGGCGGCGGACTCGGTGGCGGCGATGGCGACGGACCCGGGTGGATCGGGCGGTCGGGCCCGGGGGCCGGGTCGGGACGATACGGCTCCGGGGGCTCCGGGCGCGCGGGCGGCTGTGGCGGAGGCAGCGGATCGTCCGAGACTCGGGCGATCATCCGACCGTTTCGCGGCGACGCTCCATGTCGTCGCGATACCCCTCGGCGAGCTGACGCTTCTCGTCCTCGGTCAGCGCCTTCCCGGCCACCTGGAACACTTCCTGCTCTTCCTCGTCGAGGTGATGCGTGAGACGGTGGGCGAGGTCGCGAGCAGTCTGGATCCACTGCGGACCGCTCATGTCGTACTCCTCGAGCTGCTCGACGTAGTCGTCGAGTTCCTTGTGCTCGGACACCGAGTGACGCGCCTTGTCCTGCGTGAGATCGTGCTCCATCAGCGGCACGTAGAAGTAGCGCTCCTCGGCACCGGCATGCGCCTCGAGTTCGCGCTTCAGGCGATCGAACAACTCCCGTCGTCCATCGCTGTCGCCTTCGGTCTTGAGCAAGAGATCGGCCAGCTGGCGCTGGGTCTCGTGGTCGTCGCGTAGGGCCTCGAAGATGTTCATGGTCGCTCCTGTGGAAGATCGATCGGACGACCGATCGATTCCCGGTGAGCGACCGCGTCAAACCATCAGGCGACGCGCAGCGGCCGGGGCGGAGCGTCGGGGCCGACCCCGCGACGTGCACGCCGCTCGCTGATGTGACGGCCGTCGGCCGTAAGAGCGACGAGTCGATCGTGCGTCACGCACAAGGCGATCATCGGCGTCCACGCCTCGGGGCCGAGGAATCGGACGTCGTGGGGGACGTCGGTGCGGCACATACGACCGCCGGCCACGTCGACGGTCCAGCAGGTCCCCTCCCCCGCCAGCCGGATCATCCCGACGGCGGCGAACTCGGCACCGACCGGCCGAGCGAAGTCGGGCTCGTCGATCGGGCGAGGATGGGTGAAGCTGGCGAAGGCGTCGTCGCACCGGACCGACGCCGGGTCGATCACCACGTCGACGTCGGCATCGTTGGCGGCGTTGAGCGCACTCACCAACGAGTCGGTGTCGGCATGGTCGAGATTGAACGTCGACCGGATGACGAGATTCGATCCCCCCATCTCGACGACGAGCCGGGGCCCGTCGGACGGGTTGACAGCGGGGCGGGGTGATTCGGGCAGCATCAGCGGTGTCCTCCTCGAGTTGCCTCGCATCCTGCCGTGGTCGTGTAACAGGACGGTGACAGACCAGCACCGAAAAGACGACATCGCCCGCACCACGACGGGTGCGGGCGATATCACACTGTGTGGGCGCCATCCGAGAGCGGCGCCGAGGTCGGGCGAGCGACGTGATCACTCGATGCGCAGGCCGGAGATGGCCCGGGAGATCACGAGCTGCTGGATCTGCTCGGTGCCCTCGAAGATGTCGTGGATCTTGGCGTCACGGTGCCAACGCTCGACCGGGTACTCACGGGTGTAGCCGTACCCACCGAGGATCTGGATCGCACGCTCGGTCACCCACGTGGCGACACGGCCGGCCTTGAGCTTGGCCATCGAACCCTCGGCGTTCTGGAACTTGCGCTGCTTGCCGAGCCAAGCGGCCCGCCAGATCATTCCGCGCGTCGCCTCGATCTCGGTCGCCATGTCGGCGAGCATGAACGCGATCGACTGGTTCATGATGATCGGACGGCCGAACGCCTCGCGCTCCTTGGCGTACTCGAGGGAGTACTCGTAGGCGGCGCGGGCGATGCCGAGCGCCTGTGCGCCGACCGACGGGCGGGTCGCCTCGAAGGTCTGCATGGCGGCCTGGGCGTTGCCGGGCTTGCCCTCACGGACACGAGCGAGACGCTCGTCGAGCTTCTCCTTGCCACCGAGCAGGCAGTTGCCCGGAACACGGACGTCGTCGAGCACGACCTCGGCGGTGTGGCTCGCACGGATGCCGTGCTTCTTGTACTTCTGGCCCTGCGAGAGCCCCTTGGTGCCCGGCGGGATGATGAAGCTGGCATGGCCCTTCGAGCCGAGCGACGGGTCGACGACGCCGACCACGACGTGGACGTCGGCGATGCCACCGTTGGTGATCCAGGCCTTGGTGCCGTTCAGCACCCACTCGTCGTTGGCCTCGTCGTAGACGGCGCTCGTGCGGTAGCCACCGACGTCGGAACCGGCGTCGGGCTCACTCGCGGCAAAGGCGCCGAGGGCGATCTTGTCGGGCGTGCCATAGCACTGCGGCACCCATTCCATGACCTGCTCGGGCGTGCCGGACGCGGCGATACCGGCAGCGGCGAGGCCCGTCCCCATGATCGCCATGCCGAGACCGGCATCGCCCCAGAAGAGCTCCTCGATTGCGACCGGCATGGTCAGCCCGGTCGGGTCGTTCATCATGGCCTCGGCCATGAACTCCCAACCGTAGAGCCCGATCTGGGCGGCTTGCTCGACGACGGGATACGGGAACTCCTCACGCTCGTCCCACTCCTCGGCGTTCGGGCGCATCACGTCTTCTGCGAACCCGTGCACCCACTTCTGCAGCTGGAGCTGGTCCTCGTTGAGTTCCATGGAGAATTCGGCCATGGAACCAAGTTACTCCCGGGTAACCGGGTTTGTCTACCCTCGGGTAACTTGTCGCGAGACCGTCATCCGGCGAGGGCCACGAGGTTCGGAGCGATCGTCTCGTAGATCAGGTTGGCGCCGGGCTTGTAGACGTGCACACCGTCCCATCGGTACCCGAGATCGGTCGCGATCACCTCGTCGGCACACCACTCGTCGGGCCCCTCGACGAACGTCGTGTCGGCACGGCCGTCGGCGACCGACCGCAGCAGATCGTTCACCCGGGCGACACGGGCGTCGTCGGCACGCTCGGGCAGCGGTGGGACACCCGCTCCCTCGGCCTCGACCGGCCGCATGCACGCTGCCTCGAGCAACGCCATCCGGGCGCCCGACGGCGCCATCGCGTCGAGCCCCTCGTTCAGGTTCGCCGTGAACAACGCGTCCCATTCCGGCGTTCCGAACACATAGGTGCCGTCGTCCTGTTGTAGGTCGAACACGTCCCAGGCACCGAGGACGACCAGCACCACATCGGCGCCCTGTGCTCCTTCGCCCCAGTAGGCCGACCAGTTCGGACACAGGCTGGCGAACGAGTTGCTGAACGAGGTGCGTTCGCTCAGAACCGACCCGTGGTCGTACACACTGCATCCGTCGAGCGCACGGTCGGTGATGTCGAAGGTGTCCTCGATCCCGTCGGGCAGGTTGATGGCGAGCGAGTGCGCCTGCGAATCACCGACGATCGTGACGTCGATCGGCTCGGCGGGCGCAACGGCGGGCATGGTGGCGTCGGGAGCGGCGGCTTCGCTCACCACCGACGCGAGCGGTGCGGCATCGAGGACGAACTCGACGTCGTCACCGCCGGCGGCGACATCGAAATCGTCGACCTGCCAGTAGAAGCCGCCGAGCGCCAGCAGCACGACGCTCAGTGCCCCGACGGGGGCGACCGGGAACTGTCGCTGGCGCGACCACCAATCGGCCAGCGCACCGCGACGGACCGGTTCTTCGATGAAGCGGTAGCTCACCTCGGCGATCGCGATCGACAGGACGAACGCCGGCAGGAATCGAGACCACTGCCCGGTCGTGGCACCCATCAGGACGAAGATCGGCCAGTGCCACAGGTACCACCCGTAGCTCCGCTTGCCGACCTCGACGAGCACCGGCTGCGACAGCAGGAACCGTGTGCCGGCGGACGCCGGGTGCACGACGATCAGCACGAGCACGAGCGACACCAGCGACACGAACGCGAGCAGCCACGGGTACAGGTAGTCGGCGGTCAGCTCGGCGGCGACGAAGCAGCACGTGAGCAGCCCCAGCCCGACCCCGGTCGCGATGTCGAGTCCGCGCGACGGCGCGTGGAACGCGGCCTCGGATCGCCACGGTCGCCAGACGAACGCGGCAGCCGCACCCATGAGGAGCCCGCCGGACCGCGTGATCGTCGACAGATAGTTGAAGTTCACCCGATCGGCGCCGTCGAGAAACCCGATCGGACCATCGATCGGCGTCGGCCCACCGCGCTGTACCCACCACGTGAGGGCCATCACCGCGACGATCGCGACGAGCAACCACCGCACCACCCGATCGGGCCGCTTGCCGGCGAGCAGGAAGGTGAACACGAGTGGCCACACGACGTACCACTGCTCCTCCACTGCGAGGCTCCACAGGTGCCGCAGCAGCGGCGGATCACCCGGCTGGAAGTAGGGCACGTCGCCGACGATCTGGGCCCAGTTGTTCACGTAGAGGATCGACCACGGCAGGTCGCTGCGGAGCTGCGACGTCTGCTCGGCGGTTCCGAACACCGCCGTCCAGGCCGCGATCGCGGCGAGCATCGTGAACAGGGCCGGGAACAGCCGACGTGCACGCCGGATCCAGAACTGCGAGAGCGACACGCCGCCGGTCTTGTCGTGCTCCTCGATCAGCAGCATCGTGATGAGGTAGCCCGAGACGACGAAGAACACCTCGACGCCGAAGAAGCCGCCGTGCATCCACGAGAACCCGCCGTGGTAGAGGATCACGGCGACGACCGACAGCGCCCGCAGCCCGTCGAGGCCGGGCTGATACCCCATCCGCGGTCGCGACAACGTGGTGGCCGAACGCGACGGACGAGCGCGACGCATCGGGCGCGTCAGCCCGGGCGGCGTCTCGGTCGTGGTCGACATCCCGACAATGTTACGGACCGGTGACGACGAACTGCGGCATCCCCGACGGCGACCGGCGAAGCCCCGAAGAAATCCTCAGCACGACCCGAACCGGTCCGCATACGTTGACCGGTGTCCACAGCGGACACGAGCGATCCACACGAAGGGACGACATGGAGACCACGACGACCACGACGACGACGGCGACCGCCACGACATCGGCCACGAGGAACCACCGGTCCGGATGGGCGGCGTTCGGTGCCGCCGTGGCGGTCACCCTCGGCGCCGGCGGCATGAGCATGGTCAGCGCCGACACCAGCCCGGAGGGTGCCGCCACGTTCGTCGGGACCGACCCGTGCCGCATCCTCGACACTCGCGACGCACCCAACCGCGTCAACAGCTTCGACACGCTCGGACCGAGCGGCACGATCACCGTCACGGCATCCGGCGACGTCGGCAACTGCAAGGCCGCCGACGGTACGGCGATCCCTGCTGCCGCGACCGGTCTCCAGCTCAACGTGACGGCCCTCGGCGCGAGCGCGATAACCGACCTGCGGGTCTTCCCCGGCGCCGGTGCACCGCCGACGGCATCGAACCTCAACCCGTACCCGGGTGAACCGCCCGTCCCGAACGCCGTCACCGTCAAGCTCGACGACAGCGACCGGTTCTCGATCTGGAACAACCAAGGCAACGTCGACGTCCTCGTCGACGTCGTCGGCTACTACACCGACGAGTTCACGATCACCGGCGACGAGGTGCAGAACAACACCCTCACCAAGGTCGACATCCTCGACGAAGCCGGCGCCGCGTACGCCGGCGAGACCCTCAACCCGAACATCGCATTGGACTCGGACAGCACCACGGTCGGCAGTGTGCGTCTCAACATCCCGGCCGACGGCCTCGCCATCGTGCACGCCGACATCGTGTGGAGTGAGGTCAACAACGGGTTCAACGACGTCTCCAACTGCCAGATCGTGAAGGCCGGTTCGACCTACGTGAATGACGACCCGTACATCCGGATGAACGACAACGGCGGTGACACCGGATACTTCGACCAGTCGAGCGGCCATCGGACCTTCGAGGTTTCGACCGCCGACAACACGGGCGACGTGTCCACGGGATTCGGTGTGACGTTCAATCTCGTGTGTCTCGAACTCAACGGTGACATGACGGTCGTGTCGACGTACATGACGGCTGAGTACGTCCCCACCAACCGTGCCCCACTGGGCGACGGAGGCGGCTGAGCCGGAGCGGGCCGTCTCGCCGCGTCAGCGACGCAGGGTCGTGCCGTCCTTCGTCGTCTCGACCGTCCAGCCGTCGGCCTGCAGCTCCGCACGGAGACAGTCGGCGGTCTCGAAGTCCTTCGCGGCACGAGCGGCGTCGAGTTCTGCCGCCGTCGCGAGCGCCTCGGCGGGCACCTCGTCGGCGCCGCGCAACGCGATCCCCAAGGTGCTCGCGATCTCGAGCGCCGATGCGACCAGCTGCCCGGCCGCGTCGTCGCCGGCATCGAGCGCGGCGTTCGCACGACGAACGGTGTCGAACAACAGCGCCGTCGCCTTCGGTGTGTCGAGATCGTCGTCCATCGCGCCACGGAACGCATCGAGCACGTCGGCATCCGGCTCGGACGCCGACACCGACGCCGTACGCGCCGCGAACGCATCGAGACCCGCCAGCGACTTGACGGCGGCATCGATGTTGTCCTGGGTGATCTTGACCGGGCTGCGGTAGTGGGACTGGAGCAGCACCATGCGGTACGCCCGCGGATCGAACCGCTCGATCAGGTCGAGCAGGTTCGACACGTTGCCGAGGCTCTTCGACATCTTCTCGCCCTCGGCGTCGACCACGAAGCCGTTGTGCATCCAGTGGTTGGCGAACCGCTTGCCGAGCGCGACGGCCTGAGCCCGCTCGTTCTCGTGGTGCGGGAACCGCAGGTCTTGCCCACCGCAGTGCAGGTCGAAGCCCTCACCGAGCAGGTCGAGGCTCATCACGACGCACTCGCTGTGCCAGCCGGGTCGACCGTCACCCCACGGCGACGGCCACGACGGCTCGTCGGGCTTGGAGTACTTCCACAGGACGAAATCGGCCGGGTGTCGCTTGAACTCGGCGCCGAACACCGCTCGCTCGCCACCGCCCGACCGCATGTCGTCGAGTGACTGCTGCGCGAGCAGGCCATAGCCCTCGACCGTCTCGACCGAGAGGTAGATCCCGTCCTCGGTGTCGTAGGCGCGCCCGAGCTCGAGGAGCTGGCCGATCATCTCGACCATCTGGTCGACGTATTCGGTGGCGTGCGGGACGTCGGTGGGCCGTTGGACGTCGATGCCGTCCATCGCCTCGAACCAGACACGCTCGCACTTGGTCGTGATGTCTTGCCAGGGGCGATCTTCGCGCTTGGCACGCTCGATGATCTTGTCCTCGATGTCGGTGATGTTCGACACGAGCCGGACCTCGAGCCCCGTCCACTCGAGGTAGCGACGCAAGATGTCGTACTCGAGGGTGGCCCGACCGTGTCCGAGGTGGGGCGGGCCGTACACCGTGGGGCCGCACAGGTAGATGCTCACCGTGCCGGGCTCGCGCGTCGCGAGTTCGCGGACCTCTCGGGTGGCGGTGTCGTACAAGCGCAGCATGACCGCCCAGCCTAGGAGGGCGTGGAGCGCGGGCACGGTCTCGTTTACGCTGACGGCCATGCCGATTCACTTGCGTGCCGAGAGCGGGGACTACGCCCCCAACGTGCTGTGCCCGGGCGACCCCCGCCGCGCGGCCTACATCGCCGAGACCTTCTTCGACCCGGGCTACCGCATGGTCAACGAGGAGCGCGGCATGCTCGGCTTCACCGGCACCTTCGAGGGCGCACCGATCAGTGTCCAGACCACCGGCATGGGCGCCCCCTCGTCGGGCATCGTGTTCGAGGAACTCGCGATGCTCGGCGTCGAACGTTTCGTGCGCGTCGGCACCTGCGGCGGCCTCAAGGACGGGATGCAGATGGGCGACACCGTCGTCGGTATCTCGGCCACCGCCGAAGACCAGACACCGCTCCGCCTGGCACAGATGGACTCCTACGCCCCGACCGGCACGTTCACCCTCGCCGAGACGGCTGCCCGCCTCGCACGCGAGTCGGGCGCGACGGTGCACGTCGGCGCCGTCGTGACGAGCGGTGTCTTTTACGACCCGGACTCGACGACGTTCGCCCGGTGGAAGCGCACCGGCCACATCGGCGTCGAGATGGAAGCGGCGATGATGTACACCGTTGCCGCGCTCCGTGGGCTCGAAGCGCTCGCGATCATGACGGTCTCCGACCTGCTCGAGGAGTCGGGTGACACGAGCCGCATCAGCGATGAGGAACTGAAGCAGGGCGTCGACGCGATGATGCGCCTCGCGTGCCGGGTGGCGACGTCCGACTGACCTCCGATCTCCCCGACCCGATCCGGACTGGCACGTCCCGGCGGCGCAGCGGACGCCGCCGGGACGTGTGGTCCTGTGGTCCGGACCGTTCCCGTTGCAGCGTGTGAGCCGGAGCTCCAGCCGCCCCACGATCCGACACGCCGTCCCAACAGCGGACAGGACGACGGCGAATCGCGATGTGCGTCGTCACAGCGGACATGACGTCGCACATCGAACACCCGGGAAGCGTGTTCCGAAATGAGAGAGGCTGTGCCGGGCGCGATCGTGACGCGGGTCACCGGACTTTTTCTCGGCGAGCGCCGACGAAGCGACTCGAGCCGAAAAACAGTGCTGGGTGCCGGACCCGCCGTCCGGCACCCAGCCACGACCGACCACCGTCGCCCCAGGCGGATGGGGCACGCGACGGGGGCAGCCGCAAGGCGACACGCCGGCAAGGCCGACGCGCAACCTGTGTGAACACCAGGGAAAGTGTTCAGGTGTCGTTCTAGCAGCTCCGAACGCCGCGAAGGAACCTCCTCGGCGGAAATTCCCGCTCAGGGTGACGTCAGCGTCTGCACGGCGGTCCCGGTGGCGTCGAGCACGGTGAACGTCACGGGCCCGACCGCCGTCTGCAGCTCGACCGACGCGATGTCGGGGGCGACGACGCCGCCGAGCGAGCACGACGCGGCACCGCACGACACGTTCGAGGTGCTGCGCAGGTCGAACGAGGTCGACACGGTGATCGTTCCCAACTCACCGGTCAGTCCGATCACGACGAGGTGGATCCGCTTGACCCCCGAGTTCCCGACCGGCGAGTCGGACACGATGTAGGCGGTTCCAGGACCGAGGACGACCGGCACCGTCGTCGTCGCCGGGGTCGTCGTCGCCGGGGTCGTCGTCACCGGTGTCGTCGTCGTCACCGGTGTCGTCGTCGTCACCGGTGTCGTCGTCGTGGTCACCGGTACCGTCGTCGTGGTCACCGGGGTCGTCGTCGTGGTCACCGGCACCGTCGTCGTGGGCACCGGTACCGTCGTCGTGGGCACCGTCGTCGTCGGCACGGCCCGGCGGGGCGTGACCGTGGTGGGAGAGACGACCACCGGCGCGATGGTCGTGGTCGGGTCCGGCGTCTCGACCGCAACCGCAGCCGTGGTCGGGACCGAGGTCGTGGTCACGACCGTGGTCGTGGTCGTCGCGGGCGTCGTCGTACTCACGACGGCGGCGGGCTCGTTCCCGGCCGGATCGGACGCGGTTGCGGCCGCATCGGCGCCGCCGGCTCCCCGATCGGCGGACGAGTCCGAGGCACCGCCGGTGGCACCGGGGTCGTCATCCGACCCGGAGGCGTCGTCGGGTCGGGCGGCTGTCGCCCCGTCGGATCCGGTCGCTCCGGCCGGTTCGACGGCCGACGAGCCGTCGGCGCGCAGGGACGCTCCGGCGACGAGAGCGAACACGAGCAACCCGGCCACCACACCGACCGACAACCCGGCGGCCAGTTGCTTCGGAAGCCGACGGAACCAGCCGACCAGCCCCGTCATCCCCAACCCGACCGGCAGGAGTGCCGACGAGACCGAGAATCCGTGGAACGCGATCATGGCCGGCGCCAGGGCGACGCCCAGCTTGCTGCCGGTCACGGCGCCGACACGCCAGGCGATCGCCGCACACTCGTCGCACCCGCCCAGGTGCTCGTCGACGACTGCATCCACCGCGTCGGCGGTCGCGTCACCGGCGATCAGCATCTGCAGGTGCAGACGGACGTCGTCGTTGCACGCGTCGTCGACCACCTGGGTCAAGTAGGCCGAGCGCAGCCCGGCCCGCGCTCGCTTGCGGAGCGCCGAGAAGGCGTTCGCGGAGGGAAGGTCGAGCAGCGGTGCGGCGTGGCGAGGCGACATGCCCTCCACGTCGCTGTACCAGAGTGCGTTCTGCCACGCCTCCGGCAGTGACAGGTACGCCGTCGCCACACGCGGATCGACGTCGGCGGTCTCGTCGTCGAGCAGTGTGCTCACGTCGAGTTCGACTTCCTGATACGGCGCCGCCTGCCCGGCCGCGACCGACCGGATCGTGGCGGCGAGATAGGGGCCGAAGCCCTGGGTCGGCCCGGCACCGCGCGAGATCGCGGTGAGGACCCGCCGGAACGCTTCCGCGACGTAGTCGTCGGCATGGCGGCGCGACTGACGACGCGCGACCTTGTACGCGAAGTCGTGGTAGCGCGCGAACAGTTCGCCGTACGCGTCGTGGTCGCCGGCGCGAACGAGTTCGAGCAGCGCGACCGTGTCGAGGTCGACGAATCGCCGCGCTGTGGTCGTCGCAGCCATCGCTGCAACGCTACCGGAATGTCCGGACGAGTACGGGTCGCCGCCTGCACATCACGAAGAAGCGCCTGCGAGCGTCATTCGTGACGCCGCGATCCCGACTTCACCAAAACCTCACACAAGGCGAGGTGTATCGGGTCGGGTGTCGCACGGAACGGTGAGGCGCAGCGCAACCGTTTCTCGGGCGCACCCGACCCGGAACCCCGGAGTCAGCTGTCGCCGCCGGAGGCGTCCTTGACGGACTGCTTGCCGGCCGAGATCCACGGCATCATCGAGCGGAGCTTGGCGCCGACCTGCTCGATCGGGTGCGCCTTGCCCTCGTCCTGCATGCGGTGGTAGTTCTCGCGGCCCGACTCGGACTCGGCGACCCACTCGTCGGCGAACTGGCCCGACTGGATCTCACCGAGGATCTCCTTCATGGCCTCCTTGGTCGCCGGCGTGATCACGCGCGGGCCGCGGGTCAGGTCGCCGTACTCGGCGGTGTCGGAGATCGAGTACCGCATGCCGGCGATGCCTTCTTCGTACATGAGGTCGACGATCAGCTTCACCTCGTGCAGGCACTCGAAGTAGGCCATCTCGGGCGCGTAACCGGCCTCGGTCAGCGTCTCGAACCCGTACTGGACGAGCTTGGTGAGGCCGCCACAGAGCACGACCTGCTCGCCGAACAGGTCGGTCTCGGTCTCCTCGGTGAAGGTGGTCTCGATCACGCCGGCGCGAGCGCCGCCGATCGCTTCGGCGTACGACAACGCCACGGCCTTGGCCTCGCCCGTGGCGTCCTGCTCGACGGCGATGAGCGCCGGCACGCCGCCGCCTTCGACGTACGTGCGGCGGACCAGGTGACCCGGGCCCTTCGGGGCGATCATGATGCAGTCGACGCCCTCGGGGGCGGCGATGCGACCGAAGCGGACGTTGAAGCCGTGCGCGAAGGCGATCGCGTTGCCCGGCTCGAGACCGGCGGCGATGTGATCGTCGAAGATCCGCTTCTGCTCGGTGTCGGGAGCCAGGATCATGATGACGTCGGCCCAGGCCGCGGCGTCGGCGATCGACTTGACGGTCAGGCCGGCGTTCTCCGCCTTGGCCTTCGACGACGAACCGTCGCGGAGGCCGACGCACACGTCGACGCCCGACTCCTTCAGGTTCAGCGCGTGGGCATGGCCCTGCGAGCCGTAGCCGATGATCGCGACCTTCTTGTCGCGGATGATCGAGGGGTCGGCGTCGGCTTCGTAGTAGACGTTGGCGGCCATGTCAGCTCACCTTTCCTTGTGCATTGTTGGTGACGGCACGCAGGTGCGTACCACGATCGAGTTTGGGCAGGGCGACCCTACCCGTGCGCTGGAGTTCGACCAGCCCGTAGTCGGCCAGCAGGCCCTCGAAATCATCCAACTTGTCGGGATGTCCCTCCAAACTGATGGTGAGGGCGTCGGGGGCGACGGCGAGGATCTTGGCCTCGAAGATGCTGGCGAGTTCGACGATCTGGCTGCGGGTGGCGGCGTCGGACCGCACGGTGGCGAGCAACAGCTCCCGCTCGACGGAGCGACGCGGATCGAGCTCGCTGATCTTCACGACGTCGATCAGTTTGAACAGCTGCTTCACGACCTGCTCGAGCGGGGCCGACTCGACGTCGACGACGATCGTGATGCGGCTCATGCCCTGCTCCTCGGCAGGTGCGACGGCGAGCGAGAAGATGTTGTAACCGCGTCGGGCAAACAGGCTGGCGACACGTGCGAGCACGCCGGGCCGGTTCTGCACGAGCACGGACAGGATGTGGTGGTTCAGCGACGCACCGGTGGGATTGATGGCAGTCATCGGAGGTTCTCGTTTCGGCTCAGGACAGGCGGTCGCGGATCGCTTGCTGGGTGGGGTGGACGAGCAGGTCGTCGTTCGAGGCGCCGGCGGGCACCATCGGGAACACCTTCTCGCTGGCGTCGGTGCGGAACTCGACGACCACGGTGCGGTCGTTGATCGAGTTCGCCTTCTCGATCGCCGGGGCGACCTCTTCGGGTGACTCGACCCGGATGCCGACGCAGCCCATCGACTCGGCCCACATCACGAAGTCGGGGACGTCGGTCGACAGGTAGACCTCGCTGTACCGCTCGTCGTAGAACATCTCCTGCCACTGGCGGACCATGCCGAGGTAGCTGTTGTTCAGCAGCGCGACCTTGATCGGGATCCGCTCGACCGTCGCGGTGACGAGTTCCTGAGCGGTCATCTGGAAGCAGCCGTCACCGTCGACCGCCCACACCGTCTTGTCGGGATGACCGGCCTTGGCACCGATCGCCGCAGGGATCGAGAAACCCATCGTGCCGAGGCCACCCGAGTTGACCCAGGTGTACGGCTCCTCGAAGTTCCAGTGCAGCGACGACCACATCTGGTGCTGCCCGACGCCCGAGCACAGGATCGTCCCCGGAGGTGCCGCGTCCCGCAGCTGCTCCAGGCAGTACTGCGGCTTGAGCGCTCGACCCGGCTCACTGGCCTCGTAGGCGACGGGGAACTGCTCCTGCCAGCCGGAGATGCGGCTCTTCCACGGGGCGAGGTCGGGCTGTTCGATGCCCGAGTCCATCAGGTCGCGGACGGCCTTGACGATCTCTTCGGTGACCTGCCGGCAGTCGCCGACGATCGGCACGTCCGGGCGACGGATCTTGCCCTGCTCGGCGGGATCGATGTCGACGTGGATCACCTTGGCCTCGGGGGCGAACGAGTCGACCCGACCGGTGATCCGGTCGTCGAAGCGGGCACCGAGCACGATGAGCAGATCGCTCTTCTGGAGCGCCGTGGTGGCGGTGGCGGTGCCGTGCATGCCGGGCATGCCGAGGTTCAGTTCGTGGGAGTCGGGCAGGACGCCGCGTGCCATCAGCGTCGTCACGACGTGGATGCCGGTCAGGTCGACCAGCTCGCGCAGCGCCTCGGCGGCGCGCGCCTTGAGCATGCCGCCACCGACGTACAGCACCGGGCGCTCGGCCTGCATGATCAACTTCGCCGCCTCCTTGACCATGCGTGGGTGCCCCTTGGTGGTCGGGCGGTACCCCGGCAGCGAGGCAGCGACCTCCTCGTCGGTCGGCCAGGACCACGTCATCTCGTTCTGCAGGATGTCCTTCGGCAGGTCGACCAGCACCGGCCCAGGACGACCCGTCGTGGCGATGTGGAACGCCTGACGGATCACCATCGGGATGTCGTTCGCGTCGAGGACCAGCTCGTTGTGCTTGGTGCACGAGCGGGTGATGCCGACGGTGTCGCACTCCTGGAAGGCGTCGAGGCCGATCCCGCCGCTCGCGACCTGGCCGGTGATGCACACCATCGGGACCGAGTCCATGTACGCGTCCATCAGCGGCGTGACCATGTTCGTCGCCGCCGGGCCGGACGTCACGACGGCGACCCCCGGGCGGCCGGTCACGTGGGCGTACCCCTCGGCCATGTGGCCGGCGCCCTGCTCGTGGCGCACCAACACGTGACGCATCGACGACTCGAGCAGCGGGTCGTAGGCGGGCAGGATGGCGCCGCCGGGCAGCCCGAAGATGGTGTCGACGTTCTCCATCTCCAAGGCCTTGATCAGGGCCTGCGCACCGGTCATGCGGGTGCCGGTCGTCGTGCCGGTCGTCGTATTGGTCATCGGGTCTCTCCTGTCGGGAGGGGTGAGGGGTGGTCGGGCCGGAAAAAACGAAACGACCTCCCGTTCGGGAGGTCGTGGCGCACGCGGCAGGTCGAGCCGGTGCGCTAGTCGATCAGTACTACGAGGATCGAGAGGGCGCGGGTGCTCGCACGCATGACTGACAGTCAACCACGACTCACCCATGGAACGCAAGTCCCGATATCCGAGACGTCCCGCCGTCGATGAATTCGGGGACGACTGAATTTGGCGGCGTCCGAGTGAAATAGCATGTGTTCGCCACTGAAATCTCGGTGACGACGTCACGATCGGGTCGTCGTCGCCCTCTCTCCCTCTCGGACCGCCCGACATCAGCGACCCGGGCGAACGGCACATGACATCATCGACGAACACGCGACCACGGGCGGGAGACCGGGGCGGTAGCGACCCGCGCTCGGCCGGACGCTGGATCGGTCTCGTCGTCACCCTGGTGATCGTGGCGATCGTGGCAGCGAGCCTCGCCGCCGTCCTGGCGACCAGCCGAGCGAACAAGACGAGCGCAGCCGACGAGACCGTGGCCCGCATCGGCGACCGGACCGCCGATCTCGTCATGGCCCACCTCGATGTCGCTGCAGCCTCGCTCGACCAGATCGACGCCGTGCTCACCGACGCCGAGATCGCCGACCGTGACGATCGCCTCGATCGGGTCCTCGCCGCCCAGCTCGTCGCCCACGACCAACTGTCCGGCTCGTTCGTCGGCTATCCCGATGGCGACTTCGTGTTCGCCTATCGGGACACAGACCAACTGATGCTACGACGGATCGACACGACGCCGACGCGTCGCGCCATCGATCATCGCCTGGGCTCGGACCTCGCGACCGACAACACCTTCGTCATCGAGACCGACTACGACCCCACGACCCGCCCCTGGTATCTGGGCGCCGCCGCCGACGTCCGGTCGGCGTGGACCGAGCCGTACGTGTTCTTCCGGTCGGGGCAACCCGGCGTCACGCTGGCCCGGGCGCGGCGAGTCGAGGGCTCGGTCACCGCGGTGACGGGCGTCGACATCAGCCTGGCCGAACTGCGATCGTTCCTCGACGACCTGCCGATCGACGACGGCGCCGAAGCATTCCTGATCGCCGGGACGACGATCGTCGCGGCGCCGACCGGGTACGACCTCGACGGTGACGGTGACGAACTGCCGTCGGTGGAAGTCGCCGGCGTCACGTTCGATCAGCTCCACGAACTCGTCCGCAGCGACGCCCCGGTCGACATCGGCGCCGACGGGCGACTCCATCTGACCGATCTCCCCGGCGCGAATGCGCCGTCGTGGTCGGTCCTCATCCGCACGGACGACGTCGGAGTCGTCGGCGCTCTCGATCAAGGTGCACGAATCGCGTTGCTGATGATCGCCGTGGCCGGCATCTGCCTGCTGGTCGCCACGCCCTGGTTGACCAGGTGGCTACGACGCCCGATCGAGGAACTCCGGCGCATGGCCCGCATCGACGAGCTGACCGAGGTCACCAACCGCGGCACCTTCCTGAGCGATGCCGAGGCGGCGCTCGACGACGTCCGCCAACACGGCGGCCCGTTCGTCGTCGCGCTCGTCGATGTCGACGACTTCAAACGGGTGAACGACACCTTCGGGCATGCGATCGGCGACGACGTGCTGCGACGGATCGGCGAGGCGATCAAGGCCAACGTCCGCGGGAACGACCTCGTCGGTCGTCTCGGAGGCGACGAACTCGCGATCGTCATCCGCGGCACCGGGCAGGCGGAGAGCGACCGCATCCTGCGCCGCGTCCGGACAGCCGTGGTCACCGCCTGCGCCGAGTACGGCGTCGACATCACGATCGGGGCGAGCCGACTCGCCGGACGCACGATCGATCTCGCGGGCCTCATGATCGAGGCCGACCACGAGTTGCTGGTCGCCAAGCGGCAGGGCGGGAAAGGTCAGGTCCATTGGGCCGACCCGGAGGCACCCGACCCCACACCGCTCCGACTCCGGCTGGAATGAGCCGACCGGACGCGACCCGAGACGACCCGGCCGGCACCGTATGGTGGCCGGATGCAGGTCGTGGACATCTGGCGGTACCCGGTCAAGTCGTTGGGCGGCGAACAACTCCGCAGCGCCGAGGTCGGACCCGACGGCATCGTCGGCGACCGATCGTGGGGGTTGCGTGATCGCTCGACCGGACTCGTCCTGACCGCCAGGCGCGAACCGGCCCTGCTCTTCCTCTCGGCGCAGTACCGCCCCGACGACCGCCCACACATCACCGACGAGCACGGCGACGAGCTCGCCGACGATCAGGCGCTGTCGGAGCGACTCGGCCGACCCGTCGAGCTCGTCGCCGCCGACGAAGGCCCCGGCACATTCGAGAACCCGATGAACGTCGACGACGAGACCGACTGGATCCAGTGGCAGAGCGCCGGCCGGACCTTTCACGATGGCCGCTCGACGATCTCGCTCGTGGCGACCGGCGCGCTCGGCGAGTGGGATCGGCGTCGCTTCCGCGCCAACGTCGTCGTCGACACGACGTCCGACGACGACCTGCTCGGCGTCGAGCTCGTCGGTTCGACGCTGGTCACGATCCGCAAGCCGATCGACCGATGTGTGATGGTCAGTCGCGCCCAACCCGGCATCGAACGGGACCTCCGGGTGCTGAAGCAGATCATCGCGGAGCGAGGCAACCGGCTGGCCGTCGGCGCCACGATCACTGCGCCCGGCTCGATCGCCATCGGCGACCCGGTCACCGGCGGCCGGGTCCCCGGCGGCTCCGTCACCGCCTGAGCAGGCTCAGACGACGCTCTCGACGCGTTCGCGTCGCCTGCTGTCGAGCCGTGCGAGCACCGGTGTCGCCGTGATGCCGTGGACGACGACGGAGACGAGGATCGTGAACACGGCGACCGCCCACACCTCGGTCGCCCGAGGGAAGTAGTCCTCGGTCACGGCGTGCGCCAGGTAGTAGATCGTGCCCATCCCTCGGATCCCGAAGAAGGCGATCGCCGCCCGCGTCGAGTGATCGTGGCGATCGCCGAGGAGCGCGACCCAGCCGGTGAGCGGCCGGATGAGCACGACGATCACGATGGCCACGACGACGCCGACCGTGGTGAGGCCGCGGAGCGCTCCGTCGACCACCGCTCCCCCGAGCAGCAAGAGGAACAGCACGCTCGCGAGGCGCTCGAGCGTCTCGGCGAAGTCGTGCATCAGGGTCTGGTACTCGTGGTCGACCTCGGACCGGCGGATCACGACCGCCGCGATGAACACCGCGAGGAACCCGTAGCCGTGCACCATCTCGGTGATTCCGTACACGGCGAGCGTGGCGCCGAGGGCGACGAAGCCGTGCCCGGTGGATGCCAACGCGAAGCGAGAGCGCGGCGCGAACGCCGCCGCCCCGATCAACCGGCCGAGCACGAGCCCGACGACCACACCCACGCTCAGCTTGAGGAGCACGTCGTCGAGTAGCCACGGCACGAACCAGCTCCCGCCGGCGGCGATGGCGATCGCGAGGTTGGTGACCGGGAACGCCAAACCGTCGTTCAGGCCGGCCTCCGACGTCAACGCAAAGCGAACCTCGTCGCCGGCGTGCTCGTCGATGTCCTCCACGGCGTCGAGATCGTCGGTCTCGCGGTGCTCGTGCGGGCCGGGCCCCGCGAGCTGGACGTCGGACGCCAGGACCGGATCGGTGGGAGCGAGCACGGCGCCGAGCAGGATCGCCGTCGCCAGCGGCAGTCCCAGCGCCGCCTGCCCGAGCACGGTCACCGCAACGACGGTCAGCGGCATCGTGATCCCGAGCAGCCGCCAGGTCGTGTTCCACGAACGCCAACCCACGGGTCGGCGCAGCTTGAGGCCGGCGCCCATCAGGGAGACGATGACGACGAACTCGGTCAACCGCTCGGCGGAACGGGCTTCGAGGCCGGGACGCGGCGCCTCGAGACCGACGGGCAGGGCGAAGACCACCATGCCGATCGCCACGACGACCATCGGCAGCGACACCGGCAACCGCTCGAGGAGGTTCGGGAGAACGGCGGCGACGAGGACGGTCAGCCCGAGGACCGCCAGGAGAATGGGGTACGGCTCCATGGTTCCGTCGCCGATACCCGCTCCGGGGCCGACCGAATCCGGTCGGCTGCGATCAGGACGTCCGCAGGGCGGGTGCGATCTCGGTGAGGTAGGCGTCGAGGAGGTCGTGGTCGACCGGCGCCCGCAGCGCAACGTTGACGAGTCCGGCTCCGGCGTCACGGTATTCGGCGATCCGTTCGCTCGCCTGCTCGACGCTGCCGTGGAGCGATCCCTCACGGACACGGCTCCACATCGCACCCCACTGCGTCTCGAGTTCGGCCTCGTCCTTGCCGAGGTCGAACATCAGGTTGATCGACCGCTCGATCGTCGACGGATCCCGGTCGAGCTTCGTGGCGTGCTCGTCGAGCACGCCGTTCAGGCGGCGGTACTCGGCGGGCGACACGTAGGCGGCGTTCCAGCCGTCTGCATACTGCGCCGCCATGCGCAGTGTCCGCTTCTCGCCCACGCCGCCGACCCAGATCGGCAGGTGGCCGCGCACCGGGCCCGGCAGCATCGACGCGTCCGATGCCCGGAAGTACTCGCCCTCGTGGGTGGTTCGATCGTTCGTGAAGTAGCTCGTGAGCAATCCTGCCGCTTCGTCGAGCATGTCGAGCCGCCGACCGACGGGCGGGAAGTCGTAGCCGTATGCGGCCGCCTCCCATTCGTGCCAGCCGGCGCCGATCCCGAGCTCGAACCGGCCGCCCGAGATGTGATCGATCGTGACCGCGGCCTTGGCGAGCAGACCCGGGTTGCGGTACCCCACGTAGAACACGAGGCATCCGAGCCGAGCGTTCGTCGTCTCTGCGGCCAACGCGCCGAGACACGCCACGGCCTCGAAGTGATCGATCGTGCCGCCTGCCGGCGGGGCCTCGTAGAGGTGGTCCCACACCGAGATCCAGTCGGCGCCCGCTGCGTCGGCGCGACGCCACACGTCGCGGAGTTCGTCCATCGAGAGGTTCTGCTGACCGATGTGCACGCCGAGCTGCATGCGCGGACGGTAGTCCGCCGTGCTCGGCTCAGGCCGAGCGGAGCGCGTCGGCCAGGGCGTCGGCGGCCGGATCGTGCACGGAACCGGCACGTCGGGCCAGCACGAGACGCCGGTCGAACAAAACGGGCCCGCGAGCGAGGTCGGCGGTGACGGCCGAGTCCGGCAGAACCGTCCAGCCCAGTCCGAGCTCGACCATCTGGCGGAGCACGTCGGCCTGGTGCGATTCGGCGGCGACGTCGAGCGGGGCGCCAAGCTCGGCGAGGTGCTGCATGATCTGGATCCGCGTGTGCGAGTCGCCCGGGAACACGACCCAGGGCCCCCAGCGCGACGGGTTGCCGACGGTCGTACCGGCCGGTGCGACGACGACGATCGGTTCGTCGAGCAAGGCGTCGACCTCGATACCGCCCGGCCATCGCGGTGGATCGACGCACACGATCAGGTCGAGCGATCCGTCACGCAAGCCGTCGAGCAGATCGGCCGACGGCGCCACCGACAGGGTCAGCTCCACGTCGGGCCGGTCGCTCCGGAACCGCCGCAGGACGTGCGGGAAGTGCTCGACGGCGGCCACGTCGACCATGCCGAGACGCACCCGACCCGATCGTGCTGCCCGGAGTCGATCGGACCAGTCGACGAGATCGTGGGTCAGCGACACCACCTGTCGGGCGTGGTCGAGCACCGGTCGCGCCGCCGGGCGCAGCACCCGGCGACGACCGTCGGGCTCGAACAGTGTGACGCCGATGCGCCGCTCGAGCTCACCGAGTCCCTGGCTGAGCGCCGACGGACTCACCCCGACCCGATCGGCGGCGACCGACCAGGTGGGTGCCTCGGCAACCGCGACGAGGTACTCGAGCTGGCGAAGGGAGATGTCGGGGAGCGCTCGGACCACCCCGCGCAAGATAGTTCAGATCTTCTGAACTGTCACAAGAATCGCGCAAGCGTTCCTTACGATCGCACGTCATGACTGCTCGCAACATCGCTCCCGCCACCGGCAAGCTCGGTGTCCTCCTCCCCGGCATGGGTGCCGTCGGCTCCACCTTCATCGCCGGTGTGATCGCCGCTCGTCAGGGCATCCATCCCCCGATCGGCTCGGTCAGCCAGATGGCGAACATCCGCCTCGGCAAGCGCGACGAGGGCCGCAACCCGCTCATCCGCGACTTCGTCCCCCTCGCCGACCTCGACGACATCGTCTTCGGCGGCTGGGACCCGCTGTCGAACAACGCCATGGAGGCGGCCAAGACCGCCGGCGTGCTGCAGGGCAGCGACCTCGACGCCCTGTCGAAGGAGATGGAAGGCATCGTCCCGATGGACGCCGTGTTCGACCAGCGATGGGTCTCGCGCCTCGAGGGCGTTCGCGTCAAGGACATCCCGAACAAGTGGGACCAGGCCATGGCCCTCATCGACGACATCGCCAAGTTCAAAGAAGAGAACGACTGCGACCGCCTGGTGATGGTGTGGTGCGGCTCGACCGAGGCCTACCAGGAGCCGAGCGACGTCCACGCGTCGGTCGCCTCGTTCGAAGAGGGCCTGCGCAACAACCACGAGAACATCGCGCCCAGCCAGATCTACGCCTACGCCGCGCTGCAGTCGGACGTGCCGTTCGCCAACGGTGCGCCCAACCTGACCACCGACCTCGACTGCATCATCGAACTCGCCAAGCAGCGTGGCGTGCCGATCGCCGGCAAGGACTTCAAGACGGGTCAGACGCTCATGAAGACGATCCTGGCCCCGGGCCTGAAGGCCCGCATGCTCGGTATGCGCGGCTGGTACTCGACCAACATCTTGGGCAACCGCGACGGCGAGGTGCTCGACGCCCCCGAGAACTTCAAGACCAAGGAAGTCTCGAAGCTCGGTGTGCTCGACGGCATCCTGCAGCCCGAGGTCTACCCCGACCTGTACGGCAACATCGACCACGTCGTCCGGATCAACTACTACCCGCCCCGCGGCGACAACAAGGAGGGCTGGGACGCGATCGACATCTTCGGCTGGCTCGGCTACGAGATGCAGATCAAGGTCGACTTCCTCTGCCGTGACTCGATCCTCGCCGCCCCGATCGTGCTCGACCTCGCCCTGTTCATGGACCTCGCCCACCGCGCCGGCGAGTCGGGCGTCCAGGAGTGGCTGAGCTTCTACCTGAAGGCCCCGCAGGCCGCCGGGGAGACGCCGGCCGAACAGGACCTGTTCATCCAGCAGACGAAGCTGAAGAACACCCTCCGCGAGTGGATGGGCGAAGAGCCCGTCACCCACTCCGAAGCCGGCTGACCCGGAGTCGACCCGAAAAACCGGATGTGGGCGGGCCATCGGCCCGCCCACATTGTTTCCTTCCGGTCCCTGGTGCTCACCTGCGGCCGAAACCGTCGGTGGTATTCAGGCGGTACATCGTCCGGTACGCCGCTCGCGTTTCAACCGAACCGAAATTTCTCCGAACGGGGTGCCCCGGCGGCGTCGGTCGGTTCACCGTGCGACGACCCCGTCGTCGGTCACCACGACGTCGACCGCGACGTCGTGGTCCTCGACCGGGAGTTCGTCGACCAGTTGCTCCGCGAAGCACACGCCGATCGCCACACAATCGGCGCGGCGTCGGGCGAGGAACCGGTCGTACCAACCGCCGCCGCGCCCGAGCCGCGCACCGTCTGCGGTGAAGCCGAGCCCGGGGACGACGACGACGTCGGGCACCGACGGGTCGACCGGTTCGATCGCGTCAGGGTCGGCTGCCGGGACGACGACGGTCTTGCCGAGCGAGCGGCACCATGCCACGAAAGCATCGGTCGTCGGCTCGCCGGGGACCGAGTCGAACGCCATCACGACGCGGGCCGCTCGTACCGACGCCTCGTTTCGCACGTGCGACCACAACCGGACCGCCCGTCCACCGTCCGGGTCGAGACCGGCTCGGACCGCCGAGAGGTCGGCGCGCCGTTCCCGCTTCCGCTCGCCGATCTGCTCCGACACGGCCCCGGACTCTAATGTCGGGAGCGTGAGTGAGAACACCGAGCCAACGCCCGCCTTCGACGCGAAGGACTTCCGTACCGTGCTCGGCCACTTCCCCACCGGGGTCACGATCGTGACCGGTGCCGACGGCGATGACCCGGTCGGGTTCACGATCGGCTCGTTCACGTCGGTGTCGCTCGACCCGCCGTTGGTCGGCTTCCTGCCGATGAAGGATTCCGACACCTGGGCGGCGATCGAGCGCAGCGGTTCGTTCTGCGTCAACGTGCTGTCGCGCGACCAGGCCGACCTCTGCTGGCAGTTCGCCAAGAGCGGGAACGAGGCCGAGCGCTACGACGACGTCGCCTGGCACGCGGCGCCGTCGGGTTCGCCGATCATCGACCGTGCGGTCGCCTGGATCGACTGCTCGATCGAGCAGGTCTACGAGATGGGCGACCACTACTTCGTGCTCGGCCGGGTCGGCGCTCTCGAAGCCGACGCCGACCACGACGGCAACGGCCCGTTCCCCCTCCTGTTCTTCAAGGGCACGCTCGGCGGCTTCGCCGCGGAAGGCTGACATTCGTCGGCAGACTGGTGGCGTGCGTCCGTTCACCAGCCCCACCGGCCCCGTCACCGAACGGCAGGTCGCCGCGGCGATCGGTATCGACACCTTCGCGATCGTGCTGTTCGCGGCGATCGGGCGACGTGAACACGAGCAGGGTGGCGGCCTCGCCGACGTGTTCGAGACCGCCGCCCCGTTCCTGATCGGCCTCGCCGTCGCCTGGCTGATCGTGCGGGCCTGGCGCCATCCGCTGTCGGTCTACGTCGGGATCGCGATCTGGCCGATCACGATCCTGGTCGGCATGATCACGCGCAACCTCGTGTTCGACCGTGGCACGGCGGCCTCGTTCGTCGTGGTCGCGACGCTCTTCGTCGGCGCGTGCCTCGTCGGGTGGCGCCTGGTCTGGCGGCTGGTCAGCCGGCGTCGGTCGGCCGACGCCGGCGACACCGTCGCCGTCAGGTGATGTTCGTGATGGCGCCCTTCTCGGCGCCTTGTGCGAGCTTGGCGTACTTCGCCAGCACCCCGGTCGTGTAGCGCGGGTTGGGCGGACCGGCCCAGTCGGCACGACGCTGCTCCAACTCTGCGTCGTCGACCAGCAGGTCGAGCGAGAGCGTCGGGACGTCGATCTTGATGCGGTCGCCGTCGCGGACGAACGCGATCGGGCCACCGTCGACGGCCTCGGGAGCGACGTGTCCGATGCAGAACCCCCACGTGCCACCCGAGAAGCGACCATCGGTGATCAGCGCGCAGTCGCTCCCGCGGCCGGCGCCCTTGAGCGCACCGGTGATGGCGAGCATCTCGCGCATGCCCGGGCCGCCCTTCGGGCCCTCGTAGCGGATCACGATGACGGTGCCGGGCTCGATCTCGCCGGCCAGGACGGCGTCCATCGCGCCGTCCTCACCGTCGAACACGCGGGCCGTTCCCTCGAACGTTCGCTGCTCTTTCGTGAGGCCGGCGACCTTGACAACCGACCCCTTCGGCGCGAGCGACCCGGTCAGGACGTTGAGGCCACCCTCGGCGTTGATCGGGTTCGAGATCGGGTACACGACCGTGCCGTCGGGGGCGGGCGGGTCGATGTCGGCCAGGTTCTCGGCCATCGTCTTGCCGGTCACGGTGACCTCGTCGCCGTGCAGCAACCCCTCCTCCAGGAGGTGCTTCAGGACGACCGGCACGCCGCCGATCCGGTCGAGGTCGGTCATGTGGAACTTGCCACCCGGCTTCATGTCGGCGAAGTGCGGGACGCGGGCGGCGACCTTGTTGAAGTCGTCGAGGTCGAGTGCGACACCGGCCTCGTTCGCGATCGCGAGCAGGTGCAACACGGCGTTGGTGGACCCACCGAGTGCGTTGGCCAACGCCATGGCGTTCTCGAACGCGCCCTGGGTCAGGATGTCGCTCGGCCGCAGGCCGGTGCGCAACATGTCGAGCACCGCAGCGCCTGCTCGACGGGCGTCGTCCTCACGGCGACGGTCGACCGCCGGCGGTGATGCCGACCCCGGCAGCGACAGGCCGAGGGCCTCGCCGATCGACGACATCGTGTTGGCGGTGAACATGCCGCCGCATGCGCCCTCGCCGGGGCAGGCGTTCTTCTCGATCGCATCGAGTTCGTCTGGCGTGATCGAGCCGGCGGCGCACGCGCCGATCGCCTCGAACACGGAGGTGATGTCGAGCGCCTTGCCGTTGAGGTAGCCCGGCAACGTCGATCCGTTGTAGACGAACACGCCCGGGAGGTTCAGGCGGGCGATCGCCATCATCATGCCGGGCATCGACTTGTCGCAGCCGCCCGTGGCGACCAGCCCGTCGAGTCGCTCGCCGTGCATGACCGCCTCGACCGAGTCGGCGATGATCTCGCGTGACACGAGCGAGGCACGCATGCCCTCGTGACCCATCGAGATGCCGTCGGAGACGGTGATCGTGCCGAACTCGAGTGCGACCCCGCCGGAGCGCTGCACGCCCTCTTTCGCGGCGGCCGTGAGCCGGCGGATCGACATGTTGCACGGCGTGATCTCGTTCCACGACGAGGCGATGCCGACCTGGGGCTTGTCCCAGTCGTCGTCGGTGAGTCCGACGGCACGCAGCATCGCCCGCGAGGCGGCCTTCTGGATGCCGTCCGTGACGTCGCGAGAACGCGGCTTGATGTCGACTGGGGTATCGCTCGTCATGTCAGCCGAGAGTAGTGCCGCCTGACCAGTGGCAACCTGGTGCAGCCAGTACCAGGTGCGGCGGCGTGCGTCGTCAGACCATGGTCAGACCATGCCGTCGGGAAGCGAGATCCCCGGGGTCGTGGTCCACGCCCAGTTCCGGAACTCGGCGCGGTGCGCCGGCACCGACGGGTTCGAGCCGGGCCAGACGGACACGATCTCGGCCTGCAGGCGAGCGTCGATCGTGGTCCCCCAGTGTGCCGCCTTCGGCGTGAGGGTCTCGGCGACGTCGATCCGGTGACCGTCGACCTCGAGGCGGGCGAGGCCACTGCCCGGCTTGTAATCGACGTACAGGCGGTGCCAGGCGGTGTCGGGAGCGAGCGATCCGACCGGCAGCCAGACGGGTCCCTGTTCGGTCATCGACCACGCACGGATCTCGCCGAGCTCCGGCACCCACGGGTTGAGTACCCACTGGATCGCCATCCCGTGGTCGAGCCTCGTGTCGGGTCCGTCCCACACGAACAGTCCGATCTCCAGCGTCTGGGCGTTGTACTCCCAGTTCGACGTCGTCGGCAGGTCGGGTAACCGGAACTCGAGTTCGGCGGTGTGCCGGAGGCTGAGCCGGTGGAGATCGAAGTACCGGCGGAAGGCGATGGCATGGGCCATCACGCCGCGCCGCTGGACGTTGGCGGCGAGCTCCGACATGGTCCCGGTGTGGGTCAGCGCGATGTCGGCCTGGCCGACCGGCGACTGCCCCGGGCCGGTCCAGATACCGTCACCGACGGCAAGGTTCCAGCCGGCCAGGTCCGCACCACTCTCGTTCGAGGGTGCAGCCGCGTGCGCGGCATTCGTCGGCCACGCCGAACCGACGAGGGCGACGCCGGCACCGGCGGCGACCATCTTGAGTGCGTAGCGGCGCGACAGTGACGAGGGGGTTGTTGTGGTCATCCCCTGTGGATCGGCGGATCTCGACGACGGATGAAGCCTTCTTGGCCGGACCTTGATCGGCGTGAACTCCGCCCTGACGAACGGACTCCCGAGGTTGCCGAACTTGACGACCGGGCGACGGAACGTGGTTGCTCAGACCGGATCGCACGCCGGCAGTGGCGCGGCCAGCTCGGTCGGTTCCGCCCCGTCGGCTCCGTCGAACGGCGTCTCGACGACGAACTGCCAGAGCACGGCGACGCCGACCAGGGCCATCAGCGCGCCGCCGAGGAACCCGGCCTGCTTCGAGGCGATCTCGCCGATCGCTCCGAGCGCGACGCCGCCGACGATGGTGCCGACCTCGAAGAACATCGTGAGCGAGCTGAGCGCGGTCGAGCGCTCCTGCTCCGAGACCCGGTTGACCACGTTCGCCATCAACGACGGGTACAGGAACGCCATGCCGACGCCGATCGTCGCTGCGGCTGCCCAGAGCGCCCACGGCTCGGGAACGAGCGCGATGAGGCTCAGGCCGGCGGTCAGGAACGTCAGCGCGATCGTGACCGTGCGATGGGCCCCGAGCCGCTCGGGGAGCTTGGCCGCCACGACACGCAGACTGACCGACACGAGGCTGTAGACGAGCAGCAACCCGCCGGCGCCGGGCAGCCCGACCGACTTCGAGTACTCGGGGGCGAACGCCATGAAGACCGAGAACGCCGCCATCCCGCACGCCAAGACGAGACCGGGAGCGAGCGCAGCCCGTTGGAACAACGGGACGCGACCTTCGGCAGGTTTCGCCGTGCGGTCGACGCGGCGCGGCACACCGAGCACGGTGACCGCAGCGAGAGCCGCAAGGACGCCGGCGGCCAAGAACGCCGCCGAGTAGTCGTCGTTCGAGCCGATGAACGCTTCGGCGATCAGCGGGCCCACCCCGATCCCGCCGAACACGGCGACCGAGAAGTAGCTCGCTGCCTCGGCGCGGCGATTCGCCGGCGACAGATCGGCGACCAGGGTGGCGGCGGCGACGAACAGCGCCGCCTCACCGAGACCGGTGAAGCCACGGAGCACCATGACGTGCCACAGCTCGGTCGAGAACGCCATCGAGAACGTGGCGACCGACGCCAGGAGCGCTCCCGCCATCATCAGCGCGCGCCGACCGAACCGCTCGGTCAGCCGTCCGAGGAACGGGCGAGCGACGATCGCCGCAACGGCGAACGAGGCCATGGTCAGGCCGACACCGAACTCGCCGCCGTCGAGTTCTCGTTCGACGAAACTCGGCACGGTGACGACGACCATGCCGATGTAGACGAAGAAGACGAGCGCCGTTGCCATCACGGAGACGAACGGCCCCGTGATCAGCCGGGGGGTGGGAGTCGACACGTCGGTCATGCTTGCGGAGTCAACGTGCGACGCCACCACTCGATTCCCCATCCGACACAAGTCACACCCGGACCGACGATGTTGCGGGGCGCGGCCGGTCAGAGGCGTTGGACGTCGACGGCGACGTCGAGGGTCTGCGTCGCTGCCGGTCCGATCATGACGCCACGGACCGGCATGACGTCGGCGTAGTCACGCCCCCAGGCGACCGTCACGTGGTCGTTGGCGGGCAGATGATCGTTCGTCGGATCGAACGACACCCATCCGGCCTCCGGCGTCCAGACCGAGCACCACGCGTGTGACGCATCGGCACCGATCAGCTTCTCCTGACCGGGCGGCGGCACGGTCTCGATGTAGCCGCTCACGTACCCGGCGGCCAGCCCGAGCGACCGCAGGCAGCCGATCGTCAGGTGCGCGAAGTCCTGACACACACCGCGGCGCTCGGCGAGCACCTCGACCAGCGGGGTCGACACCGTGCTGAAATGCGGGTCGAAGTCGAAGGTCGTGTAGATCTCGTGACAGAGCGCTCGGGCAGCATCGACGATGCCACGACCGGGCCGAAAGACGTGACGGGTCAACCTGCCGAGCGGACCGGCGAGCGCTTCCAGGTCGACGAGTGACGACGACGAACGGAACCAGCCCGTCTCGAGCGCGACGGCGCCCGTCTCGACGGCGAGTCGGGCGACCACCTCGTCCCACGGGGTCGCGTCGACCGGGTCGGGCCGCGTCGCGATGTCGACCTCGCTCTCGGCGGTGATCACCAGGCGATCGTGGGGCTCGTGGACACCGAACTGGTACTGACGGTTCCCGAACGCGTCGAGGAACCGATCGATCTCGGGCACGTCGGGGTCGACGTCGATCTCGGCCCGACGCACGGTTTGCCATTCGGTGTCGCGCGGCGCCAGGCACGCGACCGAATAGCCGTCGGTCATCGTCGCGCCGTACTCGTAGCTGGTGCGATGCACGACCCGGTACGTCGTCACGTCGTGCCCGGCCCGTCGAACGTCATCGGGATCGGGTCGACCGGCGTCGAGAACCAGCGTCCGACCATCCCCGTCCCGGCGGATTCGATCAGTTCGCGCAACTCGGGGATCATCCGGTCGGGCGGCAGCAGCAGGCACGCCCTCGCCGACTCGACGAAGCGCTCGCCGAGCGCGTTCTCGCCGTCGTCGACGTGTTCGGCGAGCCGATCGATCGACGCCGCCAGCGAGCGGGGGTTGGACTGGTCGTTCACCAACAGGCGCACGGCGAGTTCGGGCTCGATCTCGCTGCGGTGCCGGCGGCGGTACGCGACCAGGCTGTCGTTCGCCGCCAGCAGCACCTCGAGGACCGGTGCGACGGTGTCGGGACGTTGCCTGTCGAGATCGAGCGCTCCCTCGAGCAGGTCGAGCACGACGAGGCACCGTTCGAGACGCCGGCCGGTGTCGCCGATCCGCCACGCCGGACCGCGAACCGTGCTCTCCTGCCAGAGGCCGGCGATCGCCGCGAAGTCGGCGAGCACGGCGTCCAGATCGTCGACGACGGTCACGTGACGTTGGAGCGACGAACGCAACTCTGCGAGGTGCGACAACACCCGCCCGGTCGTGACCGACAAGAACTCGCGAACGGTCGTCGCCTCCGCGAGCAGTGCGCCGATCTCGGCGGCGACCGCGTCGCCGACCTCGGACAGCCGGGTGCTCAGCTCGGGGCCGCCCCCCAGCGGGTCGCCGACCGGGCGGCGGATCACCCGGTCGGTCATGGAACCAATCCGTTCGCACCACGCCCCGCTGCTCATCGTCGCCAAGCCCGGGTCCTGCTCGAGCCGCGCCGAGATGACCCGCATCGTGCGGGCCATCGCCTCGGCGCGCTCGGCCGCCCGGTTGGTCCAGTAGAGGGCATCGGCGGCACGGGTCGGGACGGATCGGCCGAAGTCGACCTGGGGCAGTCGCGGCGGTTCGACGACCGGAGCCGGCGTCCAACCGAGCACCCAGACGTCCTTGGCGGTGCACGCCGTCGGCTCGGCCGGATCGTCGCCCGGGGCGAGCACGCGCCCGGTGCCACCGGGCAGGACGTGCACCCGTTCGCCGTCGTGCACGGCGAACAGGCGGACGACCGACGACGTCTGGTCGAGGTCGGGCGAGATCGAACCGGGAGCCAATGGGACCGACGCGAGCGTCGGCACGGACCCGTCGTACTCGGGCAGGGTCTGGGTGAGCGGAGCGAGCCGATCGATCGCCGCACGGACGAAGGGAACGATTGCAGGGTCCTCGACGACCCCGGCGCCGTGCGCGTTGGCGAGCGAGACACCGCCGGCACGTTCGGCGAGCAGCAGACCGGGCACGCCGACGTTGCCCAGGGCAGCCACGGCGAGCGGGTCGAGTCTCGGGTCCTCGACCCGCCGGTACAGCACGTCGACCGGTTCCAGCCCGTCGAGGGTGCGCAGCCAGACCTTCCGCTGACGGACGACCAGGTCGGCGCCCTCGACGAGGTTGACGCCGAGTTGCACCGCCAAGTACGAGTGGTCGACGTACGACGGGTGATCGATGCCGGCCGAGTACACGACCGTTCGCGGGCTGTCGACCGTCGACGTCGCGGCGAGCGCACGCAGCAACCGCGACGGGAACCGGGCCAGGCTCACGACGTCGGCCCGAGCCGACAGGTCGGGCAGCACCCGGGTCATCACCGACCGGTCGAGCAGCGCGTACCCGAGTCCGGGCGGGGCGTCGACGAGATCCTGGACGTGCCACCACATCCCGTCGGCGTCGAGGACGACATCGACGGCGTACGTCGTGATCCAGCGCCGCGGCGTCGAGCCGACGGCGTCGACCCGGTACCGCCCCGTCGACGCCAGCGCCTCCGCCGGCACGACCCGCTCGGCGACGAGCGAGCGTGGGCCGTACAGATCGCGGACCACGGCCTCGAGGGCCTCCATCCGCTCGGCGACACACAGCGACAACCACTGGAACGTCCCGGCGTCGAGCACCAGCGGGATCGGGTCGATCCGCCACGGGCGACTCTCGAGCGACGCGGTGCGCCCGTCGGCTCGAACGGGCAGGTCGTGCACGAGATGACCGGCGCCTTCCGCCGCGAGCAGGCGGTCGGCGCGCGCCTGACGCGCCGCGAGCGAGTCGGGGTCGAGCAGGCGCCGGCGGAGGTCGCCGGTCGGGTGCAGGATGGGGGCCCCTCGGCCGAGTGCGGTGGACATGGTGCCCACAGCGTCGCACACCGACGCCCCCGGAGCGATGCCCGTCGCGTCAGTCGATCGTGCCGACGAATCGGTCGTGGATCGCCTGGTCGATGGTGGCGATCGCCTGCTGCACCCGGTCCATCGCCGAGTCGAGGCGTTCGGCCTCCGCTCCGTCGAGGTCGATCGTGGCCAGTGTCGCCTCGGCCTCGTCCAGCGCGACGAGCACGGGCTGCGGGGCCGGCAGCGACACGAGCACCGATCGGATCTCGTCGAGGCACCCTCGCACCGAGCGCGGGAACGACGAGTAGTTGAGCAGGAAGTCGACGGCGGTCATGGCGTCGATCGGCCCGCGCACCCGCCGTTGGTACATCTGGAGCGCCGACACCGACCGCAGGACGTTCATCCAGCGGACCTCCTCGTTCACTTGCTGTGCGTCGTCGGAGCGCTCCATGTACAAGATGCCGGCAGCCGCAACCCCGAGAACACGGGTCGTCATGTCGGCCCGTTCGACGAGTCGGCCGAGCCGGAGCATGCGGTAGGGGTTGGCGCGAGTCATGGTCGACTCGAGCACGCCGTCGAGGCGGCGGCTGATCTCGACGACACGGAGCAGGAACCGGTCGCGTAACTGGCGCTCGATCGCAGCGGATGCCGTGGAGTCGACGTACTGGGCGAGCTGGTTGACGGCCTGCCAGGCCTCGCGCGGGAGCACCTCGCGCGTGGTGCGCAGGTTGGCGCGGGCGGCGGTGACCGACGACGCGATGCTCGACGTGTTGGCTCGATCCTCGATCAGCAGCCGCAACACCGCGCGCTCGCCGGCCGGGTCGTCCGCCGGGTGCTCGATGTCGACGGCGGCGCCGTGGATCGCGGCCAACGGGTCCCACCGGAGCAGTTCGTCACTCGGATAATCGACGACGAGATCGTTGTAGGCGCGGACGATACGGGCCGTGTCCTCGGCGCGCTCGACGTAGCGCGCACCCCAGTAGAGGCGGTCGGCGGTGCGGGCGAGCAGCACCATCAGCCGTCCTCCCCTCGCTGCGTCTGGGATTGCGACTGTGACTGGGACGACCGTGGCGGCGAGTCGGGCGGTGACGAGTCGTACATCGATCCGTACCGACCGTCGACGATCCAGGTGTCCTTGCTCCCGCCGCCCTGCGACGAGTTGACGATCAGCGAGTCCTTGCGCAGCGCGACGCGGGTCAGACCGCCCGGGGTGACGTAGCTCGTCTCACCGGTCAGGACGAAGGGTCGCAGATCGACGTGTCGACCCTCGACCCCCTCGTCGACGAGCGTCGGCACCGTCGACAGTGACAGGATCGGCTGCGCGACCCAGTTGCGCGGGTCGGCCTCGATCGCCCGAACGGCCTCGTCGAGTTCGTCCTTGGTTGCCCGGCTGCCGATGAGGATCCCGTACCCGCCGCTCTCGTTGGCGGGCTTCAGCACGAGGTCGCCGATGTTGTCGATCACATGGCGCCGCTCGTCCTCGTACATCGTCCGGTACGTCGGCACGTTCGCGACGATCGGTTCTTCGCCGAGGTAGTAGCGGATCATGTCGGGGACCCAGGCGTAGACGACCTTGTCGTCGGCGACGCCGGCGCCGGGCGCGTTGGCCAAGGCAACCTTGCCGGCCTGCCACGAACGGATGAGGCCCGGCACACCGAGGAGCGAGTCCTCCCGGAACACGTCGGGGTCGAGGAACAGGTCGTCGATCCGCCGATAGATGACGTCGACGCGTTCGAGCCCCTCGATCGTCTTCATGTAGACGAAGTCGTCGTCGCCGACGACGAGGTCGGCACCCTCGACCAGTTCGGCACCCATCCGCTCGGCGAGGAACGAGTGCTCGAAGTACGCCGAGTTGAAGATGCCGGGCGTCAGCACCGCGATCTGTGGGTCGTCGCAACCGTCGGGCGCCAGCGAGGTGAGGAGCCGGTTGAGTTCGTCGGTGTAGCCGTCGACGGGGCGGATGCGCTGCCGTTCGAACAACTCGGCGAACGCCCGCTTCGCCACGCCGCGGTTCTCGACGACGTAGCTGACACCGGACGGCACCCGCAGATTGTCCTCGAGCACGTACATCTCACCGTCGTCGTCCCGAACGAGGTCGCTGCCGGAGATGTGGGCCCATACCCCGAACTTCGGGCTGAAGCCACGCAGCTGGGGCCGGTAGTTGACCGACTGGTCGAGCAGGTCGGCGGGGAACACCCCGTCGGCGATGATCCGCTGGTCGTTGTACAGGTCGTCGATGAACCGGTTGAGCGCCACCAGACGCTGCTGCAACCCGAGCGAGATCCGATCCCACTCACTGCCTTCGATGATGCGAGGGATGATGTCGAACGGCCACGACCGGTCGATGTTCTGACCGTCGGAATACACGGTGAACGTGATCCCCATCGTCTGGATGTCGAGTTCGGCCAGCTCCTGGCGGGCGCGGAGTTCGTCCTCGCCGAGGCGGGCGATGAGGTCCATCACCGCACTCGCCAACGGCCGTGGAGCGCCGTTCGGATCGATCAGTTCGTCCATCTGCATTTCGACCATAGGTCAGTCGTCACCTCGCTGTCATCGGGGGCCGTGTTTGTTCACACTGCCG
The DNA here is from genome assembly GCF_004364865.1 of Ilumatobacter fluminis. Taxonomy (NCBI): domain Bacteria; kingdom Bacillati; phylum Actinomycetota; class Acidimicrobiia; order Acidimicrobiales; family Ilumatobacteraceae; genus Ilumatobacter; species Ilumatobacter fluminis. Next base: position 3,628,852 of record NZ_SOAU01000001.1, read on the forward strand.
ACACACCGCCCCGGGAGCGGCCGGCATCGGGATCACGTCACGTCGACGTCACGCCAACGTCACGTCACATCACGTCACATCACGTCACATCGCGTCACGCCGCCGTGCCGACGGCACGGTGGACGACGTCGAGCTTCGACACCGCCGTGGGCGACAGCACGAACGGATACAGGTCGTTCTGGCCGATCGATCGCGACATCGCGTTGAGCGCGAACGTCACGCCGAGCCAGCGTCCGATCATCGGACCGATCGACACGCTCGTGGTGCTCGCCCAGGCGCCGGCACCGGCCGAGCGGGCGGGTTCGCCGACGTCGAGACCGAACGCGTCGGCGGTCTCGAGACCACCGAGGATGTGGAGGTAGTGGGCGAAGGTCTCGGCCCAGTCCTCCCACGGGTGCATGGTCGCGTACTGGCTGACGTGGGTCTCGGCCCAGTCGGCCTGCGGACCGGCGTCGCCGTAGTGCTGCGACAGCGCGTCCTCGTACGAAGCCCGCTCGTCGCCGAACAGGTCACGGAACTCGTCGAGCATGCCCGACGTCTCGATCAGGGTCGGCCAGTAGTAGTGGCCGATCTCGTGGCGGAGGTGACCGAGCACCGTGCGGTACGGCTCGCCGAGCTGCTGACGGACGAACTCTCGATGGGCGTCGTCGGATTCGGACAGGTCGAGGGTGATCACACCGCCCTGGTGTCCGGTCGTGACCGAACGGCCACGCGACGACAGCAACTCGAAGGTGAGTCCGGCGTCGGGGTCGACGGTGCGTGACACGATCGGCAGTCCGATCGCGTCGAGCTGCGAGATCAGGCGACGCTTGGCGGTCTCGGCGTCGGCGAACGCGACCAGGGCATCGAGGTCGTCGTCGTTCGGTCGGACCGAGGTGAGCGAGCAGCTGTCGCACAGCGCGTCGGGGCTGGAGGCGTCGATGAGCCAGTTGCAGCGCGCCACCTCGTGGTTGGCGCAGTAGCGGTAGGTGTCGGTGTCGGTCAGCGTGACGACCGACCGATCACGGCGCAGGTATCCGAGCGACGACCCACACGTCAGGCATTGGGAGTTGTCGAAGAAGACCAGCGCCCCGCACACCGCACATCGAAAAGCCTCCACGACCGATGACCGTACCCATGGAACACCGAGCCCAAACAGATGAGGTCAGGCACCTTCTGTTGGAACGGACTCGATGAACCCGAGCGGTTGTCGAACAGAACAGATGGGGTCAGGCACCTTCTGTTGGAACGGACTCGATGAACCCGAGCGGTTGTCGAACAGAACAGATGGGGTCAGGCACCTTCTGTTGGAACGGACTCGATGAACCCGAGCGGTTGTCGAACAGAAGGTGCCTGACCCCATCTGTTCAGTACCTGCGGAGGTCGAGGGTTCTCGGGTACTCCCTCGGCATGGTGGCGAGGAGGCGGTCGATGTGTTCGATGTCGACACGGCCGGGTTGGTGGCCCTGCCGACGGAAGCGTGCGGCACGGCGCGCCTCTGCTTCGGCGGCGTTGACCGGGAACGTGTCGTAGTTCCGGCCGCCCGGGTGCGACACGTCGTACGTGCACCCACCGAGCGACCGCTCGCTCCACCGGTCGACGACGTCGAACACGAGCGGTGCGTGCACACCGATGGTCGGGTGCAGCGCCGACCACGGCGCCCACGCCTTGAACCTGATCCCGGCCACAGCGGTCCCGGGCGTCGTCGTCGGCTGCAGCGGTACCGGCACCCCGTTGCAGGTGATCACGTGGCGTTCGGGCAGCACGTCGTCGACCCGGAGCTGCAACCGTTCGACCGACGAGTCGACGTAGCGAGCCGTCCCGCCACCCGACACCTCTTCGCCCAACACGTGCCACGGTTCGATCGCACGGCGCAGCTCGAGGTGTACGCCCGACACGGTCGCCTCGCCGATGAGTGGGAACCGGAACTCGAGGAACGGGTCGAGCCACGATTCGTCGAACGGCAACCCGTGCGCCCGGAGGTCGTCGACGACGTCGTGGATGTCGGCGCGCACGAACCAGGGCAGCATGAACCGGTCGTACAGATCGGTCCCCCATCGCACGAGCCGTCCCCGATACGGGTCACGCCACATGCGTGACACGATCGACCGGACGAGCAGTGACTGCACGAGCGCCATCTGGGGATGTGGCGGCATCTCGAACGCCCGCAGTTCGAGGATGCCGAGCCGACCTCGTTCGCTGTCGGGACTGAACAGCTTGTCGACACAGAACTCGGCTCGATGGGTGTTGCCGGTGAGGTCGACCAGCAGGTGACGCACCAACCGGTCGACCATCCACGCCGGCGCCGACCCGCCGGGATCGTCGCTCGGGGTGTCGATCTCGTCGGCGGTCTGCTCGTCGTCCTGGTCGATGAGCCGCTGGAGCTCCGCGAAGGCGATCTCCAACTCGTAGATGTTGTCGGCACGCCCCTCGTCGACGCGCGGCGCCTGACTGGTGGGGCCGATGAACTGGCCCGAGAAGAGGTAGCTGAGCGACGGGTGGTGCTGCCAATAGGTGACCAGGCTGCGCAGCAGGTCGGGGCGGCGGAGCAGCGGGCTGTCGGCCGGGGTCCGGCCGCCGAGGGTCACGTGGTTACCGCCGCCCGTGCCGGTGTGCGTGCCGTCGAGCGCGAACTTCTCCGTGCCGAGCCGGGTCAGCCGCGCCTCGTCGTACAGCGTCTCGACGACCTCGGTCAGTTCGTCCCACGACGAACTCGGCTGGACGTTGACCTCGATCACGCCGGGGTCGGGCGTGACCGTGAGCGATCCGAGGCGCGGGTCGCGGGGCAGTCCATATCCCTGGACGACCACCGGCTGGTCGAGGTCGGCGGCGACGTCCTCGACGACGGCGAGCAGCTCGATCGAGTGCTCGGCGTGTTCGATCGGCGGCAGGAAGACGGCGACGTGCCCGTCGCGTCGCTCGAACCCGATCGACGTCGGTGGGCACCGGTGGCGTTCGACGTGGCCGGCGGGCTGCGGGAGTGATCCGGGCGCGGGCAGCTCGTCGCGTTCCTCGAACGGCGACCGTTCGAACGTCGGGGGGTGCGGCGCCCACGACAGCGAGTCGATCGGGAGCCGGAGTCCGATCGGCGAGTCGCCGGGGATCAGATACAGCCGACCGCGCCGCAGATGCCACGTGGTCGTGCCCCAGCCGTCACCGTCGACCGACTCGTGCAGCGGCACGACGAATCCCGTCGGTCGACCGGCGTCGCCCGACAGTTGCTCGATCAGGGCGCGCCTCGCGTCGGCCGGATCACTGTCGGTCGCATCGTCGGCATCGTCGTCGGCGTCGACGTCGACGTCGGCGACGGGCGGGTCACCGGCCGGGAGGCGGGCCTCGGCCCAGGCCTGATCGACCGGATCCTCGTACGCGGCGACGACCCCGTCGATGCCGAATCGATCGGCGACGGCGTTCGCGAACGCTGCGACGTCGTCGAGCGTGGCCTCGCCGGGCGTGTTCGGGTCGGCGAGCAGCTCCGGCCGGCGCCACAACGGCTCGCCGTCGTTGCGCCACACGATGTCGATCTGCCACCGCGGCAGCGGCTCGCCGGGGTACCACTTGCCCTGGCCGTGTTGGATCAGACCACCGAACCCGAACCGTTCGCGCAGCCGCTCGGCCAGGTCGAGCGCCAACGCACGCTTCGCCGTGCCGTCGGCGGCGACGTTCCACTCGGCGCCGTCCATGTCGTCGATCGACACGAACGTCGGCTCTCCGCCCATGGTGAGGCGGACGTCGTCGGCCGTGAGCCGGGCGTCGACGCGGCGGCCGAGCCGACCGATGCTCGCCCACTGGTCGGGTGTGTACGGCAGGGTCACCCGCGGGTCTTCACGCACCCGCCGGACGACGTTCGAGAACGAGAACTCGGTCTCGCACGGGCTGGTCGACCCGGTGATCGGCGCCGCCGAGGACGGGTGGGGTGTGCAGGCGAGCGGGATGTGCCCTTCGCCCGCGAACAGACCGGATGTCGGGTCGAGACCGATCCAGCCGGCGCCGGGCACGTACACCTCGGCCCACGCATGCAGGTCGGTGAAGTCGGCCGATGGTCCGTCGGGGCCGTCGAGTGCCGCCTGGTCGGACGTCAGCTGAACGAGATACCCCGAGACGAAGCGGGCGGCGAGTCCGAGGCGGCGCAGCGCTTCGACGAGCAGCCAGCCGGTGTCGCGGCACGAGCCGATCCCCCGCTCGAGGGTCTGCGTCGGTGATTGGACGCCCGGCTCCATCCGGATCGAGTACTCGATGTCGCCGTACAGGCGCTGGTTGATGTCGACGAGGAAGTCGGCAATGCCGGTGCCGTCGTCGCGGTGACGCACCCCGGTCATCCAGCGGTCGAACACCGGGTCGTCGTCGGTGGCCGGGCGGAGATACGGCTCGAGGTCGCGCCGCACCTCCGGCTCGTACTCGAACGGGTAGTGCTCGGCCGACTCCTCGACGAAGAAGTCGAACGGATTGATCACGGTCATGTCGGCCACGAGGTCGACCGTGACGTCGAGTTCTCGAGCCGGCTCGGGGAAGACGAACCGGGCGAGATAGTTCCCGAACGGGTCCTGTTGCCAGTTGACGAAGTGATCCTCGGGTTCGACGCGAAGGCTGTACGAGACGATCGGGGTCCGCGAGTGCGGTGCCGGCCTCAGCCGGAGCACGTGTGGATGGATCGTCGTCAGCCGATCGAACCGATAGGTGGTGCGGTGCTCGATGCCGACGTGAATTCCCATGTCCGCGCCGAGCGTAGCGGTCCGCCCGCGGAGGCGTCAGGCGGTGGTGGGCGCAGCGACGGCCTCGACCGTGGGGTCGACGGATGCGTCGCCCGTCGTCGCGTCGGCCCGGTCGAGCGACGCGCCGACGGTCGTGCGCACCCACCAGGCGACACCACCCATCGCGATCGCGACCAGGACGAGCACGAGCGCCGGACCGCGTTCGGCGCCGCTGCCGATCACCCGGCCGATCGTGTCGGCACCCCAACCGCCGTCTCGCATCGCCGGCTCGGCGAGGCGGGTGATGACGACCCCGGACAGGGCCGCGCCGATCGGGTCGAGCGCCCGGCTGACGGCGGCGCGCACGCCGAACACCCGCCCCTGCATCGACGAGGGCACCCGTTCGTGGTAGATCGTCGCGACGGTCGAGCTGACGAGCGGCACGACGGCGAGGACGCAGGCCGCGCCGACGATCAGCACCCCCGCCGAGGGCCGGGCGGCGAGGATCGCACAACCGCCGGCGACGCCACTCAGCCCGAGGAAGAGCGCGCGGCCCCGCCGGTCGGGCACGCCTCGGCGACCCAGCACGAGGCTGCCCATGAGCATGGCGACGCCACCGACGGCGAACACGAGACCGGACCGGGCGGCGCCGAACACCGTCGTGGCCAGGCCGATCATGGCGACGTTGAAGAACGCGAGGAAGAAGTTCGTCGTCGCCATCGCGACGAGCAGCACGAGGAGCGGTCGCCCATCGGTCGAGAGCCAGCGCAGTGCCGGTCTCCAACTGCCGTCGTCGGTGGCGTCGGGAGCGTTGCGGCGATCGCCGAAGCGGACGGCGAGGGTGCATCCCATGGCGACCAGGAAGGTCGCAACGTCGACGATCAGGACGGCGGTGATGCCCTGCCACGCCACCAGCGGCGTGGCGATGATCGGACCGATCACGACGCCGACCGCCGGACCGAGCTGGTTGAGGCCGTTCGCCCTGCCGAGCGCCTCCGGCACCACCAGCGTCGGCACGGCCGCCTGGAACGCCGGATACTGGAGCGCCGAGCCGACGCCGGCGACGAAGCCGGCAACGGCGAGGTGCCACACCTGGAGCTGTCCCGTCAGTGCGACCACCAGGGCGATCGACGTGCCGGTGGCGGCGAAGGTGTCGGCGCCGACGATCACGGGTCGTCGCGGGAACCGGTCGACGAGTGGGAGCAGCGGGCTGGTGAGCAGGGCCGGGAGCGCGGTGAGTGCGGTCAGGAGGCCGAGCCACGTCGCACTGCCGGTCTCGAGGAACACCCAGACGGCGACACCGACACCCGACACGGTGCTGCCGATCGCCGAGACCGTCTGGCCGAACCACACGATCAGGAATCGGTGTCCGAGCGGCGGACGTGCCGGCGTGTCGTGTCCGGCCGAGGCGTGCATGCCATCCATGTCGTCATTCAACACGATTGAACCATATAATTCAAGTCTCCTGAATGAACATTCACGGCCGGTGAACGGATCGACGGTCCCACTACCCTGGAGACGGTGAGCGACGACGACCTCGACTCGACCTGGGAACCGCAACCCGATGCGGGCGACCCGGTCGACAAACTCGACCTCGACGACCTCGGCCTGCTGGGCGAGCTCACCCATCCGATGCGGTCGCGCATCCTTCGCTCCCTCAAGCAACCGAGAACCGTCGCCGAGGTCGCCGAGCAGCTCGACATGCCGGTCACTCGCCTCTATCACCACATCAACCGCCTGGAAGATCTCGGCTTCATCCGCGTCGTCGCGACGCGTCGAGTCGCCGCCGTGACCGAGCGCCGCTATCAGGTGACCGCCAAGTCGTTCGGCATCGCCGACCACCTGTTCACCTCGGCCGACAAGGCCGAACTCGCCGCAGCGCTCGGCGCATTGTTCGACGTGGCGAAGCTGCAGTTCCAACGCGAGGTCGAGCACGGCAACTCACTGCGCTCCGACACCAACGACGAACACTCGATCCTGTCGCTCGGCACCGGCCACTACTCGCCCGAACGTCGCGACGAGCTCCTGTCACGGCTGCGCGAGGTGATCGGCGAGTTCGACTCCGACCTCCCCGACGACGACCCCGAAGCGATCCGCACGAGCGTCTTCATCGCCGTGTTCCCCGAAACCACCTGACCGCGATGACGGCGAACCACGACGAGCTGATCGAACGGCACTTCCGCCCCGACGACCCGGCCTTCATCGCCGACCCGTACCCCGACTTCGCGGCGCTGCGAGCTGCGATGCCGATCGGGCGCGACCCGCGGAGCGGACAGTGGCTGATCACCCGGTTCGCCGACGTCCATGCGACACTGCGCGACCGGCGGCTCGGCCGGAACTACACCCAGTCGTTCGACCACGCCGAGTTCGGACGCCCCGAACCCGATCCGCGATGGGCGCGTTTCCACGAGCACGAAGCCTGGTCGCTCCTGGCGCTCGAACCACCCGACCACACTCGTCTGCGTCGCCTCGTCTCGAAGGTGTTCACCCAACGATCGGTCAACGCGCTCAGGCCGACGATCGAACGACGGGCGACCGAGCTGCTCGACCGCTGCGCCGAACGCGGCACGATCGACCTGATCGCCGACTACGCCCAGCCGTATTCGGTCGGGGTGATCTGCGCCATGCTCGGCGTGCCCGACAGTGACACGCAACGACTCCTCGACTGGTCGCACGCGATCGTCAAGATGTACGAGCTCCACGCCACCGACGAACAACGTGTCGCGGCGGACGAGGCGGCCGGCGAGTTCATCGAGTACGTACACGCGCTGATCGACCGCAAGCGCCACGAACCGGACGACCTGCTGCTGTCCGAACTGGTTCGGGTCGAGGACGACGACGACACCCTGACCGTGCCCGAGATCACCTCCACCACGATGGTGCTGCTCGAAGCCGGGCACGAGGCGACGGTCAACACCCTCGGCAACGGGATGCGGGCGATGCTGCATCACCCCGACCAGTGGCGCCGGGTCACGAGTGGCGAGGTCGACCCGGCCGACGCGGTCGAGGAGATGCTGCGGTGGGACTCGCCGACCCAGCTGTTCGACCGGTACGTCCTCGACGACGACGTCACGATCGCCGGCCGGCCACTCGAACGCGGCGACGAGGTGGCGATGCTGTTCGGCTGCGCCCAGCGCGACCCCGACCGATTCGCCGACCCCGACCGTTTCGACGTCGGGCGGGGCGACACCAAACACATCGGATTCGGCGGCGGCATCCACTTCTGCATCGGCGCCCCGCTCGCCCGCGTCGAGGTGGCGGTGTCGGTCGAGGCCATCGCCCGCCGCTTCCCCGACGTCGCCCTCGTCGACGACCCGACCTACCACCCCACCTTCGTCATCCGAGGCCTCGAGTCCCTCCACCTCGACGTCGGATGAGGTCAGACCCCATCCGACGAGCAGGCAGGTCAGGTCTCGTTCACGGTCCGTCGGATGGGGTCTGACCTCATCCGACTGAACAGGTCCGTGCTGAGCGTCAGTCGCTGCTGATGGCGTCGAGGACGTCGAGGCGGGCGGCTCGACCGGCCGGTCGGAGCGCCGCCACGACACCGGCGACCATCGCCACGACCAGCACGACCACCAGCGTGGTGACCGACGGGGCGAACGTGCCGAAACCCTCCGTCGCCGCGATCGCCCGGATCAGACCCCAACAGATCGTGGTGCCGAGTGCGAGGCCGCCGACCGTGCCGAACACGGCGATGATGACGCTCTCCCACCGCACGGTCGATCGAACCGCCGCCCGGGTCTGACCGACCGCCCGCAGCAACCCGATCTCCCGAGTCCGTTCGTGAATGCTCAGTGACAAGGTGTTGGCGATCCCGACGAGGGCGATCACCACGGCCAGCCCGAGCAGGCCGTACACGAGGCCGAGCATCTGGTCGATCTGTTCGCCCTGTGCCTCGAGGTACTCGTCGCTGTCCTGGAGCAGCGGACTGCCGTACCCGTCGACCACGGTCTGCACGTCGGCGCGCACTGCAGCGAGCGACGCCCCATCGGCGATGTCGATCATCACCACGATGTCCTCGGGCGTGGCGGCGTGCCGCTCCCACACCCGGGCGTCGACGATGTTGTCGCCCATCAGATCGTCGTTGGCGTAGACGGCCCCGACCGTGAGCGGCTCGGTCGACCCGTCGAGGAACCGGGCCGTGAGCTCGTCGCCGAGTGCGAGGCCGTACGCCTCGGCGTAGTCGACACCGACGGCGAACCCACCGTCACCGATCGAGGCGAGGTCGCCCTCGACGACGTCGAGGTCGGCGACCCCGGCGAGTTGTTCGAAATCGGTGGCGAGCGGTTCGTCGTTGCGACCGTCGATCAGCATCGCCGCGACCGACAGGCGGGCGATCGACTCGACCCCCGGCACCTCGGCGATCTCTGCCGACATCGCCGGACTCAGACCGGCGCCGGAGAAGCCTTCGGGTGTGATCACCAGATCGCCGCCGAACGACTCGTCGATCAAGTCGCCGAGCGATGCCTTGATCGAGGTGCCGAGCGAGGCGAACAGTGCGACGACGGCCGTGCCGATCATCAGCGCGGACGCCGTTCCCGACGTCCGCTTCGGGTTGCGCATCGCGTTCCGTCGCGCCAGCACCCCGTTCTGCCCGCGCAGCGCAGCGACCGGCGCGCCGATCACGGCGGCGGCGAGACGCGCCACGACCGGGCCGAGCAGGATCACACCGACGAAGACGCCGAGCCCGCCGAGTGCGGCGATCTGCATCGGCGACGACCCGATGTCGGTGGAGAACACGAGCATGGCTGCACCCGCCAGGGTGACGGCGGCGCCGGCGATCGCCCGCACGACCGAACTCCCCGACTGGTCGATGGCGGCCTCTCGCAGCGCAGCGATCGGGGCGACCTTGCTGGCCTTGAGCGCCGGAGCGATCGCCGCGACCAGGGTGACGACGACACCGATCACGAGCGCCGTCAGTGCGACACCCACGGTGAGGCCGAGCCCGGCCGTCGGGATGCCGGCACCGAGGGCGCCCAGCAGAGCGTTGAGGCCGATCGCCAGCCCGACGCCGACACCCAGGCCGACCACGGCCGAGAGCGTGCCAATCGTGAGCGCCTCGGCTGCGACGCCGGTGAGCACCTGGCGGCGGGAGGCGCCGATCGCCCGCAGCAAGGCGGTCTCGCGGGTGCGCTGGGCGACCACGATCGCGAACGTGTTGTGGATGCTGAACGTCGCCACGAGCAGGGCGATGCCGGCGAACGCGAGCAGGAACGTCTTGAAGAAGCCGAGGAAGTCGGCCTCCAACGCCGCCATCTCCTCGTCGATCAGCTCCTGTCGGGTCAGCGCCTCGAGATCGGCGGGCAGGGAGCCGGCGATCGTCGATCGGAGCTCCTCGGCGGACACGCCGGGCTCGGCCTGCAGATCGACGGCGTAGAGACCGTCGGGGTCACCGAGGAGCAGCGACTGAGCAGTCGGAGTGTCGAACCATGCGAACGTGACACCACCGAGTTGTTCGCCCGAGCCGAGCTCGGCGATCCCGACGACGGTCACCGCCACCGGTTCGGGCACGCGCACGGTCGTGGCGTCGCCGACGGCGAGCTCGCCGGTGTCGGCGGCGCCGCTGTCGATCACGACCTCGCCGGGGGCGACCGGGGCGCGCCCGTCGACGACGACGTACGGGTTGCGGTCGGAGTCGACCCAGTTCACGCCCATGGTCGGTGGGCCGTTGCCACCGATCGGTTCGTCGTCGGATCCGACGATCTGCGCGATGCCCTCGACGACCGGCAGTGCGGCGGCGACTCCGTCCGCTGCCGCCAGTTCGTCGACGAGCGCCTCGTCGATCGTCGCGGCGATGTCGCGCTCACCGCTCGCGATCACCTCGGTCGAGCGGACCTCGACATCGGTGCCCGAGTACCCCTCGGCGAAGAGATCATCGATGCCGCGGGTCATCGCGTTGCCGAGCAGGAGCGTTGCCGTGAGGAACGCGATGCCGATCACGACCGCCACGCCGGCTGCCAGCGCCCGCCGCTTGTGGGACCGGATGTTGTGGAACACGAGCGAGTGCATGTCAGGCTCCGATCCGCTTCATGTGATCGAGGACTCGCTCCGCGGTGGGTTCGTCGATCGAGTCGACGATGCGGCCGTCCGCGAGGAACACGACGGAGTCCGCGTACGACGCCGCCGCAGGATCGTGGGTGACCATCACGATGGTCTGGCCGATGCCGCGCACCGCCGATCGCATGAACTCGAGGATCTCGGTGCCCGACCGGCTGTCGAGGTTGCCGGTCGGTTCGTCGGCGAACACGACCTCCGGGCGCGACACGAGCGCCCGGGCGACGGCGACGCGCTGCTGCTGGCCGCCCGACAGTTCGGAGGGTCGATGCCGGAGCCGATCACCGAGGCCGACGGTGCGCACGACCTGCTCGAACCAGTCGGCGTCGGGCTTGCGCCCCGCAAGGCTCGACGGGAGGACGATGTTCTCCCGAGCCGTCAGGGTCGGCACGAGGTTGAACGACTGGAACACGAAACCGATCCGTTCCCGTCGGACCCGGGTGAGTTCGCGGTCGCTCAGCGAGCCGAGTTCGACGTCACCGAGGTGGACGCTGCCGGCTGTGAGCGTGTCGAGGCCGGCGAGGCAGTGCATCAGCGTCGACTTGCCGCTGCCCGACGGCCCCATGACCGCGGTGAAGCGACCGGCAGGGACGTCGAGGTCGACGTGGTCGAGCGCAGTGACGGCGGTGTCGCCACGTCCGTAGCGCTTGACGGCGCCGCGAACGCGGGCGGCAGGCGCCCGAGGAGGGACCGGTGACGGAGGATCGAGGAGTGCGGCTGCGTGCTGGGTGTCCATACCGTCGACGGTACGGATGCCCGCTCACCGGGTGAATGGCGTCACCCGGTGCCCCCGAGGTGGGGTTTCCCCCACCGTCGACACCGGTCGGTTGATGTCTGACATCAACCGACCGATCACGACCTGACAGCACCACCACCGAGTCGGTTGATGTCAGACATCAACCGACATCGTCCGACACCCGACCCGGCTGGTCGGTCAGGCGGGCTTGGGTTCTTTGGGGAGGCCGAGGACGCGTTCACCGACGATGTTGCGCTGGATCTGGCTGGTGCCACCCCAGATCGTCTCCGAGCGGGAGAAGAAGAACGCGGACATCATCGGGCTGACCGGGTAGCCGTCGCGCCGCTTGTCGCGTCCGGCACCCGGCCACGACCCCGACTCGGGTCCGGCATCGACCAGCATCGACTCGGCGCCCCAGATGTCGAGCGCGAGCTCCATCGCTGCCTTGTGCATCTCCGACCAGAACATCTTGTTCGTGGCGCCGAGCACGACCGTGCCCATGTCCTTCTTGCCCGTGACGGCGGTGGTCAGGTTGCGGAGCCCGTTGATGCGGAGGATCTGGATCTTCGTGTAGTACTGCATCAGGCGCTGGCGGATGCCGGGATCGTCGATCGTGCCGTTCGCCGTGGCGGCCTCGACCATGAGGCGGTACTCCTCCTCGAAGCGGCGATAGCCGGTCGTGGCCGACTGGCCCCGCTCGAACGCCAGCGTCGAGTTGGCGACCTTCCAGCCGTTGTTGACGCCGCCGACTACGTTCTCCTTCGGCGCCTTGGCGTCGGTGAAGAAGACCTCGCAGAACTCGGCGGTGCCGTCGGGCTGGGTGATGCCGCGGACCTCGACACCCTCCTGCTTCATCGGCACGAGGATGTAGGAGATGCCGGCGTGCTTCGGGGCGTCGGGATCGGTGCGGGTGAGCAGGAAGCAGTAGTCGGCGTGATGGCCCTGCGTGGTCCACACCTTCTGACCGTTGATGACCCACTGGTCACCGTCGAGCACGGCCGTCGTCTTCAGCGACGCGAGGTCGGAGCCCGAGTTGGGCTCGGAGAAGCCCTGGCACCAGCTGGTCTGGCCCTTGAGGATCCCGGGCAGGAACTCCTGCTTCTGTTCCTCGGTGCCCCACTGCAACAGGGTGGGTCCGACGAGGGTGTCGCCGAAGAAGTCGCCGCGCATCGGGGCCTTGGCACGGGCGAACTCCTCGGCGAGCGCGACGCCCTGCATCGTGCTGAGGCCCTTGCCGCCGTATTCGCTCGGCCAGGTGGCGCAGATCCAGCCGCCCTCGAAGAGTTTCTGGGGCCATTCCTGGTTGAACTGCTTGCGTTCCTCGTCGGTCATCTCGAAGCCGTCGTCGAACCAGCCATCGGGCAGGTTCTCCTCGAGCCACGCACGAATCTCGGTGCGGAATTCCTCGGCCTCGGCGGGGTACGTCAGATCCATGTCCCCATTCTGCCACTCCACTTGACCCGCGGGTCAAGTCAGGTCGGTGCACCGCCCGGCGGCGCCGTTCACACGACGTTCACACCGATCGAACCTCGCTGTGACGTTGCGGGAGTTGCATCGTCGTCATGGCACGGCCCGCTCCTGTGAGTTCACCCGAACGTCGGCAGACGGATCCTCACCCCCTCGAGCATCTGACTCCGCAGGAGCGGGCCGTGTACCAAGTGCTGGAAACCAACGCCGGGCGGGTCCTGAGTCGGGCCGAGCTGGCCCGCCGGGCCGGGATCGCCGACCTGAGCGCGCGCCGCTGCGACTCCCTGATCGTCGGCATCCGCCGTTCGATCGGCGCCGACCGTGTGCGAACCGTGCGGCGACGCGGCTGGATGCTCGTCGCCTGACACCACCCGCCTCCCGCCCTCTCACCAGAGAGCGCTCCACCGCCGCAGCCACCCCCTCGGGCTGCGGCGGTGCCGCGCCCCGTCGGATGAGGTCAGACCCCAACCGACTCGCCCCGACGCTCGCGCGCTCGATCGCGCTGTCGGTTGGGGTCTGACCTCATCCGTCCGACATTGCGCACCCGGACGAACTGGTCACACAGACGAAACATTGCTCGGACGTTGCAGAAATGACGCGGTTCTAACTTGCCGACCGATCCGGCTGGCAACGAGGCCCTCGCCGGATTGCCCCTATCAATCCCCACCAAACCCCGAGGAGGACCTCGTGCGCAACAAACGTGCGCTTCGAATCATCTCCGGCCTGGGTGGCGTCGCCGCTTTCGTGGCAATCGCTCCCTCGTCGGTCTTTGCCCAGGACGGACCCGACACCCAGGCCTACCTGGACAACATCTGGGTGTTCATCGCCGGCATCCTGGTGTTCTTCATGCAGGCAGGCTTCGCTCTCGTCGAAGCCGGTCTGACCCGAGCGAAGAACGTCGTCAACATCTTTGCCAAGAACATGGCGGACGCCATCGTCGGCATCACCGCATGGTTCGCCGTCGGTTGGGCCTTCGCGTTCGGCCCCGACGGAGGTGACTTCATCGGCTCCGGGCAGTTCTTCTTGTCCGACGCCGATCTGCTCATCCCCGCCGAGGGCGGCCTGAGCAACGCGACGTCGTTCTTCTTCCAGGCGGTCTTCGCCGCCACGGCCGTGACCATCGCCTCCGGCGCCATGGCAGAGCGGACGAAGTTCAGCTCGTACCTCATCTTCTCCACCGTGATGTGCGCCATCATCTACCCCGTCGTCGTCCACTGGACCTGGGGTGGCGGCTGGATCGCCGGCATGAGCGTCGGCGACGCGGTCTACTCCGACTTCGCCGGTTCCGGCATCGTCCACATGACCGGTGGCATCGCCGCCTTCATGGGCGCCCTGTTCCTCGGACCCCGCATCGGCCGCTACGACGCCGACGGCAAGCCTCGTGCGATCCCTGGCCACAACATCCCGTTCGCCATCGTCGGTGTGTTCATCCTGTGGCTCGGCTGGTTCGGCTTCAACCCCGGCTCGGAGCTCGCTGCTGACGAGTTCGTCATGACCGTCGGTGTGAACACGATGCTCGCCGCCGTGGCCGGTGGCCTGTTCTGCACGATCACGATCTGGTTGGTCGCCGGCAAGCCCGACGTCGCCATGATCGGCAACGGCGTGCTCGCCGGCCTGGTCGCCATCACCGCTCCGTGTGGCACGGTCGACCCGCTCCCCGCCTTCATCATCGGCGGCATCGGCGGCGTCCTCGTGGTCTTCTCGGTCTTCTTCTTCGACAAGATCAAGATCGACGACCCGGTCGGCGCCATCTCGGTGCACGGCGTGTGCGGCGCCTGGGGCCTGCTGTCGATCGGTCTGTTCGCCAAGTACGACGACGCCTTCCTCGGCCGCGAGGACGCCGGCCTGCTCTACGGCGGCGGCATCGATCAGCTGCTCATGCAGGCCCTGATGCTCGTCATCATCCTCGTCTGGGTCGCCGTGACCACGGGCGCCCTGTTCTTCGCCATCAAGTCGACCATCGGTCTCCGGGTCAGCGCCGAGGAAGAGATCGAGGGCCTCGACGTCCTCGAGCACGGCCTCGCCGGCTACTCGGGCGACACGGTCAGCGTCTGATCGACGGCAACCACTGACAACGAATCGAAAGAGAGCAACACGATGAAACTCATCACTGCAGTGATCAAGCCGTTCAAACTCGACGACGTGAAAGACGCCCTCAAGGCGGCCGGCGTGGCCGGCATGACCGTCACCGAGGTCCGCGGCTTCGGCCGTCAGGGCGGCCACACCGAGACGTATCGCGGCGCCGAGTACAAGATCGACTTCGTCCCGAAGATGTCGATCGAGGTCGTCGTCGACGACGCGGCGGCCGACGCCACCGTCGACACCATCATCCAGGCAGCCGCCACCGGCAAGATCGGTGACGGCAAGGTCTGGGTGACCGACGTCAGCCGTCTCGTACGCATCCGCACCGGCGAGGAAGGTGGCGACGCGGTCTAGCCGCTTCGCCGTCCGACGCTCGCAGCGTCACCTCGCTGTTGCGGGGTAGGGGCACTCCCGGGTCACAGCGATGTGGCCCGGGATGTCCCCTTTTTCAGGCCCGTTTCGTCAGCGCCGGGTCAGCGGCTGCGCGACGAGTTGGCGTTGCGGTTGTTCCGATTGCGGTTCCGGTTGCGGTTCTGGCCGCCACCCTTGCCGCCGTGGGGGCGCTCGTTGCGGCCGCCCTGATTCGACGGACGACGATCACCCGAGCGCTCCGACGACTCGCCCTGGCGGTCGTCACGACGCTGCCGGCTCTCGCCATTCCGGTTCCGGTCATTGCGGCTCTCACCGTTGCGGTTCTGGCCGTTCTGGTTCTTGCGGTTCCGGTTGCGATTGCCGTTCTTGCCGCCCTTGCCGTTCTTCGAACGGGGCTGCGGCTTCGGCTTGTCGACGCCGGCGAGCGTCGGCACCGAGGCTTGCACGACCTCGGGCTCGTCGGCCGAGCGTCGGTCGTCGAGCGCCTCGTCGAGACCGACCTTGCGCTGGATCTTGCGGTAGTCGGAGCGCTGGTCGGGCTGCACGAGCGACACGACGAGCCCACCGGCACCGGCCCGCGCCGTCCGACCCGAACGGTGGATGTAGGTCTTGTGGTCCTCGGGCGGGTCGTAGTGCACGACCGAGGCGACGCCGTCGACGTGGATGCCACGAGCGGCGACGTCGGTGGCGATCAGGGCGTGCACCTTGCCGTCGGTGAAGGCGTCGAGCGCCCGGTTGCGGGCGTTCTGGCTCAACCCACCGTGGATCGGGCTGGCGGCGAAGCCCAGCTTGGTCATCTGGCGGGCGAGCCGGTCGGCGCCGTGCCGGGTACGGGTGAACACGATCGAGGGCCATGCCTCGTTCACGGTCTCGGCCACGATCGCGTTCCGCTCGAGACGGTCCACCATCACGAAACGGTGTTCGGCCGAGGTGACGTCGGGCGTCTCGTCGCCGACTTCGTGACGGACCGGGTCGCGCTGGTAGTCGCGGGTCAGCTTGGCGACGTCGCCGTCGAGGGTCGCCGAGAACAGCATGGTGCGGCGATCGTCGGCGGTCTGGTCGAGCAGTCGACGGACGACGGGCAGGAAGCCCATGTCGGCCATCCGGTCGGCCTCGTCGAGCACGACGTTGTCGACGGCGTCGAGCGAGACGTCGCCACGCTGGATCAGGTCTTCGAGGCGGCCGGGGCAGGCGACGAGGATGTCGACGCCACGCCGCAGCGCCGAGACCTGCTTGCCGTAGCCGACGCCGCCGTAGACCGCATCGACGCGCAAGCGGCCGGAGAACGAACGCAGTTCGGCGGTGATCTGGTCGGCCAGCTCCCGCGTCGGGGCGAGCACGAGGGCGTGGGGTCGGCCCGGCGCGGCCCGCTCGGTCGTGGCGACGAGCGGCACGCCGAAGGCGATGGTCTTGCCCGAGCCGGTGGGCGCACGGCCGCACACGTCTCGACCGGCGAGCCCGTCGGCGACGGTGGCCGCCTGGATCTCGAACGGATGGGTGATCCCGCGCGCCGCGAGCGCGTCGGAGATGAAGGAAGGCACGCCGAGATCGGCGAAGGAGGGGGTCATGATGTCGCTTTCCACGCCGGCACGTTGCCGGCGTCGATGTGGTCTGGAGGTTGGTGGCTCACCTCGACGAGCAACCACATCGTCTGCGAACCCGACGAGCGGAACGGGCCGCTCGAAGCGCTGCCACGCTAGCGCGGACCGCCCCGGTTCCCTCTCGGGGCGCTGACCAGGACCGACGTCCCATCGCTCCGTGACGTCCGGTGTTCGCATCGTCGCGCCGATCCGGGCATGATGATGGGGACAACGAGGTCACACCGAGGAGACGCCATGAAGCTCATCACCGCCGTCATCAAGCCCTTCAAGCTCGACGACGTGAAGGACGCGCTCAAGCAGGCCGGGATCGCCGGCATCACCGTCACCGAGGTGCGTGGCTTCGGCCGCCAGGGCGGCCACACCGAGACCTACCGCGGCGCCGAGTACAAGATCGACTTCGTCCCGAAGGTGCGCGTCGAGGTCGTGGTCGACGACGCCGACGCCGACCAGGTCGTCGAGACGATCGTGTCGTCGGCGGCCACCGGCAAGATCGGCGACGGCAAGGTCTGGGTGACCGACGTCGGCCGGATCGTCCGCATCCGCACCGGTGAAGAAGGCGGCGACGCCGTCTAGCACCGTCGACGACCGGGGTCGGCCCCCGTTCGTCGGCTGCTCGAAATTTGTTTGCATCCGCACGCTTGTGGTGCTCCGTAGGGGAGGGCATAACTCCCTACCCCCATCCCGGAGGATCTCATGCGTAACCGTTCACTCACCTCGATCGCCGTCGTCGGCGCCCTGGCCTTCACCCTGGCCGCCTGCGGCGACGACGGCAACGACGACGCCGCCGACACCACCGAGGTCGCCGACGAGTCGGGCGACATGGCCGACGAGCCCGGCACCATCGTCGACGTCGCCGTCGCCGCCGACGACTTCAACACCCTGGTCGCCGCCGTGCAGGCCGCCGGCCTGGTCGAGGCCCTGTCCGGCGAGGACGAACTCACCGTCTTCGCCCCGACCGACGAGGCCTTCGCCGCTGCCCTCGACGCACTCGGCCTCACCGCCGACGAGCTCCTCGCCGATACCGACACCCTGACCGAGATCCTCACGTACCACGTCGTGGCCGGTGAGGTCATGGCCGCCGACGTCGTCGGTCTCGACGGGCAGTCGGTCGAGACCCTGAACGGCGCCTCGGTCGAGATCAGCGTCGACGGCGAGACCGTCATGGTCAACGAGGCCACGGTCGTCACCGCCGATGTCGACGCCAGCAACGGCGTCATCCACGTCATCGATGCCGTTCTCCTCCCGCCGGCCGGCGACGACATGGCCGATGACGAGATGAGCGAAGAAGGCATGTCCGAGGACGAGATGGCCGAGGACGAGATGACCGAGGACGAAATGGCCGAGGACGAGATGGCCGAGGAGTCGATGGAGGGTGACACGATCGTCGACGTCGCCGTCGCCGCCGATGACTTCAACACCCTGGTCGCCGCCGTCGAGGCCGCCGGCCTGGTCGAGGCCCTGTCCGGCGAGGACGAGCTGACCGTCTTCGCCCCGACCGACGAGGCCTTCGAGGCCGCCCTCGAGGCGCTCGGCCTCACCGCCGAGGAACTCCTCGCCGACACCGAGACCCTGACCTCCATCCTCACCTACCACGTCGTGGCCGGTGAGGTCCTCGCCGCCGACGTCGTCGAGCTCGACGGCGAATCGGTCGAGACCCTGAACGGCGCCACCATCGACATCACCGTCGACGGCGACACCGTCATGGTCAACGACGCCACGGTCGTCACCGTCGACGTCGACGCCAGCAACGGCGTCATCCACGTCATCGACACCGTGCTGGTTCCCCCGGCCGGCTGAGCCGGCTGGAGACGTGGGGCGGAACCGTTCGCTGGGTTCTCGGTTCCGCCCCACGAGGACCGTCCTCTCGAGGTCGGTCAGTCGTCGCCGGGTCGCCGTTCCCGCCGTGCGGCCCGGCGGCGACGAAGTCGCCAGTCACCTCATCGGGTCCGGCCCGGTGCTCCGACCAGGAGCGCCGGGCCGTTCTCGCGTCCGGGGTCCGTCGCCTCGGTTGCACGGCCGAGCTCGCTCCCGGAGCACCCATCGCCTCGGTCGCCCGGCCGTCCCGCGACCGGACGCCCGTTCTCGTCTGCCGAACGTGCTCGCCTCCCGGCAGCGTTCTCGTCTGCCCCGCCCGAACCCCCGTCGCCTAAGTTGAGGACATGACCGACACCGCCGCTGCCCCCGCCAAGAGCGAGCGCTGGACCGCCCAGTGGAGAGAACTCAAGGCCGAGGTGGTCGACACCGGCTTGTGCACCGGGTGTTCGGCCTGTGTCGTGACCTGCCCGCACGACGTGATCGGGTACGAGCACGAGGAGGGCAAGTATCTGCCGTTCCACCTCGAGGAATCGCTCGGCGCCGACAACTGCATCCACGGCTTCGGCGAAGAGGGCGGTTGCACCACCTGCACCCGTGCCTGCCCCCGCTTCCGTGCGTGGGAGCCGGCCGCCGACATGCACCTGTTCGGCAAGGTCCGCGAACCCGACGAGATGGCGGGCATGTGGCGCAAGCTGCTGCTCACCCGGGCCTCCGACACGACCGTCCACGACATCGGCCAGGACGGCGGCTTCGTGTCGTCGATGCTGATCTGGCTCAAGGAGCACGACTACATCGAGGCCGCGCTGGTGTCGGGCGTCGAGGACGACGACCGCTGGAAGGCCAAGCCGCAGGTGGTCACGAACCGCGAGGAGATCCTGGCCACGGCGGGGAGCCGCTACACCTATTGCGCGAACCCGTTGGCGCTCCCCGAAGCCCGCGAGCGCGGGTTCGAGCGCCTGGCATTGGTCGGTATGGGTTGCCAGACGTCGTCGCCGCCCACGATGTGGGACCGCAAGGCCGGCAAGGTCTCGAAGCCGTTCCTGTTCAACATCGGGCTGCTCTGCTCGAAGACGTTCGACGATGCCATCTTCACCGAACTGTTCGAGGCCAAGTACGGCCTCAAGAAGCAGAACATGAAGAAGATGAACATCAAGGGCGTGTTCCAGATCTGGATGGACGACGGCTCGTACCACGAGATCGACCTGAAGGAGTGCCACGCCTGGACGCGCAAGGGCTGCATGCACTGCCCCGACTTTGCTGCCGAGCACGCCGACATCTCCACCGGTGGCATCGGCGAGGACAACGACTGGACGCTCACGATCGTCCGCACCGAACTCGGCGAGGAAGTGATCGACCGGATGATCGCCGACGGCTCGATCGAGGCGAAGCCGGCTCAGGAAGACGAGACGGCGATGCGCTTGCTGCGCCTGCTGTCGATCGTCAGCCGCCGACGCTGGCCGAACGATGCCGACCCGGCCCCCGCCATCGGTGTCCCCCCGCCCAAGAAGAAGAAGGCCGCCGCCGCGCCCAAACCCTGAACAGAAGGGGTCAGGCACCTTCTGTGCAGCCGGCCATTACGGGCCGGCGCAGAACGGACGAACAGAAGGTGCCTGGCTGGATTCCAGTGGTCAGTGCAACACGAGTTGGTCGAAGACTTCTAATGGTGTCAGGAAGCTGTGGCGTTTGCGTGGCCGGTTGTTGAGTTTGTGAGCGATCGCGTCGAGTTGTTCTTGGCTGAACTGGGACAGGTCACTGTCTCTGGGTAGGTATTGGCGTAGCAGCCCGTTGATGTTTTCGTTGCTGCCTCGTTGCCAGGGAGCGTGCGGGTCGCAGAAGTACACCTTCATGTCGGTGGCCATCGTGAACCGGCGGTGAGCAGCCATTTCGGTGCCGCGATCCCAGGTGAGTGTTCCCTGCAGCACGGCCGGCAGGGTTCGGACACGTGCTGCGATCGCGTCCGCGACGTGATCGGCTTGTTTGGTGCCAAGTTTGGACAGCATCACGAGTCCGGTGGTGCGCTCCACGAGCGTGCCGACCTGGGAGCCGTTGTTGCGACCCATGATCAGATCGCCTTCCCAATGGCCAGGCACCAGACGGTCCTCGATGTCGTCGGGACGTTCCGCGATCGACACCAGGTCCGGGATCGAGGACTGGTCCCGGTTCCGAGCCGTGACCGGGCGGGCCCGGCGATGCTGACGTTGAGTACGTAGACACGCAGCGAGTTCTTTACGGAGCCCGCCCCGACCATGCACATACAACGCTCGATAGATCGTTTCGGGGGACACTCGCATCGTCTCGTCGTCGGGAAACTCGAGCACCAGCCTGGCACTGATCTGTTCCGGCGACCACTGCTCGAGATCAAGCCAGCACGCAACCACCATCGCCAGCAACGGGAACTGCTCGAACTTGAACAACTTCGGTCGCTTCGCACGCTGCTGAGCGGCCAGATGCGCAGCAACCGCCCGATACTCGTCGCGGCCACCGTTGTTGTTGATCTCACGGCCCACCGTTGAACGATGCCGATCAATCCGACGCGCGATCTCAGCGTTGGAAACCCCTTCCACGATCCCACGAGAGATCTCTTCCCGGTCGGTCAACGTCAACCGGCTCACTGATGTGTCACGAACCTGTTTCTCCACCTCGGGATCATGAGCAATCCGACGCACCGTTGTCGAAGACAACCCGAACCGTCGAGCCACCCCAGCTTGTGTGTGACCATCGGCCACCAACAACCACACCCAACAACGAACCTCATCAGCAACACGCTGTCTCGGCATGAACACCTCCAAAAGATCAAGGTGTTGCAACGACCCTCGGAACCCAGCCTGACCCCTTCTGTCGGTCTGCGAGTTGCGTCAGCCGAGGCCGCGGCAGCTGGTGAGGTCGGCCTGGAAGCGGGCGACGATCTCCATCGCCGCCTCTTGGCCGTCGGCCGCCTTGTTGAAGACATCGTCGAGATCGCCGAAGCCGGCCTGCTCGTCGTCGGTCAACTCGAAGTCGTCGACCTGCTCGTGCATGCAGTCGCGCTCGGCCTCGCTCAACGGCTCACCGTCGGGGCCGTTCGCGGCGTCGATCATCTCGTGCGCGAGCTCGTCACTCGGCGGCGGGGCCGTCCCGCAGGCGGTCAGGAACCCGAGCGAGACAACGGCAACGGCGAGCATCGAACGACGGCGATTCACAGTGGAGCAAGGCTATCGACGAATGGGGTCGGATACGTTTCGTCGGGACCGACGAAACGTATCCGACCCCATTCGTCGGCGTTTCCGGTCAGCCTGCGAGTTCGACGGCTCGGTGGAAGATGTCGTCGAGCATCGGTTCGGTCAGGCGGCCGGTGAAGGTGTTCTGCTGGCTGGGGTGGAACGAGCACAGCAACGTCGGCCCACCGTCGAGCGCCACCTCGACGCCGTGCCCGAACTTCGGCTTCGGACGCACCCCGAAGTGCCGCACGGCGGCGTCGTAGCCGAAGCCGCCGAGGCACACGACGACCCGTGCTCGGCGCAGCAACGCCATCTCACGCTCCAGGAACGGGGCGCACGTGTCGCGTTCGTCGGTCGACGGCTTGTTGGCCGGCGGCGCGCACTTCACCGCGGCGGTCACCCAGGCGTCGGTGAGCGCCAGCCCGTCGTCGGCCGACACCGACGTCGGCTGGTTGGCGAGGCCGGCCCGGTGCATCGCTCGGAACAGCCAGTCGCCCGAACGGTCGCCGGTGAACACCCGCCCGGTCCGGTTGGCGCCGTGGGCGGCCGGTGCCAACCCGAGCACGACGATGCGGGCCTTCCCGTCGCCGAATCCCGGAATCGGCTTCCCCCAGTAGTCCTCGTCGCGGTACGCCGCCCGCTTCTCCTCGGCGACCTGCTCCCGCCACGCGACGAGTCGCGGACAGGCTCGACAGCCCACGACGTCGCGTTCGAGTCGACGCAGCGTGTCGCGCGGCGCGCGTGCCGAGGCCGAGGTGTCGGAACGGTCGGGGTCGGCAGCGCGTGTCACGTCGAACGACAGTAGGTTGAACGGGAGATGGCGCGAAAGACTCCCCCGGCCAAACCCACCACGGTCCTGCTCGTCCGGCACGGCCAGACGCCGACCACCGGCCAGTCGCTCCCGGGGCGCGCCCCCGGGCTGCACTTGGCCGACGCCGGTGTCCGCCAGGCCGAACGTGCCGCCGAACGCCTCGCCGAGCTGAACAAGGTCGACGCGGTGTACTGCTCGCCGCTCGAACGCACCCGTGAGACGGCGAAGCCGATCGGCAAGGCGCTCGGCCTCACCCCGAAGGTCCGCAAGGGCCTGCTCGAGTGCGACTTCGGCGAGTGGACCGGCGCCCAGCTGAAGGATCTGTTCAAGCTCCCCGAGTGGAAGACCGTGCAGCAGGCGCCGTCGCAGTTCCGGTTCCCGGGCGGCGAGAGCTTCACCGAGATGCAGGTGCGCATCGTCACCGCGATCGAACAGCTCGCGGCCGAGCATCCCGGCGGCACGATCGTGTGCGTCAGCCACGCCGACCCGATCAAGGCGGCGATGGCCCACGCGCTCGGCACCCACATCGACCTGTTCCAGCGGATCGTGATCTCGACCTGCTCGATCAGCGCCGTGTCGTACACGTCGGGTGGCCCGATCGTCCTGGCGGTGAACTCGACGGGCGGCTCGCTGAAAGACCTGGCGCCGTCATGAGCGTCTTCTACGAGTTCGAGGACGTCGACGCCTTCACGACCGGCACGATCGGCCAACCCGGATCGCGGGTGTTCTACCTGCAGGCCCGACACGGCAAGCAGCGCGTTGCCGTGAAGTGCGAGAAACAGCAGGTGAGTGCGATCGCCCAGTACCTGCGCACCGTGCTCAACGATCTGCCGCCGCCCGACGACCGCCCCGTGGCCGGCGCACTCGAGCTCGTCGAACCCGTGCACGAGGCGTTCGTGCTCGGACCGATCGGCCTCGGATACGACCGCTCGTCCGATCGGCTGGTCGTGCAACTCGAGGAGTTCCGGGTCGAGGACGACGACGACCTCACCGAGGGCACGATCGACGACGACGACACCGACACCGACGGCCACATCCGGCTGTACGTGACCCGCGGCCAGGCAGCCTCGTTCTGCGAGCGCGCCGAACAGATCGTGGCGGCCGGCCGGCCCGACTGTCAGTGGTGCGGGCAGCCGATCGACCCCGACGGTCATCCGTGCCCGCGGATGAACTGACGCCCATGGCGCCCGACGAACTCGCCGACCCGCTCGCGTTCCTGACCGAGGCCGAGGTCGAGATCGAGGGTCGCATGCCATGGAGCTCGAACGCCACGTTCCTGACGACGCTGCGGTGCGACGGACCCGACGGCGCGATCGAGCAGCAGGCGATCTACAAGCCGGTGCGCGGCGAGCGCCCGCTGTGGGACTTCGAACCGGGCCTCCACAAACGCGAGCGTGCGATGTTTCTGTTGTCGGAGCATCTCGGACTCGGGCTGGTGCCGCCGACGGTGATCCGTGACGGCCCGCTCGGTGAGGGTTCGCTCCAGTGGTTCGTGCCGGCCGACCACAGCGAGCACTACTTCACCATCTACGAGACCCGTGGCCACCTCCACGATCGTCTGCGCGAGATGGCGGTGCTCGACATCATCGCCAACAACACCGATCGCAAGTCGGGCCACTGCCTGCTGCAACCGGGCGCCGACGACGACCCCTCGCTCGACCGGGTCTGGGCGATCGACAACGGGTTGTGCTTCGCGGCGCCGTACAAGGTCCGCACCGTGATCTGGGAGTTCGCCGGCGACACGATCGACGACGACGTGTTGGCACGTGCAGCGACACTCCTCGACGACGTCCCCGCCGAGATCGCCGAGCTCCTCGACGACGACGAGGTCGTCGCGATGCAGCATCGTGCCACCAAGCTCGTCACCGAGCGGGCACTCCCCGCCGAGGACGGCGACTACCACCACTACCCGTGGCCGCTGGTCTGAGGGAGCGAGACGGCGGATGGCCGACGACGAACGCCTCGACGCACTGATTCACTCGGTCGACCTGGACGGCCTCGTCCGCATGATCGACGACCGCTGCTCCGACCGCGACTGGGCAGGCGTGCTCCGCCTCCGGGATCGATGCGCGGCGGCGACCCGCGAGACCGGTCGGCAGCTGTGGCCGGCGGCCACACTGGCCGAGTACCGACTGGCGTTGCTCGCCCCGCCCGAGTGGGCGGCAACGGTGCTCGACGGTGAGGCGGGACGGTTCACGATCGGACCGCTGTCGGAGGTCGCCGCTCAACACCACACCTGGGCCGATCTGCGACCGCACCTCGACGCCGTGCCGATCTCGCTCTTCGTCGCCCACGAGCGTGCGATCCGCGGCGAGTCGATCGATCCGTCGTCGCTGGCGCCGCTGCCGCCGGTGCTCGACATCCCGGCAGCGCTCCAGTCGTGGGAGCCGGCGTACACGGTCGCCACCTATGGCGACGCAGGGGTCGAGCACGAGATGCCGGCGTCGAGCGGCGTACCGGTCGACACCGAGGTGACGTCATCCGCCGAGGTCGTCGACGACGAGGCGACCGAGCTCGCGCTGCGCCAGCTCGTCGAGACGTGGACCGCGTCGTCGACCGGTCGCGCCGAGTCGGTGTGCGTCGAAGGCGCCGCCGCCGACGCGGTCGCCGCACTCGGGCTGCACTCGATCCGCATCGTCGAGATCCCGGCCGATGAGGCGCTCGCCACGCTGGCGTGGGCCGGCGCGTCCGGCGGCGCGCACGGCCGTCGGCGTGGGGCGGCGATGGGCCGCTTCTCGACCTGGTGGCTGCTCGGTGCGCTCGGCGACCTCCACGACGACTGGCCCCCGACCGTCGACGAGGTCGAGACGCTGCTCGACGAACTCACCTGGTACCGCTGGGACGCCCACGAACCCGACGGCGGGTGGCGGGTGCAGCTCGCCGTCGAGAACACGACCGAAGGCGTCGCCTGGGCCTTCAACGCACGCGACGACGCCTGATCTGCGCCACCCGACCCGTGGCCGGCGTTTCGCCTCAGGCGTCGAGCAGGTGGCCGAAGCTGCGCCACATCACGGCGAGGATGATCGCCGATCCGGCGAAGCCGAACCAGAACGGTGCGGTGATCCCCCACACACCGGCGAGCACGCCGCCGAGCGCCGAGCCGACCACGAGGCTGCCGAACACGGCGACGGCGTACACGGCGCCGACCCGTCCCTGGAACTCGGTGGGGACGACACGGTGCCGGATCGTCGACGCCGTCGTGCCCCACGCCGCTTCGTGGATGCCGAACACGAACATCGTCGAGAAGGCAACGGCCGGCACCGTGGTGAGCGCGAGGACGAGGTGGGTGCCGGTCTCGATGATCAGCCCCACACGCATGATCCCCGACCGACCGAGCCACGCCTCGAGGCGCCCGTAGACGATGGTGCCCACGACCGCGCCGACGGCACTGGTGGTGACGAGGAAGCCGTAGCCGACTTCGTCGAGCCCGAGCCGCTCGGCGGCGTAGAGCACCATGATCCCGTATGTCGCACCGAAGGTGATGTTGAACGCGAAGATCGTGATGACGAGCACGCGAACCGCCGAGTGCGCCCACACGAATCGCAGCCCGGCGGCGATGTCGGCACGGGCGGTCGAGTGTTCGTCGCGCGGGATCGGCGGGGTGTGTCCGATCCGCCACACGAGCGCCGCCGACAGCGCCAGGAGGGTGGCGTCGATCGCGAACGGCGCGGCCATGGCCCCGGCGAACAAGAACGCGCCGAGCGGCGGCCCGGCCAACCGGTTGAGGGTGATCTGCCCGAAGCGGAGCCGGGCGTTGGCGATGCCCAGATCGTCGCGGTCGACCAGCATCGGCAGCAAGGTGCCGCCGGCGGTGTCGCTGAAGGTCTCGGCGGTGCCGAGCACGAACATCGCCGTCAGGACCACGGTGACGTTCACGACGTCGGTCACGATGGTGGCGGCCAGCACCGCCAACACGATCGCCCGGCCCAGGTTCGCCGCGACGACCAGCCGTCGCCGGTCGAATCGGTCGGCCGTGACCCCGCCGACGAGTCCGAACAGGAGCCACGGCAGCTGCTGCAACATCGTCGCCGCGGCGACGAGGAACGGGTCGGTGGTCTGCGAGGCGACGAGCAGCGGCCCGGCCGCCAGCACGACGCCGTCGCCGAGGTTGCTGACCCAGACCGACGACATCAGCCATCGGAAGCGGCTCCCCAACCGCTCGGGCACGGCGGCCCGCATCACGTATCGGGCCGGCCGCAACACGCCCGCCGACGCTACCGGCCCGAAAACGACGAAACCGGCCCGGTTCCTCCGGAGGAGGAGGCCGGGCCGGTCTCGACGGTGTACTGGTTCGGGCGGGTCAGCGACCCTGCAGCGCCTCGATCAGCTTGGGCATCACCTTGTGGACGTCGCCCACGATGCCGAGGTCGGCGACACCGAAGATCGGCGCCTCCGCGTCCTTGTTGATCGCGATGATGTTCTTCGAGCCCTTCATGCCCACCATGTGCTGGGTGGCGCCCGAGATGCCGGCGGCGATGTAGACGCTCGGCTTCACGACCTTGCCGGTCTGGCCGACCTGCATCGAGTAGGGCACCCAGCCGGCGTCGACGATCGCACGCGAGGCGCCCGGAGCGCCCTTGAGGATCTTGGCGAGGCTCTCGACCATCTCGAAGCTCTCCGACTGGCCGAGACCGCGACCACCGGCCACCACAACAGCGGCCTCGTCGAGCTTCGGACCGGTCGTCTCCTCGACGTGGACGGCGGTGACCTTGGCCCCGCCGGTCGCACCGAGGTCGGGCACCGGTGCCGAGACGACCTCACCCGCACCGGCACCGCCGGCCTCGGGCTCGAACGACTTCGGGCGGAACGCAGCGAGGAACGGGCCCTCGCCGGTGAAGGTCGTGGTGACCAGCTGCTCGCCACCGAACACCGGCGTCGTGACCTTCAGCGAATCGCCGTCGACCTCGATCTGGGTGTTGTTGGTGAGCACCGTGCGGTCGAGCTTGACCGACAGGCGGCTGACGATGTCACGGCCCTCGTAGTTCTGGGGGAACATGATGAGGTCGGGGCTGTCGCCACCGTCGATGACGGCCTTCATGGCGGCGGCACCAGCCGCGCCCGGCAGGTCGCCGTCGAGGGCACCGGTGGAGTACACCTTGGCGGCGCCGTATTCACCGAGCGCCGAGGCGATCGGGGCGCCGTCGCCGACGACGAACGCCGAGACGGTGCCGCCGAGACCACGGGCCTTGGTGAGCAGTTCGAGCGTCGCCGGGGTGGGCGCGCCGTTGGCTTCCTGAGCGAAGACCCAGATGTTGTTGATTCCCATGTCTGT
The DNA here is from genome assembly GCF_004364865.1 of Ilumatobacter fluminis. Classification (NCBI taxonomy): domain Bacteria; kingdom Bacillati; phylum Actinomycetota; class Acidimicrobiia; order Acidimicrobiales; family Ilumatobacteraceae; genus Ilumatobacter; species Ilumatobacter fluminis. Next base: position 3,656,932 of record NZ_SOAU01000001.1, read on the forward strand.
TCGTCTCCTTGCTCAGATGACCTTGAGTCCCTCGAGGAACTCGACGATCTTGAGGTGCGCTTCGCCCTCGTCTTCGATGATCTCGCCGGCTTCGCGGGCCGGGGCCTGTGCGACGTCGGTGATCTGCTGGTCGGCGCCGGCCCAACCGACCGGGGTGACACCCAGATCGGCGGCGGTGACTTCCTCGACCGGCTTCGACTTCGCGGCCATGATGCCCTTGAAGCTCGGGTAGCGGGGCTCGACCACGCCGGCGGTCACGCTGACCAGTGCGGGGGTCGGGCACTCGACCTCGTCGTAGCCCGCTTCGGTCTGGCGGGCGACCTTCACGGTGCCGCCCTCGACCGCAACGCTCTTGGCGAAGGTGATCGACGGCATGCCGAGGACCTCGGCCATCTGCTCGGGCACGGTGCCGGTGTACCCATCGGACGACTCGGTCGCCGCGATGATCAGGTCGGCGTCGCCGAGCTTCTGGGCTGCGGCCGCCAACACCTTGGCGGTCGTCAGCGCATCGGAACCGGCGAGCTCGGGGTCGGAGACGAGGACGGCCTTGGCCGCACCCATCGCCAGCGCCGTGCGCAAGCCGGAGACCTCACCGTTGGGCGCCATGGAGATGAGGCTGACTTCGCCCTCACCCGCCTTGTCGACCAACTGAAGGGCCATCTCCACGCCATAGCTGTCGGACTCATCGAGGATGAGCTTGCCCTCTCGCTTCAGCGTGTTCGTCGAGGGATCCAGCTCGCCCGGCAGTGCCGGGTCGGGGATCTGCTTCACGCACACGATCACGTTCATGGATTCACAAGCTACCCGTGGGTAGTTCCCGCGCCCAAAGTCGGAGCGCATCGTTTCGCGCGATGGCGTGCCTGCCGGAGCGATCGGGCGGCACGACCGGAGCGACGCGATACGGTTCGCGTTCTTGCGGATCCTCCTCGTCGTCAACTCGTTCGCGTCGTCCGTGACGGCCCGGAACACGGTGATCGTGCACCGGCGGTTGGCGCGCGGCCACGACGTCGAGGTGGTCGAGACCAATCGGCGAGGCCACGCGACCCGATTCGCGCTCGACGCCGCTCGGCAGGGTTTCGACGTCGTGATCGGCTACGGCGGTGACGGCACGCTCAACGAGGTCGCCACCGGCATCGCCGGCTCCGACACCGCGCTCGGCGTGCTGCCCGGCGGTTCGACGAACGTGTTCGCCCGGACGCTGGGCCTGCCGAACGATCCGGTCGAGGCCGCCGACCACCTGGCGCGCGGCATCGACGCCGCCGATCTGCGTCCGATCGGCCTCGGCAAGGTGAACGGTCGCTTCTTCTGCTTCCACACCGGGATCGGCTTCGACGCCGCCGTCGTGCGGGCGGTCGAGCAGCGTGCGTCGCTGAAACGCTGGCTCGGCCATCCTCTCTTCATCACCGCCGGGCTCACGACGTGGTTGCGCGGCTACGACCGCACGCAGCCGCACTTCAGGCTGTCGTCGGAGCACGGCGAGATCGACGACGGCTACTTCTCGATCGTGCTCAACACGAATCCGTACACCTTTCTCGGCAACCGCCCACTCGACCTGTCCCCCGACGCCGGACTCGATCGTGGTCTCGTCGTGCTGACGTTCCGCACGATGCAGGTCCTGCCGATCCTGCGCGGCCTCGGCGGCGCCCTGAAGGGCGGCGGCGTGACGACGAGCGAGCAACTCGTCGAATGGACCGACGTGTCACGGATGACGGTGTCGAGTGCCGAGCCGTTCCCCTACCAGCTCGACGGCGACTACCTCGGTGCCGTCGACCGGCTCGAGTTCGAACACGTCCCCGACGCGGTCCAACTCGTCTTCCCCGCCGAGTAGCGGACGTGTCCCGTCAACGTCGGCGTACGTCGAGGGCGACGTCGGGCACGTTGGTGCAGATGCCGTCGACGCCCCACGCCATCAGCTCGCGCATCCGGTCCGGGTCGTCGCACGTCCAGACGTTGACCGCGAGCCCGAGCGAGTGTGCGTGACGAACCGACGCCTCGTCGACGACGCGGTCCCAGGGGTGGATCGCCTCGTGACCGGCGGCTGCCGTGCGCTCGATCGTGGCGGCGTCGATCGTCGACGTCAGGAACGCCGTCCGGGCGGTCGGGAACAGCTCCCGGCATCGCGTCACCGTGTCCCAGCGGAACGACGAGAACAGCCAACGCGCCGAGCCGGGTCCGAGTTCGCTCGCGATCTGCTCCACGGCCCGGTCGGACGGATCGTGGTCGGGGTCGCGTGGGTCGTTCTTGATCTCGATGTTGACGGCGATTCCGGCACAGGCGTCGAGCGACGCTGCCAGATCGGGGACCTGGTCGGGCAGGTCGGTGCGATTCGTGTCGCAGATGGCCCGGCCGTCGGCGAGGTGGGCGTCGTGGTGGACGGCCAGGCGGCCGTCGGCGGTGCGACGCACGTCGAGCTCGACGCAGTCGGCACCCATCTCGACGGCACGGGTGAACGCAGCGATCGTGTTCTCGGGCTCGGCGCGCGAGGCGCCGCGGTGGGCGATGACGAGGGTCACCTCGACATGCTGGCACGTCGCCGTCGGCCGCTGGCGCGCCGATGGCGCGCCAGGACTCCATCTGGATAACAGATGGGTGTATGCCTTCTATCTATCTTCTTGCCATCGCCGCAGGTGGGATCTACTGTGAGCGGCGACTCGGCATGACGCCGATTCAGGTTCCCGCCCCCCACCGTTTCTCAGGAGTTCATGTGTCGAACCTCGCGTCCGCCCTCGCTCTCGCCGCCGCCGACGACGTGTGGCGCGATCACGCTCTGTGCCGCGACACCGACCCCGAACTCTTCTTCCCGGTCGGCACGACCGGCCAGGCGCTCGTCTCGCAAGACCACGCCAAGCAGGTCTGCCAGGAGTGCACGGTCCAGCAGGAGTGCCTCGACTACGCACTCGACACCAACCAGGACTCCGGCATCTGGGGCGGCCTCACCGAGGAGGAGCGTCGCTCCATCCGTCGCCAGCGCGCCGCAGCCGCTCGCGCGGCACGCCAGCAGGCCAGCTGAGCAACCCATCGGGCGCGGCCCTCACGGGTACAGCGCACTCTCGGCACGCTGCACCAGTTCTGCTCGACGCCGGTCGTCGAGTCCGGCGGCCGTCGCCGCCCGAACCCGGATCTCCCCGGCCTCGTCACGGTCGGCGTCGAGATCACCGACGAACACGACGTCGGTGAGCCCGTCGGTCCCGGCGAGCCGCTTCAGCATCGCTGCCACGTCCTGAGCGTCGGCGTCGTCGGGAGCCTTCACGTTGAGCTCGACCGACGTCGGCTCCTGTGAGAGGTTGCGGATGTTGACCAGGGCGTTGTTGGGCAGGTGCATCGTGCTGTCGGCAGCACGGATGCGGGTGCTGAACAGGCCGACGTGATCGACGACGCCGCGGATCGGCAGGTTCCAGCCGATGTCGGCTTCGACGAGGTCGCCGACGCCGTACCGGTCCTCGAAGTGGACCGACAGACCCGTCAGGTAGTCGTTCACCTTGTGCTGGCCACCGATCGCCAGCCCGGCGCCGATGAAGCCGGCGCTCGACAGGAAGAACGCCGGGTCGACGTCGAGCACGTTGAACATCACGATCGTGGCGACGAGCCAGATCGCCACCGAGGCGAGGTGGCTGACCATCCGTGAGGCGGCGTCGATGCGTTGCCGGCGACGCTGTTCGCCGGCTTCGGTCGTCTCACCACCGATCCGTCGGGCCCGGGTCCGCCACAGGCCGTGGCCGGGGCGGCTGTGGACGGCGAGCCGCTTGATGACCCGCCGGGACACGACCCGGGCGAGTCGCGACGCGATGATCGCCGAGGCGACGATGATCACGACGGTGCCGGGGCGGGTGACCGCATGCCCGGCGAGGAAGTCGAGGAGTTCGTGGAGCACCAGCGCAGTGTGTCACCGAATCCGGCGACATGACAGTCAGGTGACGAATGTTACAGAACCGTTTCAGTCGACGTGATCTGATGTGATCTCCAGGATGGTCCGCTGCCGGCCGGTGCCGGGCGGCGTCACTCCTCGTCGTGGACCGGGACCGAGAGTTCGACCACCGTGCCGCGCTTGGTCGTCTCGACATCGAGCCCGGCCGCCGCGGCGTCGGCGGGAGCGAGGGGCCGCATGTCGATCGTGCCGTTCAGTTCGGTCGTGACGAGGGTGCGCACGATCGACAGGCCGAGGCCGGTCGCATCGTCGAGCTTGAAGTTGCCGTCGACGCCGCGTCCGTCGTCGATCACCTGGACGTGCATGGCATCGCCGTCGTTCGACAGGCGGACGACGACGGAGCCGCCGCCCGACCCCTCGGGGAAGCCGTGGTCGACCGCGTTCTGGAGGAGTTCGGTGAGCACGACCGACAGCGGGGTGGCGATCGCTGCGGGGATGCGGCCACCGTCACCCTGGACCGTGAACCGGACCGGGCGGTCGGGCGACTGCAAGCCTTCTTCGGCGAGGCGGAGCAGCGGTCGCACGATCTCCATGAACGTGACGTCGTCGCCCGGCTCGCGTGAGAGTGCCTCGTGCACGAGCGCAATCGTGCGGATACGGCGAACCGACTCGCCGACGGCGGCGATCGCCTCGGGGTGGGTGAGCCGTCGGGCCTGGAGCCGCAGCAGTGACGAGATCGTCTGCAGGTTGTTCTTCACCCGGTGGTGGATCTCGCGGATCGTGGCGTCCTTGCTGAGCAGCAGGCGATCGCGCTTGCGGAGTTCGGTGACGTCGCGGATCAGCAGGACGGCGCCGGGCACGTCGTCGCCGTCGAGGAACGGGACGGCGCGACACAGCAGCGTGATCTGGGGCGCCTGTTCGAACTCCTCGATGACGGGCTCGTGGCGCTCGAACGCCTGGCGCACCGGACCGTCGTGGAAGCCGAGCTCGGAGAGCCGCATCCCGATCGCGCTCGCCTGGATGCCGACGCGGTGCAGCGCCGAGTTGGCGTTCGGCGAGACGTACTGCACCTCGGCGTTGCCGTCGAGCAGCATCACGCCGTCGCCGACACGCGGCGCGGCGCTCGAGTCGCCCGCACGCTGCGGGAACGGGAACACCCCGTCGACGACCATCTTCTCGAACCGCTCGAAGATCGACCAGTAGGCGCGCTCGAGTTCGCCTTGGCGGCGGCCGCCCTGCTCGATCCACTCGCGGCTCAGGACCGCGATCGGCTTGCCCTCGTAGGCGACGGGGATCGCCAGCAGGTGGGTGTCGGGCGGCACCTCGTCGGAGGTGATCTCGCCCTCGACCGGCTGCCCGGACGACAACGCCTTGTCGAGCAACGCGGTCTCGGACTCGCTCGCCCACGCGCCGACGAAGTCGGTGTGATACATCGTCTGGCCGGTGGCGGGGCGCACCTGTGCGACCACCCCCCATCGACCGTCGGTGGTGGGCACGTAGAGCATCAAGTCGCTGAAGCAGAAGTCGGCCAGCATCCCCCACTCCGAGACCAGGCGATTGAGGTGGCCCACCTGGTCACGGTCGAGGGTCGTGTGCTCGCGAAGCAGTTCGGAGAGCTTTGCCATCACCCCCGAGTCTTACCGATCCCCACCCCGCCCACCGACATCTCCCGAACAGAAGGGGTCAGGCACCTTCTGTTCCCCGACCTGCCGGTACCCACGGTCAGCTGAACGGAAGGTGCCTGACCCCTTCTGTTCCGGTCGGACGTCGGTTGCGGGGGTGGCGTACGCTCGGGACATGAGCGACACCTTGCACCAGGCCGCTGCGGCCGCACCGCGCGCCGCGTTCACCAGCTTCGAGGGATCGACCGCCGACGACTGGCAGCTGATCGCGTCGCAGCTCCCGGTCACGCAGGCCATGGCGGGCGAGAACGTCATCACCCAGCTCCGGATGCTCGAACGCGACCACGGTGGGTTCCCCGTCTCGCGTCTCGAGCACTCGCTCCAGACGGCCGCCCGTGCCGAGGAGGACGGACGCGACGAGGAGTACGTCCTGTGCGCGCTGCTGCACGACATCGGCGACACCCTCGCCCCGTACAACCATCCCGCCGTCGCCGCCGGCATCGTCAAGCCGTTCGTCTCGGAGGCCAACCACTGGATGGTCGAGCACCACGGCATCTTCCAGGGCTACTACTTCTGGCACCACATCGGCATGGACCGCAACACGCGCGACAAGTACACCGACAGCCCGTACTACGAGTACACCGAGGAGTTCTGCGCCAAGTACGACCAGACGGCGTTCGACCCCGACTACACGAGCCCCACGCTCGATCACTACGAACCGCTGATCCGGAAGTTCTTCGTGCCGGACGGACTGGCGGGCTACCAGGCCGACACCTGACCCGGCCCCGGTCGCTCCGACGACCCGGCGTCGGTCAGCGGTCGACGCGGAGGTACACCGCTTTCAGGTAGGCGCCGAACTCGAAGCCGATCGGATGGTCGACCGCGTGTTCGGTGCGGCGCGTGAGATGGACCTCGCGATGCGCCGACGCTGCGGCGTCGAGCACCGTCTGCACGAAGTCGTCGGTGGTGACCCGGCTCGAGCACGACGCCTGCACCAGGGTGCCGCCGCGTTCGGTCACCGCCAGCGCCAGCCGGGTGAGCCGGGCGTACGCCGCCAGTGCCCGGTCGACCGCTGCCTGGTTCGAGGCGAACGAGGGCGGATCGACGATGACGAGGTCGAAACGCTCGTCGCGCTTGGCGAGCGTCGTCAACACGTCGAATGCATCGCCGACGGTCGTGTGCACGGCGCAGCGACGCACCTCACCGAGCTGCCGGTTGTGGGCGATGTTACGTTCGGCGGTCTCGAGCGCCGGGGCCGACTGGTCGACGAGGTGCACCGACGTCGCGCCGCCGGCGGCCGCCGACAGCGCGAAGCCGCCCGTCGACGAGAACACGTCGAGCACGTCGAGTCCGGCGGCCATGCCGCGGACGAGCGCCCGGTTGTCGCGCTGGTCGAGGAAGTGGCCGGTCTTCTGACCGTGTACCACGTCGGCTTCCATCGTCAGGCCGCGTTCGACGAAGGTGACCGGCCCGTCGACGGGGGGCCCGACGATCACGTCACCGTCGGAGAGGCCGAACGTCTCCCCCGACGCCACCGAGCGCCCGAGTCGGAGGACGACACGGTCGTGTCGCTGCGTCGCCGCGAGCGCGTCGACGATCCGTCGGAGGTGCGGGAACCACGCCGGGGTGTAGAGCTTGACGACGAGGGTGCCGGCGTAGCGGTCGACGACGAGACCCGGGAGCCCGTCGTTCTCGCCGTGCACCATCCGGTACGCGTTCGTCTCGGGATCGTCGGCGAGACCCGAGCGGCGATCGAGCGCAGCGGCGATGCGCTCGCGCCAGAAATCGTCGTCGATCTGCCGCGGCGACCCCTGATGCAGGATCTTCACGCGGATCGGCGACGTCGGGTCGTACAGGCCGATCGCAGCGAACTTGCGGTCGTGATCGAACACGACGGCCAGGTCGCCGATGGCACCGTCGTGGCTGATCGACTCGATCGAGCCGTCGTAGAGCCAGGGGCTCCCACCCCGGATCTGACGCAGTGCGTCACGGGTGACGCGCACGGCCATGCGCTTGTCGGACGGTGTCGGCAGGTGGTCGAGGTTCATGCTCCGAAGCTTCCGGTCAGTTCGACGAGATCGGTCAGGTCGTCGACGTCGCGGTCGAGCACGGGCACCGACACGACGAGCGACGACATCGAGGAGAGTTCGGACGAGCGCTCGGTTTCGCGCTTCGCCACGACGGCGACGTCGTCGAATCGTCGCCCCATCTCGGCGAGCACGCGGGACACCTCGTCGGCGTCGGCGTCGATGTCGAGCGCCTCGGCCCACTCGTCGGATCGTTTCACGAGCTTGCGGGCCGCCTGCTTGGCCGACTTCGTGGTGAACGACTTCGGCAGGACCCGGTTGGCGATGATCGCGCCGAGGTGCAGGTCGCGGCGGCGCAGTGCGCGGGCCAGATAGGTGGCCTCGTGCGTCGGGGCCGCCTCGAGGGTCGAGACGACGACGAACGTGGTTCGCGGATCGCTGAGGATCTTCTCGACCTCGGTGGCGTGACGCACGAAGCCGCGCTCCATGGCCTGGAAGAGGATGAAGAACTCGGCGATGTCCTGCAGGAAGCGGCTGCCGAGCACGCGATCGGCGACTTGGTAGAACGGCTTCGACGCCATGGTGAAGAGCCGCGATCGGTACGGCACGGTGAGCCACTTGAGCAGTGTCGACCCGAAGAACTCCTTCATGCGGCCCGGGGCGTCGAGGAAGGCGATCGCGTTCCGTGACGGCGGCGTGTCGACGATGATCAGGTCGTACTCGCCCGAGGTGTGGAGTTCGTGGAGCCGTTCCATCGCGAGGTAGTCGTGGCTGTGCACGAACCGGCTCGTGATGTTCTGGTAGAGCGGGTTCGCGAGCACCGAGTCACGGACCTTGGCGTCGGGAGCGTGGCGACGGATCAGTTCGTCCCACCCGGCTTTCGTGTCGAGCATCGCCGCCCAGAGTTCACCGCGCGGCTCGACGCCGGCGTCGGCGAACGCGTCGTCGGGCACCCGGGTCGCCTCGTTGCCGAGCGCTCCGATACCGAGCGCATCGGCGAGGCGCCGTGCCGGGTCGATCGTGAGCACGAGCACCCGACCCTTCGTGTTGATCGCCGCTGCAACGCCCATCGCAGCAGCGGTCGTGGTCTTGCCCACACCACCCGAGCCGCACACGAGCACCATCTCCTTCGCCGCCAGGAGGGCAACGAGATCGGCGGCCATCAGATGCGCCCCTCGAGAGCGTCGGCGACGAGCGCGACCACGCGCCGGCCGGTCGCCCGGGTGAACAACTCGGGCACGGTCACGATCGGGACGTCGATCGAGTCACGCAACCGATCGAGATGACCGTCACCGATCGCCCGACGCGCCTCGGCGACGCGGGCTGCGTCGAGGACGGCGCCGGCACCACGACCGACCTGATCGACGAGTTCGGCCCGATGGTCGACGAGTTGCTCGACGACCCGGCACGACTCGTCGTCGCCGAACCACGGTTCGAGCACCCGGTTCGCGACCACGGTCGTCGGTGCGACGCCGGTCTCGTCCTCGAGTCGCCCGACGAGTTCGAGCGTCTCGGTGACCGGCATCTCCTCGGGCGTCGTCACGATCGCGACGCCCGTGACGACCGGGTCGTGGAGGATGTCGAGCATCCAGTCGGTCTGGTCGCGGACCATGCCGACCTGGACCAGATCGCGGATCACCTTGGGGGCGCCGATCTGGGCGACGATGTGCCCGGTCGCCTCGGCGTCGACCACGACGAGGTCGTAGCTGCGGATCTTGACCTCGTGGCAGATCTTGCCGACGGCGAGGATCTCCTTCACCCCGGGGGCGGCGTCGGCGACGAAGTCGAACGTGCGCGCCAACGGACCGATCTTGCCGATCAGGGGCACCTTGACGAACAGGCGGAGGTACTCGCGCAGCGAGTCCTCGGTGTTCATCGCCATGGCGAACAGATCGGGTTCGACCTCGACGGGGTCGAACCTCAGTTGTGAGGCACCGAGCGCGTCGGCGAGTGCGCCTTTGGCGTCCATCTCGCACACCAGGGTGCGACGCCCGCTGCGTGCGGCCAGTTCGGCGATCGCAGCGGCGGTCGATGTCTTGCCGACGCCACCCTTGCCGGTGACGAAGACGAGGCGTCGGTCGAGGAGCGAGTCCTCGACCTGGTCGGGCATGGCCCGATCAGCCGCCGAAGCCGATGCGGCGGTCGCCGTCGGCCGAGCCGACCTCGACGTAGGCGATCTTGGCGGCGGGGACGCCGACGTCGCGGCCGCGCTTGTCGGTCACCCACAGCACGTCGGTCGCGCCCGACAGCGCGGCTTCGACCTTCGCCTTGAGATCGTCGCGTTCGTCGTCGGCGACCTCGACCGTGATCTCACGAGGGGCCTGCGTCACACCAATCCGTACGTCCACGCCTCGAACGGTACCGGCTGGACGGACACAGCGGCACCTCGACCACAGCGGAGGTGATGGCACGAATCGTGGGTTCTGTGTCATTGACGCCACGCGACCGTGCGGTCAAGGTGGAGCCATGACCCCGACCGCCACGCCGCACCGCGTCGCCCTGCTCGCCTACGACGGCATCCAGGGTCTCGACCTGGTCGGGCCGCTCGAGGTCTTCGCCGGTGCCAACACGGTGCTGCGCCACGACCACCCGGGTCGGCGCGGGTACGAGACGATCGTGGTGAGCGCAGCGGGCGGAGCGCTCGAGACCGAGAGCCATCTGTCGATCAACACCGAGCCGGTCGCCGGGCTCGACGCCGTCGACACACTCGTGATCCCGGGCGGCATCGCAGCACCCGCCGCCGCGGACGACCCCGACGTCCTGGCCGCCGCGCGAGCGCTGGTCGATGGGTCCACCCGGGTCGTCACCGTGTGCACGGGCACATTCGTCGCTGCGGCGGCCGGTCTGCTCGACGGAGCGCGCGTGTCGACGCACTGGGCCCGAGCCGAGGCGCTCCGACGTCGCTTCCCCGACCTCGAGGTCGACGCCGATCCGATCTTCATCCACGACGGCCGCGTGTGGTCGTCCGCCGGGGTGACCGCCGGGATCGACCTGGCGCTCGCGATCGTCGAACACGACCACGGTGCCGATGTCGCTCAGATCGTCGCACGCTGGCTCGTGATGTTCCTCCGTCGCCCCGGCGGCCAGACCCAGTTCGCCACCTCGGTGTGGAGCGATCGCGCCGACCACGGCCCGATCCGCGCCGCACAGGACGCGATCGATGCATCGCCGGGCGACGACCATCGTGTCGCACTGCTCGCCGCTCGTGTGGGGATGAGCGAGCGACACTTCGTCCGCCGCTTCACCGACGACGTCGGCGTCAGCCCAGCCCGCTACGTCGCCGCCGTCCGACTCGAAGCCGCCAAACGGTCACTCGAGACGAGCACCGACACCGTCGAGTCGATCGCCCGACACTGCGGGTTCGGCACCGCCGAGACGATGCGGCGCACCTTCCACCGCCGGCTCGGTGCCAGCCCCGACCAGTACCGGCAACGGTTCCGCGTCGCCACCTGATCCGCGCCGGTCCTCCACCGCTCACCCAACCTCCACCCGAAAGGCACCCCATGGCACTCCAGGCCGTCATCCCCCTCTTCCCGAAGTTCACCGCCCTCGACGGCATCGGGCCGTACGAGGTGCTGCAGCGCACACCCGACATCGACGTGACGTTCATCGGCCACGAACGCGGCGAGATCCGCTCGGAGAACGGCTTCCTCGGCATCACCCGTGACGCCACCTTCGAGGAGATCCCGCACCCCGATCTGATCGTGTTCCCCGGCGGCGTCGGGACCCGTCCCCTGGTGCACGACGACCGAGTCCTCGACTGGGTTCGCACCGCCCACGAGACGACACGCTTCACGACGTCGGTGTGCACCGGGTCGATCGTGCTCGGCGCCGCCGGTCTGCTCGACGGCCTGACCGCGACGACCCACTGGGGCGCCTACGACGCGCTCGAGGCCACCGGCGCGACGCCGGTGTCGGATCGGGTCGTCGAACATCTCGACCGTCGCATCATCACCGCGGCGGGCGTGTCGTCCGGCATCGACATGGCGCTGCGGTTGATGGAGTTGCTGTTCGACCGCGTCGCCGCCGAGGCCAGCCAGCTGATGATCGAGTACGACCCCCAGCCGCCGTTCGACGCCGGCGCCGTCGCCAAAGCCGGCCCCGACGTCATGCCCCGCGTCGTCGAGTGGGCCGCCGCCCGCGAGTAACGGTCGGTTGATGTCAGACATCAACCGACCGTCCCGAACGGTTGGCCTCCCAGACCTGGTCGGTTGATGTCTGACATCAACCGACATCGACCGACATCGGCCGTCAGAATGGGTCGATGACGACGGGGGCGCTACGGCGGCGGTTGTATGCGCTCGCCTTCGTCGACGAGTTCGGTCCCGTCTACGCCGTCTGGACGCTGTGGTTCAACGACAACGACGTGTCGACCGGGCAGATCTCGACGGCGTTCCTGATCTGGGCCCTGATCGTGCTCGTCCTCGAGATCCCGAGCGGCGCCCTCGCGGATCGCGTCGACCGACGTCGCCTGCTCGCGGCCGCCTTCGCGGTTCGAGCAGCCGCTCTGTCGGTGTGGCTGATCTGGCCGACCGTCGGCGGGCTGCTCGTCGGCACGACCCTGTGGGCCCTGCACGACGCACTCGCCAGCGGGACGTGGGAGGCGATGATCCACGACCAGCTGACCGCGGTCGACGACGAGCGGAGCTATCCGACCGTGATGGCGCGGATCAGTCAGTTCAGCAATCTGGGCGTCGCCGCCGGCACCCTGCTCGGCGCCGTCCTCCTCAGCGAGCGCGTCGGGATCGTCGTCGGGCTGGCGACGCTCGGCTGGCTCACCGTCGCCGCACACGCCGGTTCGATCTCGCTCGTCACGACGATGCCAGACGTGCGTTGGGTCACCGACACCGGCGAACCCACGTCCTTCCGGGCGTACGTCGGCACCCTGCGCGCCGGCGTCGGGGAGGCGAAGCGGGTCCCGGTGATCGGCAAACTCGTCGTGCTCGGCGCCCTCCTCGAGGGCCTGTTCCTGTTCGACGAGTACGTGCCGCTGTTGTCACGGACTCGTGGCGGGTCCGACGGCGCCGCACCCTTGATCGTGTTCGTCGTCTGGGTCGCCCTGTTGGTGGGCGGCGAGATCGCCGCACGCCGTCCGGACGTGCGCGGCGTGACGGTCGGCTCGGCGCTGATCCTCGGCACCGGCATCACCGCGACGGCGTTGCTCACCGAACCGGTCTGGACGCTCGCGCTGGTGGCGGTCGGGTACGGGATCCAGGAAGTCGCGTGGATCCCGACCGACGCCCGGCTGCAGGAACGAGCGTCGCCTCGGGTGCGGGCGACGGTCACGAGCGTTCGCGGGTTCGGGAGCGGCGTGGTGAGCATGACCTTCTTCGCCGTCGTCGCCGTCATGTCGGACGGTGACGACCCGACACCCGGCCTCCTCGCCGCCCTCGTCCTCCTCGCCATCGCCGGCACGCTGGTGATCGCCTGGCTCCCCGGTCGGATGGGGTCAGACCCCAACCGACCCTCCGTCGGGTGAGCGTCCGAGCATGCTGGTCGGTTGGGGTCTGACCCCATCCGACATCAACCGACCGGGCGTTCAGACGGCGGTGGTGCAGAAGGTGTCGCCGGCGGCGAGGCTCGACTGGGTGGTGACGTCGAGGTCGCCGTCGGTGAGTTCGCTCAGCATGCCGCGCACCATGCCACGGTCGACTGCGCAGATGACCGGATGCTCCGTCGCGACGTCGCCGAACGGGCAGTGGTCGTTGATGATGCGCAGCTGATCGTTGCGGCTCTCGGCGTGGGCGGCGAACCCGTGCGCCGTCAACGCGTCGGCGACCGCCTGGATCGCCGAGCGCAACGATCGGTGACCGGCTTCGAGTTGCTCGCCGCGCAGACCGGCCGCCATCGCCCGGCCGTATTCGGCGCCGACCTCTTCGGCCATCGCCTCGGCGTCGGCCGGCGACATCCGTGTGAGCGCCCGACCGAGCAGTGACAGCAGCAGATCATCGGACCGGACCGGGAAGTCGGTCACGGCATCGGCGACGGCGACGTACCGCTTCGACGGACGGCCCGCTCCCCCGCCGGCGACCTTGCCAGTCTGGACCTCGAGGTAGCCGCCGGCGGCGAGCTTGTCGAGATGGTGGCGAGCCACGTTCGGGTGCACGCCGACGTGACCGGCGACCGCCGAGGTCGTGGCACCCAGGTCGCCACCGCGATCGCGGACGTACAGGTAGATCGCCCGTCGCGTCGGGTCGCCGAACGCGTCGGTGATCGCCGACACGGTGGCGTTGAACGACGCAGAACTGGACGCAGAACCGGGCACGGTCGAGATTCTACTATCCGCGTAGTGCAAATGCCGGGCGGTCGCCGCCAGAATGGACGCCGTGTCCGAGCAGATGAACCCGCAGTTGGTCGACGCGCTCCGCCCCGTCGAGGATCCCGAACTCCACCGATCGATCGTCGACCTCGGCATGCTCCGGCGTGCCGAACTCGGCGCCGACGGCACGGCGCACATCCTGGTGGCACTCACCGTCGCCGGGTGCCCGCTGCGCAACGAGATCCAGAACCGGGTGTCGAGCGCGGCGACCGAGGTCGACGGTGTCACCGACGTCGCCCTCGAGTTCACCGTCATGACCGACGACGAACGCGAAGAACTCCGCAAGATGCTGCACGGCGACGCCGCGTCGACCGCCGGCCACTCGCACGCCCACGGGCACGCCGAGGGTCGTGCCATCCCGTTTGCCGATCCCGGTTCGAAGACCCGTCCGTTGCTCATCTCGTCCGGCAAGGGCGGCGTCGGCAAGTCGAGCGTCACCACCAACCTCGCCGTCGCGCTGGCCCAGCTCGGCCACTCCGTCGGGGTCGTCGACGCCGACATCTACGGCTACTCGATCCCGCGGATGCTCGGCACCGATCGTCCGCCGACCGTCATCGACCAGATGCTCGTGCCGCCCGAGAAGTGGGGCGTGCGCTGCATCTCGATGGGCTACTTCGCTCCCCCCGGCGAGGCCGTCATCTGGCGAGGTCCGATGCTGCACAAGGCGCTCGAGCAGTTCCTCACCGACGTGTACTGGGACGAGCCCGACTTCCTGCTCATCGACATGCCACCGGGCACCGGCGACATCGCGCTCAGCCTGAGCCAGTACCTGCCGCGCGGCGAGGTCTACGTCGTCACGACCCCGCAGCCCGCCGCACAGAAGGTGGCGGCGATGTCGGCGGCGATGGCCAAGAAGGTCAACCTGCCGGTGATGGGCATCATCGAGAACATGTCGTGGTTCACCGGCGACGACGGCAAGCAGTACGAGCTGTTCGGTGCCGGTGGCGGCCAGGAGCTGGCCGACGACCTCGGCGTGCCGCTGCTCGGTCAGCTGCCGCTCGTGCCGGCGCTGCGCGAGGGCTCCGACGCAGGTGCCCCCATCACGGCCGTCGACCCCGAGTCCGAGGCTGCGCAGGCGTTCCGCACGATGGCCCAGACGATCGCCGTCGATCTGCAGCCGAAGAAGCGGTTCAACGCCGAACTCAAGGTCCTCTGACCTTCGGCCGGCGGTCACCGTGGAGATCGTGCCGCGCTACAAGTTCGAGCAGATGGTCGTCGACGCGCTCGACGACCTGCCCGACGAACTCGTCCCGGTGCTCGACAACGTCGTCGTCCAGATCCACGACCGGAACCCGGACGAGCCCGATCTGCTGGGTTTGTACGAGGGCACGCCGCACACCGAACGGATCGGTGACGAGGCACCCGACGTCGTGTCGATCTATCGCGTACCGCTGTGCGAGATGTGCGACGACCTCGACGACCTGAACGAGGAGATCTTCGTCACGGTGATCCACGAGATCGCCCACGCCGCCGGCATCGACGACGACCGCCTCCACGAGCTCGGCTGGGCCTGACCCACCCGGCCCCGCCGGAACCAACCGGGTCGGGTGTCGTACGGAACGACGAGGCGCAGCCGAGGCGTTTCGGGAGATCACCCGACCCGTGCCAAGCAGCGTTCCCGGGTCGGGTGATCTCCGGAAACGTCGACTCCGCCGCCGTTCCCTCCGACACCCGACCCGAGGTGACGTCGGAGTGCCGTGGAAGCGGTACCGTTGTCCGGGTGACCGACGTGCCACCGCCGCCTCCGAGCGGCGGGTTCAACCCTCCGCCGCCACCACCTCCTCCCCCACCTCCGACCCCGGGCGCACAACTCGCTGCGCCGTCCGGGTACGTCGGGTACTCGGGCTCACCGATGTCGTCGATGCAGCTCAAGCGCGTCGGCGCCGTCGCCAGGGCGGCGATGATCCTCGTCGGGATCGCCGGCGGGTTCGCGCTGCTCACCGCGCTCCTCAACTACCCGCTCGTCGACGACGCCGAGGCGTTCCTCGACGGCGAGTCCTCGTCCGACGACTTCGCACGGTCGATGGCGCCCTATGGCGTCGTCACCCTCGTCCAAGCCGTCGCGACGCTGGCCTCGGTCGTGCTCGTCATGATCTGGATGTACCGCCTCGCCGCGAACCTCAAGGCCATGCACCGCAACGGCCGCTGGGCACCGGGCTGGGCGATCGGTGGCTGGTTCCTGCCGCCGCTGCTGTACGTGATCCCGTTCCTGATGTTCCGCGAGCTGTGGAAGGCGTCCGACCCCGAGGTGCCCGTCGGTGGCGAGTGGAAGTCCCGGCCGGTGTCGTGGGTGGTGACGGCGTGGTTCGTCGTCTACGGACCGATCTCGATCGTCGTCCAGATCGTCTCGGCCAGCGCCGGGTTCAACATGGGCGGCACCGAACGCGATCTCGCACAGCAAGTGATCGACGCGCAGGACACGGCGGCTCTGGCGGGCGTCGTGGGTGCGGTCGCAGCCGTCCTGTTCATCCTCATGGCCCGCCAGTTGACCGAGCGTCATCGGCGGTTGATCGGAGAGGCCTGACATGGCCCAGCTGTACCTCGTCCGACACGCCAAGGCGGGCGAGCGGCGCCTCTGGAACGCGGACGACATCGAGCGTCCGCTCAGCAAGAAGGGCTGGAAGCAGGCCGAGCTGGTCGGCAAGCGCCTCGCCAAGCACGATCCGAGCGTGCTGTTGTCGAGTGCGTATGTGCGCTGCATCCAGACCCTCGAACCGCTGGGCGAACGACTCGATCTGCAGGTCGAGGTCGACGAGCGCCTCACCGAACACGAACCGGTCGAGCCGCTCCTCGAACTCATCCGGGAAGCGCCGAAGGGCGCTGTCATGTGCAGCCACGGCGATCTCATCCCGGCGGCGCTCCAGCGCCTGAAGAAGGCGGGTGCGAAGATCGCCACCCAGCCCGACTGGCGCAAGTCGTCGGTGTGGGTCCTCCAGCGCAGCAAGCACGGCCACATCGTCAAGGCAACCGCCTGGCCACCCCCCGTCCTCTAACCGTCGGTCGATGTCAGACATCAACCGACGGTCAGGAGCAGGAACCGATGGTGGTGATCGGGGCGAGCGTCGTCAGATCGACGATCTGCACCGGGCCGCTGCCGACGGCGATCAACCGGTCACCGACGACGACCCCGCGAGTGAAGTTCGAACAGCTCGGCGCATACACGGCGCCGGCGTAGATCAGCCGCTGACCGACGTACCGACCGACGTGGAGTACCGAACCGCCCGTGCTGTCGATATAGCCCGGCAGCACCACGGTGGAGGCTGCCGGCCACACGAGCACGGCCCGGTGGTCGTGGATCTCCGTCCAGCCCGGGAGTTCGATCTGCGATGTGCGCGTCGGCCGGTCGGGATCGGCGACGTCGAACAGCGACAACTGCGACCCGATCACCTCTCCGGTGTCCGGGTCGGCGTCGCGGCCGACACCCAGCAGTCGCCCGTTGCCGAGCGGGTGGAGGTAGGTCGAGAACCCCGGGATCTTCAGCTCACCGCGTAGCACCGGCCGCAGCGGATCGGCGAAGTCGACAACATAGAGCGGGTCGGTCTCGCGGAACGTGACCACGTACGACAACTCGCCGACGTGTCGCACCGCGTAGATCCGTTCACCCGGCCCCAGCTCGCCGACGGCGGAGATCCGTTCGAAGGAGTCGCCGGACCGCCGGAGGGCGAACACGGCCGACGAACTCTCGTTCCACCATCCGGACGTCACGGCGACCCGGAGGATCCCGTCGTACTCGCTCATCGAGAACTGATTCAGCACCCGGCCCGGCACATCCGTGGACGCCTCGTACGTGGCCGAGGCGCCGTCGAGGTCGAACAGATGGATACCGGTCACGAAGGAGCCGTTCCCCCACCAGTCCCACCACTCGAAATTCTGTGTGGACACGTACAGCCGATCGGCCGTCGCCATCACCGAGGTGGTCCCGGTTTTCGTCATCACGGCGGTACCCGATTGGCCCGCGGAGGGGCGTGCCAGATCGATGCTCGACACCCACAGCAGCTCCCCGCCCGCGGACGCGGCGGGGAGGCCGACCCGCTCGCACGGCATCGCCGGCCGCTCGGCGGTGTACGCGCCGTCGCGGATGTCGTACTGCAGCGGCAGCCAGTCGTCGATCGTGGACGCGGCGATCTGGCCGAGTGGGACCTCGACGTCGTCCCAATACCGCTGGTACGGAATCCGGTACGACTTGAGGACGAGATGGACCCGCCCGTCGATCCCGCGCATCGCCTCACGAACGCCGGTGACGCCGTAGCGCTCGAGCACGGTCGGATTCGACGGATCGGTGACGTCTGCCACCAGGACGTTCGTGGTGGACGTGTCGGCCGAGTAGCCCGTCGTCGTGACCATCAGCCGATCGCCGTACAGGATCATCTCGGCATGGTCGCCGTCGAGTGCGACCGTCGACGCGACCCGGTTGCGTTGGAGGTCGATGATCTCGAGCGTTCCCGGCTCGGACTCGCGGTAGAGGTATCGCCCGTCGGTCTCGACGAAGTCTCCCTCGTCGACCCCGTCGACCTGGGTGTTCGTCTCGGAGTGGTCGGGTACCGTCGTCGCCCCGTTGCCGTTCGTCGCCGGCAGTGTCGGGTAGGAGTACGCAGTCAGATCGCCCAGGTGGGCGTCGACGAATGCGTCGTAGATCGCATCGCACGACGCGCCGAACGTCAGATCGGACGCCGCCAACCGTCCGGGGATCCGCTCGATCCGGCGGGTGTCGATCAGCCGGTCACCGACCGGGTTGATCGTGGCGGTGTGATCGGGAGCGATCACGGCGACCAGGTCGATGACGACGTGTGACGGGTTCACGAACGCCGAAACGCAAAGTCGCCCGGAGTCACCGAGTCGTGTCACCGTGAGGTTCGCCCAACTGGTCGAGGCGGTGTAGTTGTGGGTCGACGAACCGTCGCTCGCCTGCTCGAGCGCATGCGTGTTCAGGTGGCCGGGACCCGACGCGTTGGCGGCGGTGACGTTTGCGACGACGGCGGCGCCCGGCGTGCCGACCGGATCGGTCGTACACACCGTGCCGCCTGCCGCGACCCGTCGACCGGCCGTGCCTGCGTCGGGTTCACGCGTGTCGAGCAATCGGCCCCCGGCATCGGTCCGTTCGAACAGCGTCGAGTCGAGGACCGCGACGGCGTCGATCACGACGTTGGCGGACGCGTGCGTGGACAGCGTGACGCAGATCGACGAGTCGGCCCCGAGCTCGACGACGGTCAGGTTGGCGCGGTTCGCGCCGGCGACATAGTTCAGCGTCGACGTCGAGGTGGTGTCGGCGGCGCCCCTCGGGTGGGCGACCAAGTGTCCGGCTGACGATGGGTTCGCCGCCGTGACGTTCGCGAGCACGACGGCGCCCGGGCCGGCCTCGACGGGCTCGCTGCACACCGTCTCACCCGGCTCGACCCGCGACGAAGGGCCGCGTCGCGAGTCGAAGACACGTGTCGATCCGGTGAACGACCCGTCGACGGCGGCCCCGGGAAGGAGCCCGGCCAGATCGACGACCACGTGCGCGGCGGCGTGGATCGAGTTGGTGACGCACGCGACCCGATGCTCCCCGATCGCCACTGCAGCGAGCGCGGGAACCGTCGCATCCGCCTGGAAGTTCACGGTGGAGGTGGCGCTCGGGTCGGCGAGTTCGTGATGGGCGGTGAGGTGACCGCTCGCGGTCGGACGCACCGCGGTCACGTTCATCAGCGCGAGATCGCCGATCTCGGCGTCGGGCACCGGGATGCACGATGTCTCGAGTGGCCCGAGCCGGATCCCCCCGCCGGCCGACTCGGTGGGCGGTGCCGCCGACGTCGCTCCGACCGTGATCGACGTCGCCGCGACGACGAGCGCGATCAATCCTGCAGTCCCCGGTCCCACCCGCATCGCCGAGACGCTACATCGCCGGACGACCCGCCGATGGATAACGTCCGTCCTCCCAGGAAGTCGCGATGGTCGGTCGATGTCAGACATCAACCGACGGTCGTGACCGTCCGGCATCGCAGACCTGGTCGGTTGATGTCTGACATCAACCGACAGGTCAGGGGGCGTCGGCTCGGGCTTCGTCGAGGAGGGGTTCGACGAGCGTGCGGACGTCGGCCGGGGGGTTGTACTCGAGGCAACGCTCGAGGTACGGGACCGCGTTCGTCGGCGACTGCAGGAACCGGATCTGGACGATGCCGATGAAGCAGTGCGCGTCGGGGTACTCGGGATCGAGTTCGACGGCGCGGCCCAGCGAGTCGATCGATGTCTTCAATGCGTCGGTGACGTCGGTCGAGTCCTCCATCGCCCGGGTCGACAGTGCGAGCGTCCATCCCCGGTAGGTGAGCGACTCAACGTCGTCGGGTTCGTTCTCGAGTGCCTCGGCGTACAACGCGGCAGCGGCGCCGGGCTGCTCGAACATCAGCGCTCGGGCCTGAGCGACGAGCACCGTCTGTTCGTCACGCGGATCGAGACCGGTCGCCGTCTGCCCGGGCAGGCGTTGCGCCGACCAGGCGGCGAGCGCCCACCACACCACGCCGAACAGTGCGACGACGGCGACACCCGTGACGATCCGTCGCTTCCAGTCGACCGGCGGCTTGGTCGGCAGTGCCGCCTTGCGGTCCTCGATCGCACGGAGCGTTGCCGCGGCGCGCACCGTGTAGCCGTCCTTCAGTTCCTGATAGTCGACCTCGTCGATGTCACCGGCGCGGAACTCGCGCTCGAGATCGTTCAGCGACCGCAGGAGGAACCGACGTTCCTCCTCGAGCTCGGCCAACCGATCGGGATCGACTCCGTTACGCGTCGTCGGCATCGTCGCTCGCCTCGGCGCGCACCGGCACCGGTTCGTCCTCGTGCTCGTCGAAGTTGGCCATGGCGTCGGCGACGAGCGCGTAGTCGTCGTCGGTCGCCTCCCCCAGGGCACGGGCGCTCTGCTGCCAACGGCGGAACGCGAACCCGAGCCCGGTCGCGCCGATGACGAACGCCGCGGCCGGCAGGGCCCACGCAAGCGCCTCGACGCCGTCGGCTGTCGGGACGAGGAGTTCCTCGCCCTCGTACGCCACGACGATGTCCTGGATGATCTGTTCGTCCGACTTGATGCCGTCGTTCACGTCCTGCTTGATCGCCTCGCGGATCTGCACGGACGCCGTGTTGCGCGACTCGTACACGCTCTCGCCCTGGCAGATCGGGCAGGCGAGCCGTTTCGAGATCGCCTCGATCCGTTCGTCGGGGGTACGTGGCCCGGTGTCGCGGGTAGCGCCGACGGCGAGCAGGGCGACGACCGCGAGTCCGAGCAGCACCCACCCCGGCCACCGCTTGAGCTTCCGGTTGACGCTCGTCATGCTGCGCCCTCTCGCATCGCCTGGAGCGTCGCGCTCAGCCCGTCGGAGGTGACCTGGCCGATGTAGCGACGTCGCACGAAGCCGTTCGGGTCGACGATCCACGTCTCGGGCACCTGGGCAACACCGAAGCCGTTCACGAACTCGTAGTCGGTGTCGTAGACGATCGTCCAGTCGCCGCCGCGTTCGGCGAAGAACGCCTCGACCTGCTCGTTCGTCGAGTCGCGCACGACCGAGTAGAACTCGGCCCCCTCGGCACCGAGGGCCTGCTGCTGGTCGACGAACTCGATCAGTTCGGGGTGTTCCCGGATGCAGGGCACGCAGTCGTGGGTGAAGAAGTTGAGCACGACCCAGCTGCCCTTGCGACGCGACAGCTCGAACGTCGACCCGTCCTCGTTCGTGGCGGTGACGTCGGGCGCGAGATTGCCGAGCAGCGGCGAGCCCGCCGTCGAGTCCTGCGACGAGTCGGCCATGAGCAGGATCGCGAACAGCCCGACGACCACGAGCGCGACGAGGCCGGCGGCGATCGGCGCAACCCGACGGCGGCCGCTCCCGTTCGTCTGGGCGGTCTCGGCGGTGTCGCCGGGCGCGCCCGGTGCGGTGGCGGGTGCGTCGGTCAGGTCAGACACCGGCGACCTCCTTCGGATCGGACTGACCCGACTCGTCATCGGCAGGCGCGTCGAGTTCGGCGTCGTCGGTCGGGATCGGGGACGACACCGGATCGATCGGTCGGCGGCGCCGGCCGGGGAAGGCGGCGAGGATCGTGCCGACCGCCATCATCACGCCACCGATCCACAACCAGATGATGAGCGGCTTCGAGAAGACCTCGAGGCGCACCTCGGTCGCACCAGGCTGCGGCGCCTGTGTGCCGGCGATGGTCAGGTAGACGTCGTTGGTCAGGCTGGTGGCGACGCTCGGGGTGCCGATCGACTGCCCCATGTTGAGGTACGTCGTGATCGCCGGGCCGCGCTCGACCCCGTCGACGAGCACGTTGGCGACGATCGCATCGGCACGGGCGTCGGTCTCGGCGACCACCTCGACCAACTCGAAGGTGTGACCGTTCCACTCGACTTCCTCGCCTTGGGTGAGCAAGAGGTCGGTCGAACTCGTGTAGGCGTTCGAGGCGACGATCGCGACCGCGATCATGATCACGCCGAGGTGGACGATCATCCCGCCGTTGGCGCGGCCCACGAGGCCCCGCCATCCCTGGCGTCGGGTGGCCAACACGATCTGGCGCATGGCGGCGCCACCGGCGAAACCGCCAAGACCGAATCCGATCAGCGGCCAGAGACCGTCGGCGCCGGCGGCCAGCGCGACGACGATCGCGCCGACCCCGCACCACGCCGGCCAGAACAAGCGCTCGCGGAGCAGTTCGCCGGATGCCTTGCGCCACGGCAGCACCGGGGCCACGGCCATCAGGAAGAGCAGGGCGATCCCGATCGGGATCGACAACCGGTCGAAGTAGGGGGCGCCGACGACGGTGCGACGGTCCTGCAACGCCTCGACGATGAGCGGGAACACCGTCCCGAGCAGCACGATGAAGGCGAACACCGAGAAGATCACGTTGTTGGCGAGGAACGCACCTTCACGCGACACCGGCGAGTCCATGACGCCGGGCGCCCGGAGACGATCGCCGCGCCAGGCGATCAGGCCGAGCGACACGACCACGACCACGGCGAAGAATCCGAGGAAGTAGCCGTCGACCTGGCCGGCGGCGAAGGCGTGAACGCTGTTGATGACGCCGGAACGGGTGAGGAACGTGCCGAGGATCGTCAGCGCGAAGGTCGCGATCAGCAGGCTCAGGTTCCAGACCCGCAACATGCCACGGCGCTGCTGCACGAGCACCGAGTGGATGTAGGCGGTGCCGGTCAGCCACGGCAGCAACGACGCGTTCTCGACCGGGTCCCAGGCCCAGACGCCACCCCAGCCGAGCACCTCGTAGCTCCACCAACCACCGAGCAGGATGCCGATCGTGAGGCAGCCCCAGGCAAAGAGCGCCCATCGACGGGTCTCCATGAGCCAGCCCTCGCCGACCCGGCCCGTGATCAGCGCGGCGATCGCGAACGCGAACGGTACCGAGAAACCGACGTAGCCGAGGTAGAGGATCGGCGGGTGGAACAGGACGAGGATGTGATCCTGGAGCAACGGGTTCGGGCCGGGGCCGTCTTGGCCGACGGGCCAGGGCGGGCCGGCGGCGAACGGGTTGGCGGGGCCGAACGCCACGATCGCGAAGAACGTGCAGATCACGAACATGACGACCATCGCCCACCCGACGAGTTCGTCGTCGAACCGGTCGCGGAAGCGCCACGCCATCGCGGCGGTGAACCCGGCGAGCACCAGCACCCACAGCAGGATCGAGCCCTCGAGGGCGCTCCACATCGCGGCGACGTTGTAGATGCCCGGCGTGTTGTACGAGCCGACCTGCTGGACGAACGCGAGCGAGAAGTCGCGCACCTCGAGCGCCCGCTGCATCGCCACCGTCGACACGAGCGCCCCGGCGAGGATCAGCCACGCGTAGACCGGGGTCTGGCGCAACCCGACCCGGTTGCCGGTGCGGATCGCGAACCCGGTCGACAGTGCGCCGACGAGCGACGCGCCGAGCACCAGGAGCAGACCGGCGTGGCCGAGCGCACCGTTGAAGCTGACCGCGAGCATGGTGGTCATCAGGTCGCGCAGTCGACGGCGAGGTCGTCGGCTTCGTCGAGCCGCTCGTCGTTGACCGAGACGTACTCGTCGGAGTGCTTGACCTCGACGCGGTCACCGAGGAACGTGGTGCCGGCCTCGTCGAAGGTGCCGTGCACGACGACGGGGATGCACTCCTTGAAGATGCCGCCCGGGTCGCCGTCGTAGTAGACGGCGACGGTCGCCTCGTTGAACGAGATGTCGAAGTTGGTGTCGCCACCCGCCGACTCGACCGAGCCCTTGTCGACGACACCCTGGATGCGGAGCCGGCTGTCGGTGTCGCACCCCGACCGCTCGCCGATCTCGTCGACGTTGCAGTAGTAGTCGATCGCCGAGCGGAGGAACTGGGTGACGATCACGCCGCCGGCGACGAGCACCGCGGCGATCAGCACCATCGGGAGCCACTTGCGTCGCGGCTTGGCGGTCGGGCCGGCGCCGTCGGGCTGGGTGCGGGGGGTGAGGTCGGTCACGTCAGGTCCAGTACTTCTGGTCGTCGTCGACCTGGTCGGCGAGACGTCGGCCCTGGCGGAGCACTCGCCACGTGAAACCGCCGATCACGGCGAACGTGATCGCATAGCTCCCGAGGATCTCGAAGGCGTTCTCCATTCCGATCAAGACGGCGATCATGACGATGCTCCTTCGGCGCGGCGGTCGGCGAGGGCCTGGTCGAGCCCGACGTCGTCGAGCAGATCGGCCATCGCCATCGAACGGGTTCGGTGCAGCAACAGCCACACGTACAGCAGCGTGAACGCGATCACGCCGACGAACAGCGAGAACAGCATCAGCCCGTCGATGCTGACGTCGCCGTCGGTGTCGAGCACCGACGGTTCCTGGTGCAGGCTGTTCCACAGCCGGACCGACCAGTGCACGAGCGGGATCTCGAGCACGACGAGCAGGCCGACGATCGCGCTGCGCTTGGCTCGCTGCTGGTGCGAACCGCCGAGGCTCCGCACCGCGAGATAGCCGATCGTGCTGATGAACAGCAGGGCGAACGAGGTGAGCCGGGCGTCCCAAGCCCAGTAGACGCCCCACGTGATCTTGCCCCACAACATGCCCGACACCAGGGTGAGGGCCATGAAGACGACGGCGATCTCGGCGCTGGCACCGGCCCAGCGGTCGAAGCCGAGCGAGTGCTTCTTCGTGAAGAGGTACAGCGCCGAGCAGAGCGCCGTCACGCCGAGGGCCACGTACGCGACCCAGACGGTGGGCACGTGGACGTACATGATGCGGACCGCTTCGTCCTGGTCGCGGTCGGCGGGCGAGAACCCGAGTCCGAACGCCACCAGCCAGGCGAGCATCACGATCGTGGCGATGCCCAGCGCTCGCGTGGCCGTCGTGCCGGTGCCGCGGGTTCTCGAGGCCGTCGTGTCGGTGGCGGGGGTCGTGGTCGTCATCGCATCTCGTCTCAGGTCGCTTCGTCGATCAGGGGTCCGAACGCCAGTGCGCCTCCGACGCCGAAGGCGATGGCGAACACGGTGAGCAGGCCGATCCACGGCCAGCCCTCCGAGAGCGCCACCCCGCCGGTGCCGAGCGCCGATTCGACCGCTCGCGTCGCCCCGATCAGGACGGGCGCCACCACGGGGAGCACCAGCAGCGGGAGCAATGTCTCGCGTCCGCTGAACCCGGCGGTGAGGCCGCCGTACAGCGTACCGACGCAAGCGAGTCCACACGTCGCGACGACCAAGGTCACCACGAGCAGGACGAGGCCGCCGGCGGGCACGTCGGCGCCGTAGAGCAGCACGGCGGCGCCGAGCAGGATCACGTCGAGCACGGCGAGTTGGACGGCGAGCGCCGCCGACTTGCCCCAGAAGATGGCGACGGGGTCGACCCCGGCCACCCGCAGCGCGTCGAGTGCACCGTCGTCGGCCTCGATGGCGAACGCCCGCTGCACGAGCAGGAGCAGGCTGAACAGGGCGGCGAGCCAGACGAGCCCCGGCGCGACGAGTTCGAGCAGGGGGACGAAACCGTCCTCGGTGCGTGCCGACTTGGCGTCGAGCGCGAACGCGAAGATCACCATCGTCACCCCCGCGAACGGGATGACCTGGTTCGTGAGCACCTTGCTGCGACGCTCGATCCGGAGGTCCTTGGCGGCGACGAGACGGGCGATCGACCAGCGGCTCATGCGGCCACCTGCCCGCCGACGACATCGACCTGGCGAGTGGCGAGGGCGGCAGCGCGCTCGAGTTCGTGGCTCGACACCACGATCGTGGCGCCGGCCGCGGCGGCCTCTCGAAGCGTCGCGTCGAGTTCGTCCCGGCCTGCTGCGTCGAGGCCGGCGTGCGGCTCGTCGAGCAGCCAGAGTTCGGCGCGGCGGGCGACCAGACACGCCAGGGCCGTGCGTCGCTTCTGTCCGGCCGACAGCCGGGCCACGCCGACGTCGGCCAGGCGACCTCGCACCCCGAGTCGTTCCATGGCGGCGTCGACCTCGTCGTCGGTGGCGCCGACGGTGGCACCCCAGAAGCGCACGTTCTGGGCGACGGTGAGGTCGCGGTACAGGCCGTTGTGGTGGCCGAGCAGCCCGACTCGCGGCCGGATCGCCACCTGGTGGCTGGCCAGGTCGAGGCCGAACACGCGCCCCTCACCGCGTTCGAGCGGGAGCAGTCCTGCGCACAGCCGCAGCAAGCTCGTCTTGCCGGCGCCGTTCGGGCCGTGCAGCAGGACGATCTCACCCCGGTCGACCGTCAGGGTCGCGCCGGCGAGGACCGGGAAGCCACCGAGGACGGCGACGGCGTCGCGGAGCTCGACGACGGGCGAAGTGGGCGCGGACATGTCCCTGACACGCTATTCGGCCACCCTGATCACCGAGAACTGCCGACGGCGCCGTCGGACGGCGACTATCAGCGGATTCTCAGGTGTTCCGTCGGCGACGCTGACGGTGCTCGGACCCGACCGGCCAGTAACGTGACGCAGGTGACGGACGACCTGCTCGGCAACGACACCGACGAATCCGACGTCGGCGCTGCGCCGACGGAGTCAGGCGACGACGCACGCCTCGACGAACGACCCGCCGATGACGAGCAGGCTGCCGACGAACGCGCCGACGATGCAACCACGTCCGCATCGCCGACCGCGACGTCGGCCTGGGGCCGCTGGCGCGATGGGCGCCGCAACCGGGTGAGCAAGTGGGACCGTCCCCCCGACCCGAAGGACTGGCGGTTCTTCGTCGGCACCCTCGGCAAGGTCCTGATCGCCACCGGCATCTTGATGTTCGGCTTCGTGGCGTACCAGCTGTGGGGCACCGGCATCGAGACCGCCCGGGCGCAGAACGCGCTCGAAGACACCTTCGAGGCCGCGGTCGCGGCCAACCAGGCCGCCGACGACGAGGACGACGAGGCCGAGAGCGACGATCCGGTCGTCACGACACCGATCGACGACGAGGCCGACGACATCGACGATGCCGACGAGTCGGCCGACGAGCCCGAACCGGCCGACGGTGTGGGCGGCGGAACGCCGAGCGAGGTCGTCCCCGGCGGTGTCGACCTCTCCGACGAAGCGGTCGTGCAGAACGTGCCGATCGTCCCGCCGGGCGACGCGATCGCGAAGATGGAGATCCCCCGGATCGGGATCGACGACCTGTTCGTCGTCCAGGGTGTCAAGCTCGACGACCTCAAGAAGGGGCCCGGCCACTACCCCGACACCCCGCTCCCCGGCCAGCTCGGCAATGCGTCGATCGCCGGGCACCGCACCACCTACGGCGCCCCGTTCTTCGACGTCGACCAACTCCAGGCGGGCGATGAGATCATCGTCACGATGATCACCGGCGACCAGTTCGTCTACAGCGTCACCGGCTCGCAGGTGGTCACCGCTGCCGACTCGTGGGTGATCGGCACCCGCGATCCCAACGTCGCCGAGCTCACCCTCACGACCTGCCATCCGAAGTACACCGCACGCGACCGGCTCGTCATCCACAGTGTGCTCGTGCCCGAGAAGTCGGCCCAGGTCGGCCAGGCCGAGTTCTGGGACGCCGGCACCCGCGAGGTCGTCGTCGAGGCGGACGACGACGAGGATGTCGATGCTGGTGACGTCGATGCTGGTGACGTCGATGGCGGCGACGAGTCGGCCGATGCCGACCGCCCCGCCGGCGACGACCCCACATTCGACACCGGCGGCGACGACCCGACGTTCGACGGCGACGAGGAGACGGTCGACGGCGACGGCGCGACGGGTGCCAAGTCCCAAGACGACGAGAGCGATGATCGCACCGACGCCGTCTTCCTCGATCCGACCCCCGACTCCGACGACGATGCCGCCGATGCGGAGTCCCCCGTCGCTGCCGACGAGTCGGAGAGCGACGCCGACGACGAGGCCGAGACGGCGGCTGCCGACGTCGAGTCGGAGAGCGACGCCGAACCGGTCGCCGTGGTCGACCCCGACGACGCCGAGATCGACGCCTTCAGCGAGGGCTGGTTCGACGACGACGAGGCCTGGCCACAGATCGCCCTGTGGGGATCGATCCTGACGATCATCTCACTGCTCGCCTATCAGCTGAGCAAGAAGACGCGCCACGACTCGATCGGGTTCATGGTCGGCATCTTCCCGTTCCTGATCGCCCTCTACTTCTTCTTCCAGAACGTCAACCGGCTGCTGCCCCCGGGCCTCTGAGCCACGGGCGTCGGATGATGTCAGACATCATCCGACGGACCCAGGTAGCCGGACGCCGGCAGCTGGTCGGATGATGTCTGACATCATCCGACGGGTGCGGCGTCAGCGGCGGGCGTCGCGGATGCGGACGAAGCTGAAGGGCAGGCCGGACGCGAGCACCTGGTCCATCAGGCGCCCGAGCTTCGGGGTGAACCGCAGTTCGACCTCGGCGTCGGCATGCAGCGCGAGCAGGTCGTCGAGCATCACGACCTCGTCGGGGTAGACCGCCTCGCCGGCGATGTACTGGCCGTCGGCGTCGGTCCACGGCGCGAAGCGACTGCCGTCGAACCGGTACTCGTACAGCCGGGCCGCCCGCATCGGGTCGATCCAGATCGTCTCGGTCGCACAGATGC
Organism: Ilumatobacter fluminis; assembly: GCF_004364865.1. Taxonomy (NCBI): domain Bacteria; kingdom Bacillati; phylum Actinomycetota; class Acidimicrobiia; order Acidimicrobiales; family Ilumatobacteraceae; genus Ilumatobacter; species Ilumatobacter fluminis. Next base: position 3,685,736 of record NZ_SOAU01000001.1, read on the forward strand.
GCGACGCCTCGGTCTCGAACAACTCCGACAGCCGACCCTGCTGCTCGTCGTCGTACGCCCACACGCTGATGCGCGGGCAGTGTCGCGGGAACCAGTAGAGCGGCGCGTGCTCGGCGTCGATGGTCCACACCGCCGGCGGATGACTCGGGTTGGAGGGCGGTCGGTGCGGCGCGAACCGCTTGATCGACCCGTCCTCGCTGTAGTGGAACACGACGTCGGGCCGGCTGTGCGTCTTCGGCACCGCCGCTGCTCGTCGGACGAGCTCGTCGCGCTCCGCGTCGCTGATCACGTCGTGATTCTCGCGCACGGTGAACGAAACCGCTACCGGCCGCGGAACACGGCCGGTCGCTTCTCGAGGAACGCCCGGCGCCCTTCGGCCGCATCCTCGCTCGCCCAGGCCGCGGCTTTCGCCGCCGCCGCATCGGCATCGTCGACCCGACCTGCGGCGATCGCCTCGAGTGCGATCTTGTGCCCCGAGAGGCTGAGCGGCGCCAGCCGCGCCAACTCGCCGGCCCACGCCAGCGCATCGTCGAGATGACCGAGGCGGTGGATCGCCCCCATCGCATGCAACCGTTCGCCCCGGTAGACCTCGGCGCCGACGAACATGCCCCTCGCGACCGAGGCTCCGAACTCGCGGGCGATCCGGTCGATCGTCCACTGCTCGACGACGAGGCCGAGCTTGGCAGCCGGGATCCCGACGACCGAGCCCGGTGTCGACATGCGGAGGTCGGCGACCGCGACGAGTTGGGCGCCGGCGCCGAGCGCCGGCCCGTCGATCGACGCGACGACCGGGCACGCCATCTCCGTGAACCCCTGCAGCACACGCCGGAGATCGGCCGAGAAGACATCCTCGCGAACACCCTGCAGATCAGCACCGGCGCAGAAGGCGGGCGGCGCACCGGTCAGCACGACGACGCGGGCGTCGGCGTGTTGCCGCTGCGCGTCCACCAGCGCGAGCAGCGTCTCGTGGTCGACGGCGTTGCGTCGGTCGGGGCGATCGAGCGTGATCAACACCACGCCGTCGCCGATGTCGTCTCGCTGCTCGACCCGTACCATGTGGCGAACACTATGAGCAGCCGCCCGTCGACACCCGCATCGAACCCGATTCTCGGCTCGGTCGCCCCGTGAGCAATCGACACGACGACCCGGTGCGCCGCAAGCGGGCCCAGGTCGCCAAGTGGACGCTGATCGCCAACCGGGTCGGCTACCTGCTCCTGGCGCTGGCGATGGCACTGTTCGTGATCGCGTTCGCGTTCGGGTTCAGCCCGACGATGGCGTCGCTGATCATAGGGTCGCTCGTCGTGTCGTTCATCCTGTTGGCACCGAGCATCGTGCTCGGCTATGCCGTCAAGGCCGCCGAACGCGACGATGTCGAACGCGGACTGTGAGATGCCGCCGTACGGAGCCGTCCGCTGTGACGACCGATCGGTTACCCTTCGGTAACTCATGAGTTCGCCCCGCCTTTCCGCTGACGCACGCCGGCAACAGATCCTCGACGTCGCCATCGACGAGTTCGGGCGGTCGGGGTACTTCGGCACGTCGATGAACGACATCGCCGAGGCCGCCGGCGTCACCAAACCGGTGCTATACCAGCACTTCGACAGCAAGGCCGATCTCTACCGAGCCCTGCTCGACGAGGTCGGCACACGCCTGATCGAGACGATCGCCAAGGCGACCACCGAAGCAGCCGACGGGCGCGAACGAACCGAACGCGGCTTCGGCGCCTACTTCGGTTGGGTCGCCGATCACCACCAGGAGTTCACCCTGCTGTTCGGCGGCAGCGCCCGCCAGGAGGGCGAGTTCGCCGCCCAGGTCCGCCGGATCAACGACGCAGCGGCCACCGCGATCGCCGGGCTGATCGACGTCGATCTCGACCCCGCCCACCGCGAGACCATCGCGCACGGGTTGGTCGGCCTCGCCGAAGGTGCCAGTCGTCGTCTCGTCGGATCCGGCGAGCGTTTCGACCCCGACGAGATCGCCCGCGTCGTCAGCCAACTCGCCTGGGCCGGACTCCGAGCCGTCGATCGCAAGAGTCGCTGACACCCAACTTCTGGATTGCGTCAAGGCCTGCTCACAGGTCGTCAATCCGCTCAAGGCGAATCGCCGCGGGGCCGATGCAATCAGCGTGAAGATGTTCCGAACCGCACTCATTGCCACGGCGCTGGCGGTCGTTGCCACGCCGTCCACGGTCGCCGCCGGCGCCGAGGACGACGCGGTGCGCGAACTCGCCGACGCAGCAGCCGAACTGGTCGCCGAAGAGCAGACGCTCGTCGCGACTGCCGCCACCGACCCGACCGCCTCGACCGCTCGCCTGCGGGTCGTCGACGGCACCGGCTCGATGGTGCTCGAACAGTTCGACGAGCTCGGGGTCCAGCTGACCGCAGCGTCCCGCGCCGTGCTCAGCCCGCTCCCCGCTCAGGGGCAGGGATTCGCTCCTCCGTCGCAGGTGTACGACGCTGCGCTCGACGACCTGATGCGCATCTCGGCCACGCCTGCCGCTGCGCTGCCGACCGAGACTGGCTCGAACGGCCCGGCGCTCGGGCTGCTCGCCGTCGCCGCCATGTCCCTGCTCGTGCTCGGGGCCGCCGCTCTCGCCAACTCGCTGCGTCGCCGTGAGTCGGACGACGAGCTGGCCGCCATGGCCTGGAGCGACGGCCTCACCGGCCTCGCCAACCGACGCCGCCTCGACCACGACATCGCCTCGCACGACATCGACGATCCCGTCGCCGTGATCATGGTCGACGTCGACAACTTCAAGTCGGTCAACGACCGGTTCGGTCACCAGGAGGGCGACGAGATCCTCCGCCGGGTCGCCTCGATGCTCTCGGCCCACGTCCGCTACGACGACGTCGTCTACCGCTACGGCGGCGAAGAGTTCTGCATCATGCTCCCCGGCGCCACCGAGGACGACGCCCGAGGCGTCGCCGACCGTGTGCTCGAGGCTGCTCGTACCATCGTGCTGCCCGACCAGACGAACCTCACCATCTCGGTCGGGGTCGCCCGCACCGACGACGTCGAGGCCACCGACGTCGCCACGACCGTCGAGACCGCCGACAAGGCGCTGATCGCCGCCAAGACCGCAGGCCGCGACCGCATCGTCGACGCCACCTCGATCGAACTCAGCCCCGCCTGAGCAACACCGACTTCCACGACGAAGGCCGGACCTCGAGGGGGTCCGGCCTTCGTCGTGGTACGGGGCCGCTCAGCGGCGGCGGGCGCGTTCGTTGCGCAGGACGGGGCCCCGGTAGCCCTGCGTGAATCCCCGCTCGACCAGCGCCTCGGCCACGTCGGTCGGCGTCGGCTCACCGTTCACCTTGCGCACCTCGACACTGTCCTGTCGACCGCCGGACACGATCTGGGCGAGACCGTCGGCCCACCGCTGCTCCGCTTCGGTGTGCGGGAAGGTGACGAGGTGATGGCTGGCCCGGTCGAACCAGCCGACGAGCTCGCCACGGTGCAGGATCACGACCGCCGAACCCGTGCGGGCAGGTCGTCCGTTGCTGTCCGGCCACGCCAAGGCGGCTCCGTACGGTTGCGCCGGGTCCGTGGCCGCGATCACGACCGGAGCCTCGCCGTCGTGGTCGGCGCCGTCGTCGCGCTCGGCGCGGAGACGGTCGATGGCACCGGGCACGGCGAACTGTGCGGCGCCGAGGCCGGCGACGAAGTAGCCGCGTCGCGACCGACCGCGTTCTTCGAGCACCTTGAGCACCGGGTACACCGAGGCGTACCCACCGACGACGCCCTCGGCCAGCACGGTCTCGCGGGTGACGACCCCGTACCGCTCGAGCAGCTGCATCGCCGACGCATGCGCTGCCTCGGTGGAGGTGGGTGCCGGCTCGAGGAGCGGCGCGACCAGGCTCCACCGCCCGGCCGCGGCCGGCGGGCCGAGACGGGTCAGGCGGGTGGGCCGTGGCCGACCCGAGCGCATCGACCGACGCTTCTGCACCTTCACCCCACCACCGCTCAGCAGGTGGCGGAGGGGCGCCAGCGAGTCGTTCGTGACCTCACCGGCCCACACCAGATCCCAGAGCGCGACGAGCAACTCCTGATCGGTGGCATCGGGATCGGCGGCACGGAGGCCGTTCCAGAAACTCGCGCCCTGGGCGGCGAGATGCGCTCGGATGGCGTCGTGCAGCGGACCGTCGGGCGCGTCGGGCCGATCCCAGCCCGGAGCGAGTTGGGCGAGCTGGTCGGCGAAGCACAACCGGATGCGGCCGTCGCGACTGCCGATCGCACCGGCACCGGTCCAGACGACCTCGCCGGCGGTGCAGAGTTCGTCGAGCATGGCCGGGGTGAAGTCGCGCACCCGGCCGGCGAGGACGTCGCGTTCGACCGTCGAGGCCACCAGCGGCGCACCGGCCAGCTGGCCGATCGACTCGACGAGCCCGTCGAGGCCCCGTCGGACACCGCCCCAGCCGTGCCAGGCAGGCAGGAACCGAGCCAACGCATCGGGTTCGACCGGCTCGACCTCGCGCCGCAGCATCGCCAGCGAACGCCGGCGGAGCTGCCGGAGCACGTCGACGTCGCACCACTCGCGCTGCACGCCACCCGGGCGGAACTCACCGCGCACGACACGCTCGTCGGCGGCCAACGCCGCGATCGCGCCCTCGACACGCTCGACCGGGGCGGCGAACCGGCGGGCTACGTCGGCGGCGAGGAACGGGCCGTGGGTGCGGGCGAACCGACCGACGAGCGACTCGAGCGGGTGCGGCACCGGGTCGGTGAACGCGACCGGCAAACCGACCGGGATCGAACAGCCGAAGGCGTCTCGGTAGCGCGCCGCGTCTTCGGCGGCGGCGTAGCGCACGTCGTCACCGATACCGATCTCGATGACGCGCCGTTCGCGGACCAGATCGTCGACCCACGCCCCACCCGTGTCGCCCTCGCACCGGGCGTCGACCTCGGCGAGGGTCAGGTCGCCGACGCGACGGAAGACGTCGTGGAGTTCGTCGGCGGTGCGGGCCCGCCGACCGTCGGCGAGGTGTTGGAGCTCGAGTTCGACGTCGGCCAGGACGCCGGGGTCGAGCAGCTCGCGCAACTCTTCGGCACCGAGCAGCTCGCGCAGGAGATCTCGGTCGAGCGCCAGCGCGGCGGCCCGTCGTTCGGCCAGCGGCGCATCGCCCTCGTACATGTACTGGGCGATCCAGTTGAACAGCAGGCTCGACGCCATCGGACTCGATGACGCGGTGTCGACCTGCACGAGGCGCACCTGCCGCGACTGCAGCTGGCCGAGCACCTCCTTGAGCGCCGGCACGTCGAAGACGTCTTGGAGGCACTCGCGTGACGTCTCGAGCAGGATCGGGAACGTCGGGTACTTGGAGGCGACGGTGAGCAGGTCGGCGGCACGCTGACGTTGCTGCCAGAGTGGCGTCCGCTGGTCGGGACGGCGGCGTGGCAGGAGCAGCGCTCGACCGGCGCACTCGCGGAAACGGGCCGAGAACAACGAGGTCTGCGGCAGCGACGACATCACCAGCTCATCGATCTCGTCGGGATCGATGCGGAACACCTCGGCGTCGATCTGGTCGGCCGCCTCGGGCAACCGGATGACGATGCCGTCGTCGCCGTACATCGTCTCGACCGGCAGATCGAACTGGTCGACCAGACGTCGTTCGATCGCCATCGCCCACGGCGCGTGGACCGGGGTGCCGAACGGGCTGAGCACGCACACGCGCCAGTCGCCGATCTCGTCGCGGAACCGCTCGACGACGATCGTGCGCTCGTCGGGCACCACGCCGGTCGCCGCCGCCTGCTCGGCCAGGTACGACAGCACGTTCTGGGCGGCGAGCGGATCGAGGGCATAGTCGGTCTGGAGCCGCTCCATCGCCTCGCCGTCGGGCAGTTCACGGACGTCGCGCAGGAAGCGCCCGAGGGCACGGCCGAGTTCGAGGGGCCGACCCGGTCGGTCGCCGTGCCAGAACGGCATCTTGCCGGGCTCGCCCGGTGCCGGGGTGACCGTGACCCGCTCGAACGAGATGTCTTCGATCCGCCAGGTGGTGGCGCCGAGGAGGAACGTCTCGCCCGGGCGGCTCTCGTAGACCATCTCCTCGTCGAGTTCGCCGACCCGGGTGCCGTCGGGGAGGAACACCCCGAACAGGCCGCGATCGGGGATGGTGCCGCCGCTGGTGACCGCCAGGCGCTTCGAGCCGTCGCGGGCCCTGACCACATCGTTGACGCGATCCCACACCAGGCGGGGCCGGAGCTCGGAGAACTCCTCACTCGGGTAGCGGCCGGCCAGCAGGTCGAGCACGTTGTGGAGCAGGTCGTCGGTGATCTCGTGGAAGTTGGCGCAGCGCCGCACGAGCCGGGCGACGTCGTCGACCGGTACTTCGGTGCGGGCCGCCGCGTGGGCGACGATCTGCTGGGCGAGCACGTCGAGCGGGTTGCGCAGGTACTTCGAGTGTTCGATCTCACCGTCGATCATGCGGCGGGTGACGACGGCTGCTTCGATCAGGTCGCCCCGATGCTTGGGGAAGATCGACCCCTTGCTCGGCTCGCCGACCTGGTGCCCGGCTCGGCCGATGCGCTGGAGCCCCCGGCTGACCGCACCCGGCGACTCGACCTGGATAACCAGGTCGACCGCGCCCATGTCGATACCGAGTTCGAGCGACGAGGTGGCCACGATCGCCCGCAGCTCGCCGCGCTTGAGCTGGTCTTCGATCACGACGCGCTGCTCGCGTGCCAACGAACCGTGGTGGGCCTTCACCAGCTCGTCGGCCTGCTCACCGTGCGACTCCTCGTACAGCTCGTTGAGCTGTGCTGCCAACCGCTCGGCGCCACGGCGGGCGTTGCAGAAGATGATCGTCGAGCGGTGTTGGAGCACCAGGTCGAGGACGCGGGGATAGATGCTCGGCCAGATGCTCGACCGGCGTTCGCCCGAACCGGGTTGCCCCATCGGTGCCGCTGCATCGCCCGGAGCGCCCATGTCGTCGACCGGCACGATCACCTGCACGTCGAGCGGCTTGCGGATGCCGGCGTCGATGATGCGGACCGGACGGGCCGCGCCGTCGTCGTCGAATCCGCCGAGGAAGCGTGCGATCTCCTCGAGCGGGCGCTGCGTCGCCGAGAGCCCGATCCGCTGCGGCGGTCGGTCGGTGACCTCTTCGAGGCGTTCGAGGCTGAGCGCCAGATGAGCACCGCGTTTGGTGGTGGCCATGGCGTGGATCTCGTCGATGATCACCGTCTCGACGCCGCGCAGCGTCTCGGCCGCCGAGCTGGTGAGCATCAGGTACAGCGACTCGGGGGTGGTGATGAGGAGGTCGGGTGGGCGCCGGATCAGCTTCTGGCGCTCGTTCGACGGGGTGTCGCCGGTGCGCATGGCGACCTCGGGCGCCGTGAACGGTTCGTCGATGCGCTCCGCGGCCAACCCGATGCCGGTGAGCGGGGCACGAAGGTTCTTCTCGACGTCGAACGCCAGGGCACGCAACGGTGAGATGTAGAGAACCCGCGTTCGATGGGTGCGCTCGTCGGGCTGCGGCGTCGTGACGAGCCGGTCGATCGAGGCCATGAAGGCCGTGAGCGTCTTGCCGGAGCCGGTGGGCGCGCAGATGAGGGTGTGTTCGCCGTTCGCGATGTGCGGCCAGCCCTGGATCTGCGGCGGCGTCGGCTCGGGGAACGACGACGCGAACCAGGCCCGAACCGCCGGCGAGAACGCCTCGAGCACGGGATGATCAGCGATGATCCGAATCTACCCAGGGGGTGTCACAACCCCCGTCGCCCAGACGGATGGTGTCGGATCCGTTGCGTCGTCAGAACAGAAGGGGTCAGGCACCTTCTGTTCCCGACCGACTGCCACGCCCCGGGTTTGATGAACAGAAGGTGCCTGACCCCTTCTGTGGTCACAGGTCGATGGTTCTGGTGGTGCGGACCCGGTCGAGGAAGGCCCGGTCGTGGGTCACGAGCAGGACCGTGCCGGGGAAGGTCTCGAGGGCCTGTTCGAGCTGCTCGATCGCCGGCAGGTCGAGATGGTTGGTGGGCTCGTCGAGCACCAGCAGGTTCGCCCCGTTCGCCATCAGTAACGCCAGTCCGGCCCGGGTGCGCTCCCCCGGTGACAGTGACGCCGTCTCGCGCTCGACGTGGTCACCCACCAATCCGAACTTGGCCAGCAGCGTCCGGGCGTCGGCCACGTCGAGGCCGGTCGCGTCGGTGAACGCCCGGATCAAGGTGGCGGCGCCGGTGAGCTGTGCTCGCACCTGTTCGATCTCGCCGACCACGACACCGCTCCCCCGTGTCACCTCACCGGCGGTCGGTTCGAGGCGTCCCGTGATGAGATCGATCAGGGTCGACTTGCCGGCGCCGTTGCGGCCGCGGATCGCGATCCGCTCGCCGTACTCGACCAGCAGGTCGATCGGCCCGAGGCGGAACGTGCCACGGTCGACCTCCGCCCCGGTCAGCCGGGCGACGACAGTGCCGCTGCGCTCGGCGGCGGGGATGTCGAGTCGCAGCTCCCACGCCTCTCGCGGCTTCTCGACCGTCTCCAGCCGGTCGATCGCCCGCTTGGTCTGGGCCGACTTGCCGGCCAGCTGCTCGGTCTGGTCGATCCGGAAGTTGCGGATGTGCTTGTCGTTCTCGCCCGATCGCCGCACCTTCGCCTGACCCTGTTGGGCCCACTCACGCTGGCGTTGCGCCCGCTGGGCGAGCGACTTGCGTTCGGTGTCGTACTCCTCGAACCGTTCCCAGGCGTGCTGTCGGGCACGCTCGCGCTCGTCGAGATACGCCTGCCAGCCGCCGCCGTACACCTCGAGCCGGTGCGAGAACTCGTCGATCTCGGCGACGTCGGTCACGACACGGTCGAGGAACCGGCGGTCGTGGCTCACGAGGAGCACCGGCGCGCTCAACCCGAGCACCCACCGCTCCAGCCGGTCGAGCCCGTCGAGGTCGAGATCGTTGGTCGGTTCGTCGAGCAGGTACACGTCGAACCGCGACAACAACAGCGCCGCCAGGCCGGCCCGCGCCGCTTCGCCGCCCGACAACTGGACGGTGGGCTGGGCGAGGGTGCGCTCGGGCAGGCCGAGGTCGTCGGAGACCGCGCCGACCCGGGCATCGAAGTCGGCGGCGCCGAGCGCGAGCCATCGCTGCAAGGCCCGGTCGTAGCGGTCGGCCGAGTCGGGTTCGTCGGCCGCCATTGCCTCCGTCGCCGCCGCGAGTTCGAGGTCGGCGCCGGCGACGCCCGTGCGGCGTCGGAGGAGATCGGCGACGGTCTCGCCGGTCCGCGAGGGTTCCTGGTCGAGCAGGCCGACGGTCGCGGTGGGTGGAGCGAGCCGCACCTCCCCCCGGTCGGGCGGGAGCAGACCGGCGGCTGCCCGGAGCAGGGTCGACTTCCCGACACCGTTCGGTCCGACGACGCCGATCCGGGCGCCGGGAGCGACGACGAGCGACACGTCGTCGAGCAGGATGCGTGCACCGCGGGCGACGGTGAGTTCGTGGAGCGTCAGGGTGGCCGACATGACGGCAGACCTTTCGAGGAGCGGGGCGGACGATGACTCGGCTCACAGACGCATGTGCCCAGTCTTGCACGAACAGAAGGGGTCAGGCACCTTCTGTTCGCGCGGACTCGGTTCGCTGCGGTCGGTCGAGTGAACAGAAGGTGCCTGACCCCTTCTGTTGATCCGACGCCTTTCGTCGGTTGATGCCCGGGCTTCGGCGGGGCAGAATCGACAGTCCCCTCTCCCCTCCCCTCACGTTGAGTTCGATCACCCTCCGACCCTGGCAGCGCGCGGCATTCGACCTGTTCGACGCGTCCGACGAGCCGGACTTCCTCGCGGTCGCGACGCCGGGCGCCGGCAAGACGACGTTCGCGCTCACCTGCGCCCGTGCCCAGCTATCGAAATGGGCCGCCGACGGCACCGCCCGCCGCCTCGTCGTCGTCGCACCGACCAGCCATCTCAAGGTGCAGTGGGCACTCGCCGCCCACCGGATGGGGCTCCAGCTCGACCCCGACTGGTCGCCCGACTACGGGCTGGCACGCGACACCCACGGGCTCGTCACCACGTACCAACAGATCGCCACGGGCGCGGCGGCCTCGAAGCTGCAGGGGCTCTCCGCCGAGGGCATGGTGATCCTCGACGAGGTGCACCACGCCGGTCACGAGCGGGCGTGGGGTGACGGCATCGGCGCTGCGTTCGTCCACGCCGCACGTCGGCTGTCGCTGTCGGGTACACCGTTCCGCAGCGACGCCGCCCGGATCCCGTTCGTCCGCTACGACGTGACCGCCGAAGGCGACCAGGCCCACGCCGACTACACGTACGGCTACGCCGACGCCCTGCGCGACGGCGGCGTCGTCCGCCCCGTGTACTTCCCGCGTGTCGACGGCCAGATGGAGTGGAGCACGCCCTCGGGTGACGTGTTGCGCGCGACGTTCCACGACGAGTTGGCCCGCGACCAGGTGTCGGCACGGCTCCGGACGGCCCTGAGCACCGAAGGCGACTGGATCGTCAACGTGCTCGGGCAGGCACACGAACGGCTCCGCACGATCCGGGCCGAGCAGCCCGACGCCGGTGGCCTGGTCATCGCCACCGACCAGGAGCACGCCCAGGCGATCGCCCGCATGCTGCGCAACCGCTTCAACACGACGGCCGAGGTCGTCGTGAGCGACGACCCGATGGCGTCGCGCAAGATCGCCGAGTTCGCCGGCAACGACCGGCCGTGGCTGGTGTCGGTCCGCATGGTGTCGGAGGGCGTCGACATCCCCCGCCTGCGGGTGGGTGTGTACGCCACCACGACGTCGACCGAGCTGTTCTTCCGCCAGGCCGTCGGACGCTTCGTGCGATGGCAGGCCGGACGGTCGAGCCAGAAGGCGTACGTGTACGTGCCCGACGATCCGCGGCTGCGCAACCATGCGTTCCAGATCGCCGAGGCGCGCCGCCACGTGTTGCGACCGCCGGCGAAGCAGGACGACGACGAGATGTCACCGAACGGTGAACTCGACCGCCAGGTCGCCGTCGACGATGCCGCCGAACAGTTGGCCTTGTTCTCCGTCGTGTCGTCCACGGCGACCGGCGTCAAGTTCCACGCCGTGACCGAGACCGGCGTCGAGCACTACGACGACGAGCCCGATCCACCGACGCCCGACTTCGACGCCGACCCGGCCCTCGCGGTCGAACTGCCCGACGTGCCGACCGAGGCCGGTCTCGTCCCGTTCGGATCGCTCAGCGTCGCCGAGCAGAAGGACGAGCTGCGAACCCGCAACGCCGACGTCGCCAAGCGGCTCGTCGACATGACCGGCTGGAACCACGCCCGGGTCCAGGGCGAGATGAACCGGCTGGCCGGGATCTCGAAGGTCAGTACGGCGACGGTCGACCAGCTGGAACGGCGTCTCCGCTACGCCGAGAGCTGGTTGCGCCGGTTGCGTCACCAGGGTCGCTGAACGTCCCCATCCGGCTCGTGTCGAGGACACGGTCGATGATGATCAGTGAGACGGCACCGAGGACGACGCCACCGACCACGTCGGACAGATAGTGCATACCCTGGTACATCCGGGCCCAGATCACACCGATCTCCACGACGAGGAAGACGCCAAGCGACAGAGCGCGTGCCCACAGGGCGGCAGTGTGACGCCACACGACGATCACGACGGCGAAGTAGACGGTCGCCGCGGCGACGTGGCCGGACGGGAAACTGCTGTTGACGGTGGACTCGAGGAGTCGATCGACGTCGGGTCGGGGCCTCCCGACGATGTGGGTGATGGTGATGAAGCAGGTCGCCTCGAACACCAGCGGCAGGGCGACGTACACCGCCTCGTCCCAGCGTCTGAACACCCAGAGCAGCACTGCGCAGATGACGGTCGAGATGCCGATCTTGATGAACGTGTCGGCCGGGCCGGCCGCCCACGGCGCCAACGAGTTCAGGCCGTCCGTGCGGCCGTCGACCCACCAGTTCGCGACGCGTTCGTCGAGACGCGTGACGGCGTTGGGGGCGGTCCAGTCGGTGAAGGTGAGCCCGATGGCGGCGCCGGTGCCGACGACGGCGACGAAGCCGACCAGTAGTCGGACGAGTTCGTGGCCCTTCACCGGCCAGGCGTTGTCCCACGACGGTGAGGAGCTCGGCTCGTCGACCGATTCGCACTCCGAAGCCAGCGACGGGGCGCTCATGACGCCACCGTGTCCTCGTCGGTCGCCACCACCTTGCGCGCGGGCGAGGTGATGACGCAGAAGGCGCCGTACAGCGTGAGGCCGAGCGCCACGACGAGGACCAACACCATGCCGAGTGTGTCGTCGGCGACGCGTCGCAGCGAGTCGTCAAGACCGCGGGCCTCGTCGGGGTCGAAGTTGATGGCGGCCCGGGTGACGAACACGCCGATCAGCGCCATCATCGCCGACCGACCGACCCAGCCGACCCGTCCCATGATGCGCACGGCGTGCCATGAGAACGGGCCGATACGACGATGCTCGATCTCCTTCTCGAACGACGCCGAGTAGGCCTTGTACCCGAAGTAGATCGCGATGCCGATCACCACGAGCCCGCCGAGGCCGACCAACCAGCGGCCGGCCGGCCACTCCATGACCGACTGGGTGACCTTGGTGACCTGTGAGTCCTGGCTGCGCCCCCCGTCACCGCTGCCGGACGACCCGGGCTTGGCGGCGAGCGACACCGCCGTGATGCCCAACAGGATGTACGTCGCGGCGCTCACCGAGTAGCCGATCCGACGCAGCACGGAATGCCCGTCGACGTCGGCCGGGAGCAGCACGGTGACGATTCTCCAGGCGGCATAGAGGAACAGTCCGGCCGCAACGACCCACAGGATCAGCTGGCCGAACGGCTGCTGCGCGATCGTGGCCACTGCGCCGGACGGGTCGGCCTGGCCGCTCGAGCCTCCCGACTGATCGGAGTTGCCGCCGTCGGCGGCGATCGTGAACGCGAGCAGGCCGGTCAGGACGTAGACGACGCCCTTGGCGGCCCACCCGACGCGGGCGAGCTTGACGACCCCGGGGTGCCGTTGGACGAAGTCCTCGGCGGCGTCGGAGCCGACGTCGTCGTCCGGACCGTCGAACGATCGGTCGGAATCGGTGGATGTTTCGATGCTCATGCTGGGTCTTCCTCCGCCGCTCGACGCGGCTGACAGATCGAGACCGCGGCCGGCAGGACGCGTATCTCGAAGTGATCGGTTCGGTCGCGGTCGCCACCGTCAGCTTCCCACGGCAGCGTCCGGTCCAGATCGACGACGATCTTCTCCGCCGTGGTCACCTTGGCGAACGGCGACGCCTCGACGCGGTTCGTGAAGACGGATCCGAACAGTCGCGCCCACTCGCTCGCGGAGCGGGCGGTGACGATGCCGACATCGAGACGACCGTCGGTCGGCGACGCACTGCCGAAGGCGGGGATGCCGCCGATGAGCGTGCCCACGTTGGCGGCGATCACGCTCGATGCGTCGCCGGTGAACCAGGGGTCGCCGTCGACCGAGATCTCCATCTGCGCCGGGCTGACGTTGCGGTTCTTGACACCGGCCCACACGTACCCGAGGCGGCCGTACTTGTCCTTCATGCCACTGTCGTCGGCGTCGCGAATCAGCAGTGCGTCGAAGCCGGTGCCGGCCATCACCAAGAAGTGCTGTTCGTCGTTCACCACGCCGGCATCGAGACGCCGAGGCTCACCGTGGACCGCGACGTCGACCGCGCCGCGGAGATCGATCGGGATACCGAGGTTGACGGCGAGCAGGTTGCCGGTGCCGGCCGGCAACACACCGATCGTGACGTCGTCGTACCCCTCGTGGAGCAGGTGATCGGCACACCGTCGTACGGTGCCGTCGCCACCCCAGACGAGCAGACGATCGACGCCGTCGTCCTCGATGAGCTTGGTGACCTTCTTCGGCGCCTTCTTGCTCTTCGGCACCTCGTACCACGGCGGATCGGCGTGGCCGACGTCGGCGAGCGCAGCACGGAGTTCTTCCAAGCCGGATCCGGCGAGCTGCTTGCCCTCGTTGATGATCACCCCGATACGGGGACGTCCCTCCATGGGCAGGCCGATACCCCGTCGTTTGCGCTCCTCAAACGTTCGCCGAAGGTTTGAGGCGGGGGATCGCGCCGCCAGACTCGTACCACCCGCATGGACATCTTGACCGTCATCTTCTTCGTGGTCGGCGTCGCCGGGTTGGTGATCGGCGCCGAAGCACTCGTTCGGGGCGCCGCCCGACTCGCCGGCCGAACCGGCCTCTCCCCCGTCGTCATCGGCCTCACCGTCGTCGCCTTCGGCACGAGCGCGCCCGAGCTCGCCGTCAGCCTCGGCGCTGCGATCCGCGACGAGGCCGACCTCGCGGTCGGCAACGTCGTCGGCTCGAACATCGCCAACGTGCTGCTCGTCCTCGGCCTGTCGGCCGTGATCGGTGGCGGTCTGGTCGTGGCACAACGGATCGTGCGGATCGATGTCCCGATCATGGTCGTGTTGTCGTTCGCCGTGTTCTTCCTCGGCCTCGACGGCGAACTGAACCGCTGGGAGGGCATCGCCTTCGTGCTGACGCTGATCGGCTACATCAGCTGGACGGTCATCAGCGCCCGACGGTCGAACGCCGAGGTCGCGACGGAGTACGACGACGCGATCGATCTCGACGACCTCTCGGCCAGCTCTCCGTTCGTCGACGTCGGCTACGTCCTGCTCGGCCTCGTGCTGCTCGTGATCGGATCGACGGCACTCGTCGAGGCGGCCACCGACATCGCGACCGAACTCGGCGTCAGCGAACTCGTCATCGGTCTGACCGTCGTCGCCGTCGGCACGTCGCTCCCCGAGATCGCGACGTCGGTCCTCGCCGCCGCACGGGGGCAACGCGACCTCGCCGTGGGCAACGCGGTCGGTTCCAACCTGTTCAACATCCTCGCCGTGCTCGGCATCACCGCCGCCGTGTCCCCGACGTCGATCCCGATCCCCGACGGTGCGATCTCGCTCGACATCCCCGTCATGATCGCCGTGGCGGTGGCGTGTCTGCCGATCTTCTGGAACGGATATTCACTGATGCGCTGGGAAGGCGTGATCTTCCTGGCCTACTACGCCGGGTACATCACCTACCTCGTGCTCGACAGCAGTGACCACGACGCCACCGGACAGTTCGGCGCTGCGATGCTCTACTTCGTGGTGCCGCTGACGGTGCTCACCTTCTCGGTCGCCGCCTACCGGCGCAACCGTCTCGGTCGCGTCCCGCTCTGAGGCGGGCGTTCCGCCCTGCGCTCAGTGGGCCGGTGCGTGCAGCGCAGCGCCGGCGATGCCGGCGTTGTTCTCGAGCGCCGCGATCTCGACGTCGCAGTCGACGTCGATCTGCGGCAACCACTTGTGCGCCCGCTTGCTCGCGCCGCCGCCGAGGATGATCAGGTCGGGGGACACGATGAACGCCACGTGCCGCAGATAGCGGTTCACCCGCTCACCCCATTCGCTCCACGAGAGGTTGTGGGCCTTCCGGGCCCGAGCGGCAGCGGCGAGTTCGGCGTCGGCACCGTCGAGCTCGACGTGTCCGAGTTCGGTGTTCGGTACCAGCACGCCATCGACGAACAGAGCCGACCCGATCCCGGTACCGAAGGTGAGACACAGCACGACACCGCGCCGATCGGCACCGGCACCCCACGTCATCTCGGCCTGGCCGGCGGCGTCGGCGTCGTTGAGGACGTGCACCGGGGCGCCGATCACGTCGGTGAAGAGAGTGTCGGCGTCGATGCCGACCCACGAGTCGTCGATGTTGGCCGCGCTGCGCACGACGCCGTGCATCACGACCGACGGCAT
The DNA here is from genome assembly GCF_004364865.1 of Ilumatobacter fluminis. Lineage (NCBI taxonomy): Bacteria > Bacillati > Actinomycetota > Acidimicrobiia > Acidimicrobiales > Ilumatobacteraceae > Ilumatobacter > Ilumatobacter fluminis. The sequence continues at coordinate 3,701,432 of NZ_SOAU01000001.1, forward strand.
GCACACCCCGACCGGCCCCGTCCAGCCGTGATGACCGACGAGTGCTGCCGCGACCTCGGCGACCCGTTCGGGCGTCGCCGGTTGCGGTGTGTCGATCCGCATCCGCTCCGCGGTGAGGTCGCCGGTCGCCAGATCGACCGGTGCCGCCTTCATCCCGGTGCCACCGATGTCGATCCCGAAGCGTTGCATCGCCTGCGAAGGTAGACGATCGGGCTCGCGGCCGTCGACGATCGGTCGACGGGCGTTCCGGGTCAGGCCTTGGCCCGGGTCTTGCGGAGCACGGGGTCGGCGAGGCGGAGCGTCGCGGAGGCGGCCTGCATCGTCCGACCGGCAGCGCCGGGTGTGTCGGCATCGACCAGGTTGCCCATCACCTGCAGCGTGATCTTGGCGATGGCGTCGGTGCCGACCGCGAACCGGAGACCGGTGCGCATCAACCGGGGATGCCCGATCAGGAAGGCGAAGCGGCGTCCGGTACGGAGGAAATCGTCGAAGCGTTCACCGATCAGGCGGTCGTACTCGGCGGGCGCCGTGGCCGGGTCGGCGAGGAACAGGTCGGCGGCGAGCATCCCCGACTCGAGGCCGTAGTCGATGCCCTCCCCGTTCATCGGGTTGACGAGTCCGGCGGCGTCACCGATCGCCACCCAGCCACGGCCGTGGCGCTTGATGGCACTCATCGGGAGGCGCCACGCCCGGGGCCGCTCGAGGTTCTCACCGATCTGCCACGGCTCTGCGACGAGGGAGCGGTACGAGTCGAGCAGGTGGTTCAGGTTGAGCGACTTGAAGCCCTTCATGGTCGACAGGGCGCCGACGCCGATGTTGACGGTGCCGTCGCCGCACGGGAACATCCAGCCGTAGCCGGGCACCCAGGTGCCGTGCTCGTCCTTGATCGTCAGGCACGCCTCGATCATGGCGTCGTCGTGCCGCGGGCTCTCGACGTACGAACGGATCGCCAGACCGTACGGCTCGTTCGGATCGCGCTCGGCGCCGAGCATGCGAGCGACCTTGCCGGGTGCGCCGGTGGCGGCGACGACGAGATCGGCGTCGATCGTGTCGGCACCGACCTGGACGCCGGTGACCGCGCCGTCGGGGCCGAACACCGGCTCCGCCTCGGTCTCGAACCGCACGTCGGCGCCGGCCTCGATCGCGGTGTCGATCAGGGCGGCGTCGAGACGACGGCGTGGCCACACCGCACCATGGGCCGGGAATCGGTCGCCGTCCGACCAGGGCAACTCCCGCTGACGCTTGCCGGCGATCATCCGGAGCCCGTCGACGAGGTGGGCGTCGGTGAGCGGGATGTCGAGCTCGTCCAACGCCTGGACTGCCCGGGGTGTCAATCCGTCGCCGCAGATCTTGTCGCGACCATGGGGCGCCTTCTCGAAGACGACCACCTTGGCGCCGGCTCGGGCGGCTCGGATGGCGGTGGCGGCTCCCGCTGGCCCACCACCGATGACGGCGATGTCGACGCGTTCGTTCATGTCACCATCGATTCAATCGCCGTTCCGGCTGGGCCGGACGCGAACGGCGCCGGTTCAGCGCTGTTCGGCGATGCGCTGATGGTGGTGGATCACCTCGGCGACGATGAACCGGAAGTACTTCTCGGAGAACACCGGATCGAGTCCTGCGTCCTCGGCGAGGGATCGCAGCCGCGCGATCTGACGGGCTTCGCGCTCGGGGTCGGCGGCCGGCAGCCCGGCCTCGGCCTTGTAGTGACCGACCGCCTGGGTGATCTTGAACCGCTCCGCGAGCAGGTGGATGAGGGCCGCGTCGATGTTGTCGATGCTCGACCGGTAGCCGTCCAGTTGCTCGTCGCTCACGAGCCGCAACCTACCGGATCGGGCCCTCGCCGACCCGATGGGCACCGCATGGTCGGGCGGCTGCAGTCCGTCGCATCGTGTCTGCCAGAATCCGCCCATGAGCTTGCGACAACAGTGGGCCGCCGGCGACGAGACGCTCGGCCTGTGGATCCAGCTGCCGTCACCGATCACGGCCGAGATCGCCGCCCGGCAACCCGTGTCCTATGTGTGCGTCGACACCCAGCACGGTGTGAACGACGCGATGACGTGCGTGGCCACCTTCTCGGCGATCGAGCTCGCGGGCAACGTGCCGATCGCTCGGGTGCCGTGGAACGAACCGGGCGTGATCGGCAAGACGCTCGACGCCGGGGCGCACGGGGTGATCGTGCCGATGGTGAACACCCGATCGCAGGCCGAGGCGGTGGTCGACGCCGCACGGTACGCGCCTGCCGGCAGCCGCAGTTGGGGCCCGATGATGGCCGGTCTCCGGCGCCCCGACTACCAACAGTGGGCCCACGACAACGTCACCGTCATCCCGATGATCGAGACCGTCGAAGCGCTCGACAACCTCGACGAGATCCTCGAGTGCCCGGGCGTCGACGCCGTGTACGTCGGCCCAGCCGACCTGTCGGTGAGCCTCGGGCTGCCGCCCGGCAACAACGACGGCACCCCGGCGTTCGACGACGCACTCGGCCGGATCACCGACGCTTGCGCCCGCCACGAGGTGGTCGCCGGCATCCACGCCACCGGGTCGCTCGCCGCCCGGCGACGCGAGCAGGGGTTCCGCATGATCACGATCGGCAGCGACGCCCTCGCCGTCCGGTCGGGCTTCGAGGCCGAGCTCGCGGCCGCCGCCGGCGGGCACGCGGGCGGCACCGACGCGATGTACTGACGCCATGCACTGACGGTCCCGAGAGCGTCGCGCGGCTCGTCGGCACACGCGTCGAGAGCCGGACCACCGTCACGGGTTGACCGACTGGAACGGGGTCAGCGGGTGGCGACGACGATGCGGTCGTGGCCGGCGAGGTCGGCGCGGACGTCGACGGACCGGTAGCCGGCGGCGTCGCACAAGGCGCGCACTGCAGCACCTTGATCGGCGCCGATCTCGAGCACGAGCGAACCGGTCGGGTCGAGGTGCCGGAGGGCACCGGGCACGAGGCGGCGATAGTCGTCGAGCCCATCGGCGCCCGCGAACAGCGCCTGCGGCGGTTCCCAGTGGCGGACAGACTCGTCGAGCAGCTCGGAGTCGTCGGCGACGTACGGCGGATTGCTCACGATCACGTCGAACGACGTGTCGGTGGGGAGCGCGTCGAACCAGTCGCCGCACTCGACCCGTACGTTGCGGGCGGCGCGCCCGATTCCGGCGAGATTGGACCGGGCCACGTCGAGCGCGTCGGCGTCGGCGTCGGTGAGCCAGATCTCGGTGCCGTCGATCGGCAGTTCGTCGGCAAGGGCCAGGCCGATCGCTCCCGAACCGGTGCCGAGATCGGCGATACGGCGGGTCGACCGGTCGCCGACCAGATCGAGTACCGCCTCGACCACGAGCTCGGTCTCGGGGCGTGGGATGAGCACCCGTCGGTCGACGGCCAGGTCGAGCCGACGGAACCCCCAGCGCCCGAGGACGTACTGGAGCGGTTCGCCCGCCCGATAGCGACCGACCATCGCATCGTGGTGCTGCACCATCCGGTCGGTCACGTGTTGATCGAGCGAGGCGTCGAACTCGGCACCGTCGAGCGCCGTCGCGACCTCACAGATCCAGCGGGCTTCGGGCCGGCTCCGCAGGACCGACGACGTCTGGTCCCAGAGCTGCCGCAGGGTGAGCGTGTCGTCGGTCATGACGACGAGTCGGCGAGCTGGCGGGCACGTTCGTCGTGCAACAGGGGCTCGACGACCAGGTCGAGTTGGCCACCCAGCACGTCGTCGAGACGGTACACGGTGACCCCGATCCGGTGGTCGGTGACGCGGCTCTCCTTGTAGTTGTACGTGCGGATCTTCTCGCTCCGACCGCCGCCGCCCAGCTGCGACCGCCGCTCCTCGGAGAGCTCGGCGTCGCGCTCGCGTTGGGCGCGTTCGTACAAACGGGCTCGCAGCACCTGCATCGCCCGGGCGCGGTTCTGGAGCTGGCTCCGCTCGTCCTGCATCGTCACGACGATGCCGGACGGGATGTGGGTGATCCGGACTGCCGAGTCGGTGGTGTTGACGTGCTGCCCGCCCGCGCCCGACGAGCGGTACACGTCGATCTCGAGATCTCGGTCGTCGATGGAGACCTCGACCTCGTCGACCTCGGGAAGGACGGCGACGGTGGCCGACGACGTGTGGACCCGGCCCTGGCTCTCGGTGACGGGGACCCGTTGCACGCGGTGCGGCCCGCCTTCGAACTTGAGGTGCTGCCAGGCGTCGTCGCCGCGGACGACGAAGGTGACCTGGTTGACGCCGCCGAGGTCGCTCGGATCGAGCGACAGCGTCTCGACCTTCCATCGGTGCACGCCGGCGTAGGCGACGTACATGTCGTAGAGATCACGCGCGAACAGGTTGGCCTCCTCGCCGCCCTCGGCGCCGCGGATCTCCATGATCACGGCCCGCCCGGCGTTCGGGTCGCGCGGAAGGAGGAGTTCGCGCAGTTCGGCCTCGAGCCGAACGAGGTCGGCGTCGGCCTCGGCGATCTCGGTCTCGGCCAGCTCGCGATCGTCGGGCGAGGTGGCGCCGGCGAGGAGTTCACGGGCTGCGTCCAGGTCGTCGGCGCGCCCCCGATACGTCGTCCATGCGGCGACGAGGGGTTCGAGTTCGCGATATCGCTGCGACACGGTGCGCAGCGTCGCCGGGTCGGCATGCGTCGCCGGGTCGGCGAGGCGCGCTTCGAGTTCGCGGAATTCCTCCCCGGCCGACGTCAGGCGGTCGGCGACACCGGTGTCGAGCATGGCAGTCGAAGGCTACCGCCCCCACTCTCGACCGACCGTTCCCAGATCCTGAGTTGCCATCACTCAGCTTTTCTGTATGATTGCAGACATCAGTTCCTGAGTGTTCACCACATCAGGAACCGCAACCGACCAACCCACCGCACACAACGCATCACGACAGACAGGAGAAACCACGATGATCGTCCGTCACCGCACCAGCCCCGCCGCCTTTGCCGCGCCCGCCTTCGACACCAGCGTCAACCGAGCGTTCGACCAGCTCACCAGCTCGTTCTTCGACAACCGTCGGCCATCCGGCCCGGTGGTCGACGGATCCTGGACCGACGACGAGTACGTCCTCACCGTCGACCTCCCCGGCGTCCCGGCGTCGGCCGTCTCGGTCGACGTCACGGGCACGACCCTCACGATCGCCGTCGCCACCGACGAGCTGTCGTGGAAGCGCAGCCTGCGCCTCGGCGGCCGCCTCGACCCCGACAAGGTCGGCGCCCGCCACGTCGACGGTCGCCTGACCGTCACCGTCGGCGCCTACGACACCCCCGCTCCCCGGTCGATCGAGATCTCGACCGAGATGCCGGCGATCGAGACGAGCGACACCGAGGCGATCGAGGCGTCGTCGTCCGACGAGACCGACTCGACCGACGAGTCCTGATCCCCCAGGGCGTCCGGCCCTCCCCTCACCCGGACGCCGCGATCACGATGCCCGGCCGGCCCACCGGCCGGGCATCGGCGCGTCCGGGGGCGGGTCGGCGCAGTGGGTTCAGAGGGTGGCGAACGAGGTCGGGCGGCGAAGGGCGCCGGCCAGTTCGTCGACGGCGCGTACGCGGTCACGTTCGGGGAGCACGAAGAGGAGCGACCCGTCGTGGGCCGCCGCCGCGTCGGCCGCGAACGGTACGAGGTCGAGATCGACCCCCGAGCTGCAGACGACGACCTGCGGGCCGTCGGGGCCGTCGCCGAGCGCCACGCACGGCACCGGGTCCTTGAGGTTCGTCCGCGGCACCGGCGGCGCCACGGCGTGGACCGACTCGAGCCCGACGAGTGACGGGTCGTCGACGATCCGCCATCGCACGAAACGCTCGGCACCGAGGCGGTTCAGCGGATGCTGCGGAGCGTCGACGGCGCGGTGTCGGGCGACGGTGTCGACGATGCGGGCGAGCGACTCGACCGCGGGCACGTCGCCGTGCAGCATCTGGAACGCCTCGCGGTCGTGGGCACCGACGCCGACCTCGAGTCGGGTGGTGTCGGTGTGCGGATCGTCGGCCACGCGACAGACCTCGAGACCGCGCACCTCGCCGACGAGAACACCGTGTTCGACCGACGGCTCGGCGCCGCCGTCGACGATCAGCTGACGGAACGATTCGTGATGGGCGGGCACATCGGGCGCGTCGGGCAGCGGCTCGGCGAGCGCCGGCAACAGGGCGCGGCCGTCGGCGTGCCACACCTCGACGGGCATCTCGAACGCTCCCGCGCGTCGGGCCAGTTGACCGGTGGCCGACTCTGCCACCACGTGCACGCCGTTGGCGCCATTGCGCATCGCCCACAGCAGGGCGGCACCGAGGCGCCCGCCGGGTTGGTCGTCGAGCAGGACCCAGGCGTCGCCGTCGGCGAGGAGCGCGGCACCCGGGGCGAACTCGCTCGCCTCCGGCACCTCGTCGACGCCGAGGTGGTCACGCACCAGGGCGCGCAGCTTCAGTCCGTTGAGTCGGCTCCTCCGGGCGGCATCGTCCTCGCTCACCGCAACGACGGTATCGGCGGCTGCCCGGCAGGCGGCGCGCGATGTGTCAGGGCACGAAGTAGCCGAGCACGTCGGCGACGAGGTCGCAGCCGGCGAGCGGATTGGCGAGGGAGACCGATTGCTGCTCTCCGACCCGGCAGATGACCAGGTTCGCGATCGTCTGCCCGGCGACCACGTTGAGATTCGAGGTCGAGGGCTCGGAACCGCCGCGAGGCCACACCGACACGTGGGAGGCACCGGCGACCTTGGTCGCGGTGACGTTCAACACGACGGCGGTCGCCGCAGCCGGCACGCCCTTGAGACCGGCGACCTGGAGATCGACGCGTCGCCCCGGGCCGAGTGGTCGCTTCGGTGCACCCGTGCCGTCGCGGGTGTCGAGCAGGCGTCGGGGCGCCATCGTGATCAATCGCTCGCCACCGTCGGCGAAATAGCCGAAGACGTCACCGACGACGTGCGTCGAGGCACCGGTGGCGTCCATGCGGAGCTTGCCGCCGTCGCCGAGCTCGCAGATCACGAGGTTCGGGACGACGTCGCCGGCGGCGAAGTTGACGTTCGACGTGGTCGCGGGCGTGCGCCCGGTCGGTGTGACCCGGAGGTGTCCTGGCTGATCGGGGTTGACGGCGGTGACGTTCACGACGACGGCCGTGGCGCCCGTCTTCGGGACCCCGGCCTTGCCGGCGACCTGCACGTCGACGGCCACGCCCGGGGCGAGTGCCCCGCGTCGCATGCCGGTGCCGTTGCGGGAGTCGAACAGGCGCTTCGGTGCGGTCGGGTTGAACTTCGCCCCGCCGTTCGAGCGACCGTCGGTGTAGCCGAAGACGTCGACGAGGCAGTGGGTCTGGCCGTTCGAGTTGTAGATCTCGATGTAGCCGTCGTCGCCGACCGCCATGGCGACGAGGTTCGGGACGGGCCGCCCGGGAACGGCGTTGAGGTTCGATGTCTCCGGTCGGTCGACGCGGCCGGGGTACACCGTGAAGTGCATCGGCTGCGTCGGCCGCACCGCGGTCACGTTGGCGATCACGGCGGTCAACCCGGTGGCCGGGAGTCCGGCGGCGCCGGCGACCTTCACCCGGATGCGCTGACCGGGTCCGATCGGCTGACGGGGAGCACCGATGCCCTCGCGGGTATCGACGATGCGCACCGGCGAGACCGGGTGGAAGAACGACTTCCCGGTGGGGACCGGAGTCGGCGACGGGCTGGGGGTGACGGTGCCGCCGTCTCCGAGCACGATGCCGTTGGGCGGCGTCGACCCGGGAGGACCGTGGAACAGCCCCAGCTGTTCGAAGTTGCCCCCGAGCACGTCCGACGAGCCGCCGCCCATCCAACCGTCGAGGATCGAGGCGTAGTACGAGCGGAAGTCGACGTGGTGGGCCATCCGGTCCCACCGACGGAGGTTGGCCAGCGACGGCTGCTGCCCGTACAGGCCGCCCTTCACGTTCGCGCCGATCACGAAGTGCGGCGCCGAGGTCCCGTGGTCGGTCCCGGCGCCGTCGTTGTCCCACGGGGTGCGGCCGAACTCGGAGAAGGTCATGACGGTCACCCGGCTCGCCCATGCCGGATCGAGCACGGCGAAGAAGCGGCTGATGGCGGCGTCGAGTTCGGCCATGCGGTCGGCGTGCTGCCCTGGCTGGCCGGCATGGCTGTCGAAGTCGCCCCACCCGGCCGTGACGACGCGGAACCCGAGGTTGGCGTTGACGAGGCGGGCGGCGACCTCGAGCTTGGCGACGATCTCGGCGTCGGGGAGCTGGTCCTCGTCGGGGATGACGGGGGCCAGGGTGCGAGCCAGGTCGAGCTGGTCGACGAAGGCCTGTCCGACGGGTGCACGCCAGCCGGCGCCTGCACCGCCGGCCATCGCACGGATCGCGGCGTACTGACGCTCGGAGCGGGCGTCGGTGGCGCTGCCGTAGCCGGGCCGGGACGCGCCGACCACGGTGCCCTTCTTGTGGTTGCCGACGAGGTGGAGCGGCACCGACGTGCCGACCTCGGCCGCGGCGTAGAGGTCGTTCGTGCCGCCGAGGTAGCCGTCGAGCCATCGGCCCATCCACCCGCTCGACGGGAGCGCATTCGGGCGGCCCGCCATCCAGTACGCCATCGAGTTGAAGTGCGACAGGTCGGGGTTCGCGTAGCCGATGCCCTGCACGACGGCCAGGTGGCCGTCGTCCCACGCCCGCTTCAGCGTCGGCAGGTTCCCGTTGAGGCCCTGCGACGAGTTCAGGCGGAGTGTCTGGTTCGCCGGGATCGCCAGGCCACCGTGCATCTCGGCGTAGTTCGGGTCGGTGAACGGAACGACGGTGTTGAGCCCGTCGTTGCCGCCGTACATGCCGATGATGACGAGCACACCGTCGTCGGCGCCGATCGGCCCGGCGGCCCAGGCGCTCGGGTCGTGGCCGAAGGCGTGGTCGAGCAGCGATCCGCTGCCACCGGCGACGACGCCGGCGCCGACCCCCATGCCGACGAGGCGCAGGAAACGACGACGGTCGAGCGCCGCGGCGGTCGGTTCTTCGTCGAACGACAGGTGACGCAGGGCGTCGGCGGTGGAGATGTCGGGGTCGAGCATGGTTCAGGCCAGATGGAAATCGGGGGCGACGAGGATCAGGGCGAGGAGGTCGGCTCGTTCCCACCGTTCCGACGCAGTTGAATAGGCGACGAGCGCATCGCGACTCGCCGACGAGTAGGACAGGTGCATCAGCTCGAGGAATCGATCGACGAGATCGGCGGGGCGGTCCCGATACGTCTCGTAGACCTCGGTCTTCGAGATGGTCCCGCCGGCGAGGTGGATGAGCTCGTCACCGTCCCAGTACCCGCGCATCGACTGCCATGCAGAACGACGCGCCGACTCGGTTCGCTTCGCCATGGCAGACGCGTTGACCCAGTAGCCATTGTGCTTCCACCCCGACACGTTGGGTGGGAACAGCGGGCGCTGCCCCATTCCCTCCATCAGCCAGAGCGGCGTACCGACCTCCGACCGCTGGCCCGTGGCGACGAGTGACGCCACGACGAACTCGACGGGCGTTCGCACTCGCCCGCTCGACACGTCGCTCGCATAGAACGCGTCGGACAGCAGCAGCGCTCGGAGCCAGGGTCGGATCTCGAAATCGTTGGCGAGCGCCACGTCCCGGAGGTGCGACAGCGTGGCCGGCGGGATGGGCGTTCCGGCGAACTCGGCCCACAGCTTCTTCGAGACGAACTCTGCTGCGACCGCACGGGTCTGACGTCCGGTGTTCGGCCCGACGGGCACCTGCCCGGCGCCGAGGACGACCTCGATCGTCTCCGCCCCGTGCAGCTTCGGGTCGCCGCCTTGGTTGATCGTCCGGCCGAGGTACTGCTTCGCCGAGCCGTCGTGCCAGTCGGCCCGCCAGACGTACTGGTCGGTGTCCCACTGGTCGGTGTGGCCGGTCCAGGCGGCGGTACTCGCCTCGACGTCGGCCTCGGTGTAGTTGCCGACGCCGAGCAGGAAGAGTTCCATCAGCTCGCGGGCGAAGTTCTGGTTCGGCGAGGTCGCCTTGTTCTGGTTGTTGTCGAGGTAGCGCAGCATTGCGACCTGGGTCGACATGGCGATGGCGAGGTCGCGTAGATTGCCGAGTCCGTCCGTGCGGAACAGGTCGATCTGCTCGCGCATCAGGGCGGCCGATCCGGCCTTGGTCAGGTCGGAGCAGAAGTGGCCGTGCCAGAAGAACGCCATCTTCTCCTGGAGCGGTTTCGGCGAGTCGTGCGCCATGCGGTCGAGCCAGAAGTGGGTCAGCTCGACACCGCGCTCCCAGTTCTCGGACGCAGTCAGAGACGCCGTCCCCGGGTTCACCGGCACGTCGAGGACGTTGTCGACGGCCTGGGCGAGGGTCAGCGGCGTCAGTTGGGCCACGCGGTCGGGGCGCGCCACGAACTCGGTCCGGCGCAGGAGGTGCTCGATCTGGGCGGTGTCGGCCATACGGTTCTCTCGACGTGTCTCTTCGTGTATCGACGGCCGCCCGACCGTGCTTGAGTCACTCGGGCCAGTTTGACCCAATCCTGAGGACTGTCGCGATCGCCCCGAAAACGACGACACCGCCCCGGTGGGACCGGGGCGGTGTCGGCTCAGTTCGTTCGACGTGGATGCGGCGCTCGGGCCGCTGGCATCACTTCTTGTCGCGACGGCCGTAGCGCTTGTTGAAGCGCTCGACGCGGCCACCACTGTCGACCAGCTTCTGCTTGCCGGTGTAGAAGGGGTGGCACTCGTTGCACAGCTCGAGCAGCTGCTCGCCGGGGCTGGTCGACTTGGTCGTGAAGGTGTTGCCGCACGAGCACTTCACCGTGACGTCGGCGTACGTGGGGTGGATATCGGTCTGCATGATGCGAACTCCTGAGAAATCGGACGGTTGAGCTTACCGGAGAGAAACCCGACGCGCTCCCGGCGCATTCCCACCGAACAGAAGGGGTCAGGCACCTTCTGTTCGCTGCGCCGGGACGTGAAGCCACCGACATCGGAACAGAAGGTGCCTGGCTGGATTCCAGTGGTCAGTGCAACACGAGTTGGTCGAAGACTTCTAATGGTGTCAGGAAGCTGTGGCGTTTGCGTGGCCGGTTGTTGAGTTTGTGAGCGATCGCGTCGAGTTGTTCTTGGCTGAACTGGGACAGGTCACTGTCTCTGGGTAGGTATTGGCGTAGCAGCCCGTTGATGTTTTCGTTGCTGCCTCGTTGCCAGGGAGCGTGCGGGTCGCAGAAGTACACCTTCATGTCGGTGGCCATCGTGAACCGGCGGTGAGCAGCCATTTCGGTGCCGCGATCCCAGGTGAGTGTTCCCTGCAGCACGGCCGGCAGGGTTCGGACACGTGCTGCGATCGCGTCCGCGACGTGATCGGCTTGTTTGGTGCCAAGTTTGGACAGCATCACGAGTCCGGTGGTGCGCTCCACGAGCGTGCCGACCTGGGAGCCGTTGTTGCGACCCATGATCAGATCGCCTTCCCAATGGCCAGGCACCAGACGGTCCTCGATGTCGTCGGGACGTTCCGCGATCGACACCAGGTCCGGGATCGAGGACTGGTCCCGGTTCCGAGCCGTGACCGGGCGGGCCCGGCGATGCTGACGTTGAGTACGTAGACACGCAGCGAGTTCTTTACGGAGCCCGCCCCGACCATGCACATACAACGCTCGATAGATCGTTTCGGGGGACACTCGCATCGTCTCGTCGTCGGGAAACTCGAGCACCAGCCTGGCACTGATCTGTTCCGGCGACCACTGCTCGAGATCAAGCCAGCACGCAACCACCATCGCCAGCAACGGGAACTGCTCGAACTTGAACAACTTCGGTCGCTTCGCACGCTGCTGAGCGGCCAGATGCGCAGCAACCGCCCGATACTCGTCGCGGCCACCGTTGTTGTTGATCTCACGGCCCACCGTTGAACGATGCCGATCAATCCGACGCGCGATCTCAGCGTTGGAAACCCCTTCCACGATCCCACGAGAGATCTCTTCCCGGCCGGTCAACGTCAACCGGCTCACTGATGTGTCACGAACCTGTTTCTCCACCTCGGGATCATGAGCAATCCGACGCACCGTTGTCGAAGACAACCCGAACCGTCGAGCCACCCCAGCTTGTGTGTGACCATCGGCCACCAACAACCACACCCAACAACGAACCTCATCAGCAACACGCTGCCTCGGCATGAACACCTCCAAAAGATCAAGGTGTTGCAACGACCCTCGGAACCCAGCCTGACCCCTTCTGTTCAGGTGAGGGTTCGGTCGAGGAGGTCGACGAGCATGCGGGCGGTGGCACCCCAGATGGTCTCGTCGTCGAGCTGGAAGAAGTGCAGGACGTGGTCGGTCGGGCCCAGCTTCCAGCGTTCGCTGTGGTACGTGTCGGGTCGGGTCAGCTCGGCGAGCGGGACCCACAGCACTCGGTCGACCTCCATCGTCTGACCGGTGAGTTCCGGTCGGGCGGGGAGATCGATGGTGGCGACCTTCGGGACGATGTAGCTGCGGCTGGCGACGGTGTTGAGGTGCGACAGCTCGCCCCGGACCGCCACCCCCGCCGGTTCGAGCCCGACTTCTTCGTGGGCTTCACGGAGGGCGGCTTGGGTGGGCGTCTCGCCAGGATCGATCCGACCGCCGGGGAAGGAGATCTCGCCACGGTGGTTCCGCATCTCCCACGATCGGCGGGTGAGCAGCACTTCGGGCCCCTCGGCACCGTCGGCCAGGGTGACCAGAACGGCGGAATGCTTCGCCCCGGCGAACGCCGGCAGGAGCGGCTCGTCGACCTCGGGCACGACCGACAGCACGCGGTCGAGCGTGGTCGTCGCGCCGGGTTCCCACCGCGGGGCGGGCCCGTACTCCCAGTCGGCGGGGCGGGGAACGATCTGCTCGCCCCCGGCCCGGTACCCGGGCAGCGTCACGTCAGCCGGCGGGCGTCCAGCCCGAGGCGATCAGCTCGTCGAGGACCTCGGGCAGACCAGCGGTCTTGAGGTTCGCGAGCACCTTGCCGGGCAGCTGTTCGCCTTGCTCGAACTCTTCCCAGGCATCACGGAGCTTCTGGAGGTCGGGGGCAGGGCGCTCGAACGACATGGGGACCAGCCTACGAGCGAGGGTCCGCCGATCGTGTGCCTCCGTTTGCGTTTCGTCCGGCATTTCCCTATCGTTCGAGAAATGTCGGACGTTCCCCAATCGGTCGATGCTCGCACCGGCGTCCGCCGCGACTACGAGCTCGACGAGATGCTCGACCTCGACGAGCCGCAACAGCTCAAGGCGCTCGGCGACCCGCTCCGGCTCCTGATCTGCGACCTGGTACTCGAGCGGGCCATGTCGGTGACCGAGATCGCAGAACGGGTCGGCCGCCCCAAGGGTTCGGTCGCCTACCACGTCGACGTCCTCGTCGATGCCGGGCTGCTCCAGATCGTCCGCACCCGACAGGTGCGAGCGGTCGAAGAGCGCTTCTACGGGCGCACCGCCCTCACGTTCATGATCGAAGGCACCCCGGGCGAACTGGGATTCATCCGCGACGTCGTCGCCGAGGTCGACGGCGACCGACTCCGAGAGATCGCCGCCGCCGGCAAGGCCGACGACGAGGGGTGGGGTACGGCGACGTACCGGCACGCCCGGATCCCCCACGACCGGGTCGCCGAGTACACGCGACGCCTGCACGAGCTGTCGCTCGAGTTCGTCGAGGAGCCACGCGACGGCGACGTCGAGTTCGGCCTGTACATCGCCCTGTTCCCCACCAACCGACCGATCGGACGCTCCTGATGACGACCACCCCGAACGCGCCGGCCTCGCCCGACGACGAGATGCCGGACGAGGCGCAGCCTGTCGAGACCCCGTCGAAGAAGCTGGGGGCCAGCTACTACAAGCTGTTCACCGGCACCGTCGTCTCGAACATGGGCGACGGCATCGGCACGATCGCCTACCCGTGGCTCGCATCGGCGGTCACCCGGAACCCGATCCTCGTGGCGTTCGTCGCCGTCGCCCAGCGGTTGCCGTGGCTGCTGTTCACCCTGCCGGCCGGCGTGATCACCGACCGGGTCGATCGTCGCAAGGCGATGATCTCGATGGACGTGATGCGCGGCGCCCTGACCCTCCTGGTCGCGTTCGCCGTGCTCGGCGAACAGGACGCGCTGCCCGCACCCGACGAGCTCGAGATGGTGACGGGCACCAACACCGGCCTGTACCTGACGGTGGTCGCCGCGACCCTGCTGCTCGGCATGGCCGAAGTCCTCCGCGACAACGCGAACCAGACGATCATGCCGAACATCGTCCGAGCCGATCAGCTCGAGAAGGCCAACGGACGGGTCTGGAGCGTCGAGGGGATCATGAACCTGTTCGTCGGTCCCCCGCTCGGCTCGCTGATGCTGCTCGTCGCGTTCTCGCTGCCGTTCTTCGTCGACGCCGCCACGTTCTTCGTCGCCGCCGCGCTCGTGTTCCTCATCCCGGGCTCGTTCCGGGCCGAGCGCGAGCCCGACGAACAGCCGCAGTCGTTCCGCCAGGAGCTGAGCGAGGGCGTGCGCTGGCTGATGGGACACTCGTTGCTCAGGCCGATGGCGATCATCCTCGGCCTCATGAACGGCGCCTCGATGATCGCCGGGTCGGTGATGGTCCTCTACGCACAGGACGTGCTGGGGATCGGCCCGTTCCTGTTCACGGTCATGTTCTTCGGGATGGCCGTCGGCGGGTTCGTCGGCGGCAACATCGCCTCGATCATCTCGAAGCGCCTCGGCAGCGGCACCTGTCTGGCGTTGACCCTGGTCGGCACGGCGGTGGTGTCGACCATCGTCTTCTTCCTGCCGTACTGGCCCGTCGTCATGGTCGGGATGGGCTTGGTGGCGTTGCTCGGGATCCTCTGGAACGTGATCACGGTCAGCCTGCGCCAGACGATCATCCCGCCACGACTGCTGGGCCGCGTCAACAGCGTCTACCGGTTCTTCGCCTGGGGGATGATCCCGATCGGGGCCGCCGTGGGCGGTGTGCTCGTGTGGGCGCTCGAGCCGAGCGTCGGCCGCGAGTGGGCGTTGCGGTCGACGTGGCTCGCCGAGGCCGCCGTCTACCTCGTGCTCTACCTCTTCGGCCGCCGCAAGCTGACGACCGAGAAACTCGAAGCCGCCCGGCAGGCCGCGCTCACCTGACCGTCGGTCGCTGCCGGTCGGCGATGCCACTCTCGAGCATCTGCATGCGGCGCGCGACGAGTGCAACGAACGCTCGCTGCCGTCCTGCAGCAAGATGGAGCGATGCCGAGGGTGCTCGTGACAGGTTCGTCGGGCCAAGTCGGCGGCGCTGTCGCACGACGGCTCGAGGCCGCTGGCTGGTCCGTGGTCCGCTTCGACGTGGCAGACGGACACGACGTTCGAGACGCGACCCAGGTCAGCGATGCCGCCGACGGGTGCGACGCGATCGTGCACGCAGCTGCGATCGCCCACGACTCGGCGGGGACACCCGACGAGATCATGGCAACGAACGTGCTCGGAACCTGGCACGTGTTGTCCGCGGCCGAGGAACATGGCGTTCGAAAGGTCGTGTACTTCTCATCGGGCCAGGTGTTCGGATGCGCCGAAGGCGAAGGCGTCCCCGACTCACTCCCCATCGACGACCACCATCCGCTTCGGGTCGCACGTCCCTACGGCATGTCGAAACGTCTCGCTGAGGAGATGTGCGAGATCTGGACGAGGCGAACTGCCGTGCCCACGGTGGTCTTGCGGCCGGTCATGATCCTCGACGACGCCGCATCGGCCCGCTCTTCGCCGGCCGACCTGGAATACGGCGCGTTCGTCCACCTCGACGACGTCGTGTCCGCGACGCAGCTCGCCCTTGCGACGCACCTCGATGGACACGTACGCATGTTGCTCTGCGGACCGGGCGACTTCGACTCGACGGTCGCTCGTCAGACGCTCGGCTGGCGCCCTCAACACGGTTGGCCGGACGTGCGGTGACCGTTCCGTCGCAGACACACGGCGGCGCGGCGGTCGAGGAATTTCTGGGATTTCTTCGTCGGGAAGGCCTGGGATCAGGAAACCCTGTCACACCCCTTCGTCATGATGGGGTGTATGAGTTCTCCCGACCCCGCAGCCGAGTTGACCGCGATCTTCGCCGTCGATGTCGCTGCGGCCGACCCGACCGAGTGCGCCACGGTGCTGGGCGCGACGCGTCGCCTGCGGGGGTTCATCGATCAGGTGGAGGCGGGTGTGACGCGTCGGATGATCGAGTTGCACGAACAGCAAGGCGCAGCACCGGCTGCCGATGTCCATGCTCGGACAGGTGGGGTGTCGTCCGCGGAGGGGAAGCGCAAGGAGCGTCGGTCGAAGACGTTGGACGAGGCGCCGTCGTTCGAAGATGCGTTGGGTGCGGGTGAGATCGGTGCCGAGCATGTCGATGCGTTGGCGAACGCCACGGCGAAGCTCGACGATGACGTGAAGGATCAGCTGTTCGACCGTGAAGACGATCTGTTGGATGATGCGAGGCGTTTGTCGCCGGAGGAGTTCGGTCGATCGGTACGTGATCTGGCTCGGGTGATCGAGCGCGACAACGGCATCGAGCGTGCGACGAGGCAGCGCAAGGAGACGTTTCTGTCGCGCAAGACGAACGCGGCGACGGGGATGGTGGAGGGACGATTCGCGTTCCACCCCGAACTCGCCTCGAAGGTGTTCGGTCCGGTCGATCGTCATGTCGGCACCCTGATCGCGGAGGGCGCAGCGGCGGGCGATGCGGAATGTCGGGGCCGCAGTGTGGATCGGAACCGGTTGGCTGCCGAAGCACTCGGTGATCTCGTCGCAGCCGGGAACCAGCATCTGCACCCTGGAACCGGTGATGTGACGTTGATCGCGGATGCTGACACGGTCGCCTCCGGTGATCTTGGTGATGAGTCGGTGTGTGAGACCGCCGACGGTTGTGGTGTGGCGCCGGCGACGGTGCAGCGCACGATGTGCAACGCACGAGTCACGGTCGTGTTCGTCGACGAACACGGTGTGCCAATCTCGGCGGGGCGCACCGCACGCCACGCGAACCGTGCCCAACGCAGGGCGCTACGGGCCATGTACCGCACCTGCGGGTTCGCCGGCTGTGACGTTCCGTTCGATCGGTGCGAGATGCACCACATCGTCCCGTGGGAACAAGGCGGACCAACCGATCTCGACAACATGATCCCGCTCTGCTCACGGCACCATCATGTGGTCCACGAAGGCGGCTGGGCCCTCGAACTCGCTCCGGATCGGACACTCACGATCCGTCAACCCGACGGCCAGATCTTCACCGTGAGTGAACCGGATGTGCCGCCACAGCGCCGGCGACGGTCTCGAACGGTCGACGACCCGGAACGGGTCAGGGAGCGACAACCCGCAGCGTGACGCACGCCGCCCGACCCCGAGTTCATCGACTCGAGAACCGATCGACCAGCCCCGGCCCGTGGCCGGGCGGCGGCGCGTGCTGAAGAACTCCGAACTCGGCTGGAAGCCCACCCGCGTCAGGACGTGGAGCGGCAGGTTCGACACACGTCCGAGCGTGTCCGGCGGCCTGATGGCCTGCAGCGAGCACGCGACCGAATCAGCGACGTGGAGTGGCGAGCTCGGCACGCTGCTCGAGCCGGGTCAGTCGTCTCGGTCGATCATCTTCTTGCCCGCCTTGTAGTACTCGGCGGCCTTGCGGCCGGCCGTCGTCCCGATGTCCTCGCTCCGCTGACTGCCCTGTGCGGCACGACGCTGCTTGCGCTCGGCCCGGGTGCCCCAGTCGGTGTACCACCACGAGAAGGCCAGCGGGACGACGATGCCGATGAGTGCGAGCCGCCCGAGGCTCGACATCTCGACCCACGGCTGCACGGCGGCGAACACCAAGAACGCCATCACGATCACGTCGACCCAGCGGTGGATCCGGCGAGAGATCAATCGGAACGCCCCGAACGGGCCGTGCACGACGGCGGCGTTGATCACGACCACGACGCCGACCACGGCCGGCACCACCGGATGGGTGTCCTGGAACCCGAATGCGATCAGCGCGAACCCGACGACGTATTCGATGAATTGGTGGATCCAGAACGGTCGCTGAGCACGATCGGTCACCCTGCGAACCTACCCGCAGCACGGGGTCGGAGACGCGAAACGGCCCGGGAGCCGAAGCTCCCGGGCCGTGTCAGACGTTGCGGTGCAACGACGCTCAGCAGAGCGTCATCACATCATGCCGCCCATGCCACCCATGGGATCCATGCCGCCGGCGGGCATCGCCGGGGCAGGCTCGGGCTTGTCGGCGACGAGGCACTCGGTGGTGAGCACCAGGGCAGCGATCGACGAGGCGTTCTGGAGACCCGCACGGGTCACCTTCGCCGGGTCGATGATGCCGGCCTTGAGGAGATCCTCGATCTCGCCGGTGGCCGCGTTGAGGCCGGTCGTGCCGGTCTCGGACTCGACCGCACGCACCATGACCGAACCCTCGAGGCCGGCGTTCTCCGCGATGTTGCGGGCCGGAGCCACGAGCGACTCGAACACGAGCTTGGCACCGGTCTGCTCGTCACCCTCGAGCGAGTCGACGACCGACTGGACCGAGCTGCGTGCACGGATGAGGGCGGTGCCGCCACCGGCGACGACGCCCTCTTCGATGGCCGCACGGACCGAGCTGACCGCGTCTTCGATGCGGTGCTTCTTCTCCTTGAGCTCGACCTCGGTGGCCGCGCCGACCTTGATGACGGCAACGCCGCCGGCCAGCTTGGCGAGGCGCTCCTGGAGCTTCTCGCGATCCCAGTCCGAGTCGGTGTTGTCGATCTCGGCCTTGATCTGGGCCACGCGGCCGTCGACGTCGTCGGCCGAGCCGCCACCGTCGACGATCGTCGTGTTGTCCTTGTTCACGATGACGCGCTTGGCGGTGCCGAGCAGGTCGAGCGTGGTGTTCTCGAGCTTGAGGCCGACGTCTTCGCTGATGACCTGGCCACCGGTGAGAACGGCCATGTCCTGCAGCATCGCCTTGCGGCGGTCGCCGAAGCCGGGGGCCTTGACGGCCACGGCGTTGAACGTGCCACGGATCTTGTTGACGACGAGGGTGGCGAGCGCCTCACCCTCGATGTCCTCGGCGACGATGACGAGCGGCTTGCCGGTCTTCATGACGGCTTCGAGGACCGGGAGCATCGCCTGGACGGTCGAGATCTTGCCCTGGTTCAGGAGGATGTAGGCGTCCTCGAGGACGGCTTCCTGACGGTCGGGGTCGGTCACGAAGTACGGCGAGAGGTAGCCCTTGTCGAACTGCATGCCCTCGGTGAACTCGAGCTCGGTGCCGAACGTGTTCGACTCCTCGACCGTCACGACGCCGTCCTTGCCGACCTTGTCGATGGCGTCGGCGATGACCTCGCCGATCGAGCTGTCGGCGGCCGAGATGGTCGCGACGTTGGCGATGTCGCTCTTGTCGTCGACCGGCTTGGCCTGGCTCGTGATCGAGTCGACCGCAGCGGCGACGGCCTTCTCGATGCCCTTCTTGACGGCCATCGGGTTGGCGCCGGCGGCGACGTTCTTCATGCCGACGCGCACCATGGCCTGGGCGAGCACGGTCGCCGTGGTGGTGCCGTCACCGGCGATGTCGTCGGTCTTGGTGGCTACTTCCTTGACCAGCTGGGCGCCCATGTTCTCGAACGGGTCTTCCAGCTCGATCTCCTTGGCGATCGACACACCGTCGTTGGTGATCGTCGGGGCGCCGAACTTCTTGTCGAGGACGACGTTGCGGCCCTTGGGGCCGAGGGTGACGCGCACGGCGTCGGCCAGCTTGTTGACGCCGGCTTCCAGCGAGCGGCGGGCCTCGTCGTCGAAGTGGAGCATCTTGCTCATGGTGAAATCAGTCCTTGTTCAGTTCGTTCGTGTTCGTTCGTTCGGTTCGTGCGGAGATCACTCGACGATCGCGAGCACGTCGCGAGCGTTGAGCACGAGGAGCTCGTCGCCGTCGACGGTGATCTCGGTGCCGCCGTACTTCGAGTACAGAACGGTCTGACCCTCTTCGATGCCGACGGGGATCAGCTCACCGCTCGACTCGGCGCGCTTGCCGGGGCCGACGGCGAGCACGGTGCCTTGCTGGGGCTTTTCCTTGGCGGTGTCGGGGATGACGAGACCCGATGCGGTCTGGGTCTCGGCCTCGTTCGGCTTGACGACGATGCGGTCATCCAGCGGCTTGAGCTTCATGGGTGCAGGCCTCCGTTGGCGTGTCACAGGGGTTGTTTGGATCGGTGTCCGGGGCGGTTAGCACTCACCCCGACCGAGTGCCAATGTTACGCGCATGTTGCCGCCGTTAGCAACCGCCACCCGAGAGTGCTAACGGAGGAACGGTGTCGGATCCGTTACGTCGCCGGAGCGATGCGGCAGTCACGGAAGGTGTAGGAGTTTGGCGGTCTGGGACGATGGAGGGGGTGGTGAGCGAGACGGCGAACGATCGGGGGCACGAGGCCCGGCGGCGACTGGTCGAGCTGTACGACGACGCCGTCGGCGAGGTGTACGGCTATCTCGCACGACGGTGCGAGTCGCCGGCCGTCGCCGAGGAACTCACCTCCGAGACGTTCCTCGCTGCCGCCGACGCCGTCGTCCGACGGCCACCGCCCGATCTCAGCGTCGCCTGGCTGATCGGGATCGCCCGCCACAAGCTCGCCGATCACTGGCGTCGACGCGAACGCGAGCAGCGTCTCCTCGTCGCCGTCGACGCCCAACCCGACGACACGTCCGACGTGTGGGACGTCGAACTCGACCGCATCACCGCCCACGACGTGTTGGCCGAGTTGGGTCCGCACCATCGCGGTGCGCTCACCCTTCGCTACGTCGACGGCCTACCGGTGCGGGAGGTCGCCGCCCTCCTCGGTCGCACCGAGAAGGCGACCGAGGTGCTGCTGGTCCGAGCCCGGGCCGCGTTCCGGACCGCCTACGAATCCCGACCGGCCGGAGGGATGACGCCATGAGCAACGACCCGTTCGACACCCTCGCCGTACCCGACGGCGGCGCGCCCACCCCGGACGTCGGGTTCGTCACCCGACTCCGTGCCCGTCTCGTCACCGCCCTCGATCTCGATCACGACGACGACTCGCCACTCATCGATCTGCCGGAGAGGAAGCCCACCATGAGCACCACCGAGACATCCATCACGACGGCGACCGTCGTGCCGTACCTCTGCGCCCACGACGGCGCCGCAGCCCTGCGCTTCTACGCCGACGCCTTCGGCGCATCCGAGGTGATGCGCGTGGAGGGCGACGACGGCCGGCTCGGCCACGCCGAGTTCGTGATCGGCGGCACCTCGTTCTACCTGTCGGACGAGTATCCGGAGATGGGCGTCGTGTCACCGCGCACCCTGGACGGCACGCCCGTCGCACTCCACCTCACCGTGACCGACGTCGACGACGTGTTCACCCGCGCCGTCGCCGCCGGCGCCACCGCAGTGATGGAACCCGCCGATCAACCGCACGGATCACGTCACGGCACCCTCGTCGATCCGTTCGGCCACCGCTGGATGCTGTCGCAGACGATCGAGGATGTCGACGTCGCGACCTATCGCGAACGGGCTGCCGACGACGGCTTCACGGTGACGGCGCCGGCGTCACGCCCGACCGGCCAGATCTGGGCGGCGATGCCCTACGCCGACGCACCGGCCGGCATCCGGTTCCTCACCGACGTGCTCGGATTCGAGGAGCAGATCGTCGTGCCGAACGAGGACGATCCGACGGTGATCGAGCACAGCCAGCTCCGTTGGCCCGAGGGCGGGATCCTGCAGGCGTCGACCGCGAACCGGCCGGGCAACCCGTACTCCCGGCGCCCGACCGGGAGCGAGTCGCTGTACATCGTGACCGCCGACCCCGAGGCGGTGTGGCGACGCTGCCAGGACGCCGACGTCGAGGTCGTCGACCCACCCCGGGTGCCCGAGTACGCCCCCGACACCATGGTCTTCTCGATCCGCGACCCCGAAGGCAACATCTTCAGCATCGGCTCCTACGCCGGCGAGTGACGCTCGACGACAGGATGCAGCAACGAATGGGGTCGGATACGTTTCGTCGCTCGAAGGGCTGCGAGCCTTCCGACTGTCCGACGAAACGTATCCGACCCCGTTCGTCGTGTCGGCGCGTCAGGTCGTGCGGGCGAAGTTGGCGATGCTGAGGGCGAGGTCGGTGCTCAGGTCGGGGCAGGCGATCGCCATGATCTCGGCGGCGTGCGTGGTGCCGAGCTGGTTGTCGCAGCGGGTCTGCACGCCGGCGCGCAGCAGCAGCCGGTAGAACTCGATGCCCTCGTCACGCAGCGGGTCGCACTCGTTCACGTGGATGACGGTCGACGGCAGCCCGCGCACGTCGTCCTCGGTCGCGAACGACGGCCAGGCGAGCGGGTTGCCGTCCTCGAACTCCTCGATGCCGTACGCCATCGCCCCACGGTTGTGGTGCAGGTTGAGCAGGATCCCCTCGTTCTCGGTCGACGACGGGAAGCGACCCTGCGGCCAGGCGCCGGCGATGTAGGGGCACAGCGGATAGAGGCCACGCACGAGCCCGATGTCACCGTCGCGCAGCAGCTTCAGGCCGGTCGCGATCGTCAGGTTGCCACCGCCGCTCTCACCGGCGACGACGATGTGATCGGGATCGACGCCGATCTCTGCGGCGTTCGCGTGCACCCACTTCAGCCCCGACACGCAGTCGTTCAAACCGGCCGGGAACGGCGCGATCTCCTCGACCGCCGACGGACGGAGTGCATTGCGGAACTCGACCATGACGACGCAGACGCCCTGGTTCGCGATCAATCGACCCCACGTGCGATACATCCCGTTGAACGCCGACAGCGTCTGCATGCCGCCACCGTGGATGTAGTAGACGCACGGCAGCGGATCGTCGGAGTGCGGACGGATGACCTGCAACTTGATCGTGTTGCCGTCGGGCTGCGACTCGATGTCGCGCGACGAGATGTCGAGCCCAGACGACGGGGCGACGTCCTCGTTGTCGAACAACTCGAACATCCCCGCCATCATCTGCTCGGCGGCGAGCGCTTCGGGCGTCGTCGCCTCGGCGATCAGCGCCTCACGGCTCTCGATGTCGCCTTGGGGGACGCTCGGCAGGTCGCCGAGGATCGCCTTGATGCGCGGATCGATGCGCGGATCGCTCTTGATGGTGGGCATGAATCGTTCCTTTCAGACTCTGGCGACGGTGACGCCGCAGGCTCGGAGGACGTCGATGGTCTCGGCCAGCGGCAGGCCGATCACGTTGCTCGGACTGCCGTCGATGCGCTCGACGAGCGCGCCGCCGGCGGTCTGCATGCCGTACGCGCCGGCCTTGTCGAGATGTTCGCCGATGCCGAGGTACCAGTCGATGTCGGCGTCGGTGAGGGTACGGAACGTGACGTCGGTGGTCACCACGGTGGCGATCGCCTCACGGGCGGTCCAACCGACGACGGCGGTGTGCACCTGGTGCGCTCGGCCCGACAACGCCTCGAGCATCTGGCGAGCGTGGGCGTCGTCGTCGGGCTTGGCGAGGATGTCGTCGTCGAGATCGACGGTCGTGTCGGCGGCGAGGACACAGATTCCGCCGTCACGGTCGAGCAGATGCGCGACCTTCTCGGCCTTGTCGATCGCCACCCGCTCGACGTACGCCCGAGGGTCTTCGCCGCGTTCCCACGACTCGTCGACGTCGGCCGGCTCGACCCGGAACGTCAGACCGAGCCCGCGCAGCAGCTCGTGACGTCGCGGCGATTGCGACGCGAGGACGAGCTCGGTCGACGACCCGCCCGTCAACGGGCGGCCTGGATGGCGGCCCAGACGCGCTGAGCGGTGCACGGCATGTCGACGTGCTGCACGCCCATCGGCGCCAGTGCGTCGCACACGGCGTTGTGGATGGCCGGCGTGGCTCCGATCGTGCCCGATTCGCCGATGCCCTTGGCGCCGAGCGGGTTGCGCGGGCTGTCGGTCTCGGTGTTCGAGGTCTCGAAGCTGCACAGCTCGGCCGCGGACGGCATCGCGTAGTCCATCAGGTTCGACGTGATCGGGTTGCCGTCGCTGTCGTACATGACCTGCTCGTACAGCGCCTGGGCGGCACCCTGGGCGATGCCGCCGTGCTGCTGACCGCGAACCAGCATCGGGTTGAGGATGCGACCGCAGTCGTCGACCGCCACGTGGCGGAGCATCTTGACGTGGCCGGTTTCGGTGTCGACCTCGACGACCGACACGTGTGCACCGAACGGGAACGTGGAATCGGAGCCGTCGAAGTCGAGCTCGTGGCGGAGCGCGCCGGGCTCGATCCCGTCGGGCAGCTTCGAGGCGTCGTTCGAGGCCGCCGCGAGATCGCCCCACGACACGGCCTTGGCCGGGACGCCGGCGACCTGCAGGCCACCGTCGCCGACCTCGATGTCGTCGGCCGACGCCTCGAGCATGTGCGCTGCGATCTGCTTCGCCCGGCTCACGACCTCTTGCGAGGCGGAGTAGATGGCGGAGCCACCGGTCTGCAGCGACCGCGACCCGAGCGTGCCCGAACCACGCGGCACCTTGGCGGTGTCGGAGTTGACGAAGGTGATCTTGTCCATCGGGATGCCGAGCACCTCGCTGGCGAGCATCGAGAACGAGGTCTGGTGTCCCTGACCGTGAACGCTCGTGCCGGCGGCGATCGTGGCGGTGCCGTCCTCGTGGACCTCGCACGAGCCCCACTCGACGTGGAGCCCGACCGGTGCAGTGACCTCGACGTACGCCGAGACCCCGATGCCGATCTGCTTGGCGTCGCCCGAGTCGCGTCGCCGCTGCTGCTCGGCGCGCAGGTCGGCGTAGCCCGAGGCCTCGAGCACGGCGTCGAGCGACTTCTCGTACTCGCCGGAGTCGTAGTTGCCGCCGGTGATGGTGGTGAGCGGGAAGGCGCTCGGCTGCAGGAAGTTCTTGCGACGGATCTCGGCCGGGTCCATGCCGATCTCGGCGGCGGCACGGTCGATGACCCGTTCGATGAGCTGGGTCGCCTCGGGCCGGCCGGCGCCGCGGTAGGCACCGATCGTTGTGTTGTTCGTGAGCACGGTCTTGGCATCGAAGCGCACCTTCGGGACGTCGTACACGCCGACCGACATCATCTGGGTGAGCATCGGCAGGATGGCGCCGATCGCCGGATAGGCGCCGGCGGCAGCGATGACCGAGGCGTCGAGACCGACGATGGTGCCGTCGTTGTTGACGCCCAGCCGGGCCTTCATCTTGAAGTCGCGGCCGTGCACGAGCGAGACCATGTCCTCGGACCGGGCCTCGACCCACTTGACGGGCTTGCCGAGCGTGAGCGCCGCCTTACCGGCGACGACGTGCTCGACGTAGGTGGCGGCCTTCGGGCCGAACCCGCCGCCGACCCACGGGCACACCATGCGGAGTTGCTCGCCCTCGAGGCCGAGCATCGGCGCGTAGGCGGCGTGGGCCGAGTGCGGCGCCTGGTGGCTCACCCACATGGTGAGGGTGCCGTCGTCGCCGGGCACGGCGACGACGCCGTTGTTCTCCATCGGCACGCCGGCCAAGCGCTGGCTGACCATGGTGACCTCGCCGACGGCGTCGGCGCCGGCGCACGGGTCGTCGTCGGTGCCACCCTCGGGGTACTGGCTCGCGAAGCAGATGTTGGTGCCGGTGTCGGGGAAGAGCAGCGGCGCGTCGGGCGCCAGACCGTCTTCGGGGTCGATGATGACCGGCAGCGGTTCGATGTCGGCGAAGATCTGCTCGGCGGCGTCGGTGGCCTGCTCGAGCGATTCGGCGACCACCGCAGCGATGATGTCGCCGACGAACCGCACCTTCTCGGTGGCGAAGATCGGCCGGTTCAGCTCGGGCGGCATCATCGGGAAGAACTGCATCGACGGCAGCCCGAGATCGTCACCGGCGTAGACGGCGACCACGCCGGGCATCGACGCCGCGTCGCCGAGATCGATCGACTGGATGTCGCCGTGCGCCACCGGTGATCGGACGAAGGCGACGTGCAGCATGCCCGTCTCGCGGATGTCGTCGACGTACTTGCCGTCTCCGGTGAGCAGCGTCGGGTCTTCCACCCGCTTGACGGCGTTGCCGAGAATCGAGCCAGATGCAGCCATGTCGAATGATCCCCAATCGTTCGAGTTGTCCCCCAGGTGGCCCTGATCCTTGCCGCGATCGACCAGGACAGTCAAACCGTACGGCCCGTCGGCTGGGGTCAGACCTCAACCGACACGCCTCGAGGACCACCGATCCCCTCGATGTCGGTTGAGGTCTGACCCCATCCGACATCAACCGACCAGGATCGACCGGCTCGGGTCAGCCGCCGGAGAGGGCCATGACGTCGGCGTCGTCGGGGATCGCCAGCTCGTCGGGGTCGTCGAGGTAACCCTCGGGGAGCGCGACCTTGATCGGCCCGTTGGTGTGACCGCGCTTGATGCGCTCGCCGCCCTCGACGATCTCGGCGTCGGGGTCGAACGCGCCGAGGACGTCGTCGAGCTGTGCCAGCGACGAGACCTGGGCGAGGGTGCGGCGGACGTCGGGGCCGACCGGGTAGCCCGACAGGTACCAGGCGCAGTGTTTGCGGAAGTCGCGCATCGCGTGCTCCTCGCCACCGAACCCGGCGTAGTGGTCGGTGAGCAGTCGGGCGTGGCGGCGCATCGCCTCGGCGACCTCGCCGAGGCGGCGCGGGGCCGGCGCCTCGCCACCGTTCAGCACGGTGATCAGGTCACCGAACAGCCAGGGGCGTCCGAGGCATCCGCGGCCGATCACGACGCCGTCACAGTCGGTTTGGGCCATCATCGCCACGGCGTCTGACGCCTCCCAGATGTCGCCGTTGCCGAGGACCGGAATGTCGGTCACCGCTTCCTTCAGGGCGCCGATCGCCTCCCAGCGGGCCTCGCCGGAGTAGTGCTGCTCGACCGTGCGGGCGTGGAGCGCGATCCATCCGATGCCCTCGTCGGCGCAGATGCGGCCGGTCGTGATGTCGGTGCGCAGGTCGTCCCAGAGTCCCATCCGGAACTTGGCGGTGACCGGCACGCCGTACGGTTCGGCGGCCTGCACGGCACGCCGGACGATCTGCTGGAGCAGCTTCGGCTTCGCGGGTACGGCGGCACCGCCGCCCTTGCGGGTGACCTTGGCAGCCGGACAGCCGAAGTTCAGGTCGACGTGATCGACCCGCCCCTCGTCGCACACCTGATGCACGGCGCGGCCGAGCATGTCGGGATCGCTGCCGTAGATCTGGAGGCTGCGCGGCGACTCGTCGTCACCGAACTGCATCATCGTCAGCGTCTTGTCGTTGCGGTACACGACGGCATGCGACATGACCATCTCGTTGACGTAGACGAGTTCGTCGCCGTACGACCGGCACATCGCGCGGAAGGCGCGGTTGGTCACGCCCGCCATGGGGGCGAGCACCACGGGCGCCTTCGGCGTGAACGATCCGATCTGCAGCGGCAACATCAGGTCGAAAACGGTACCGTCGCCCCGTGCCGACCGCGACGACCGTGATCTCGAAGCCGTTCGCGGCGTTGACGGTACGAGAGTTCCACGACCTGCTCCGGCTCCGCATCGACGTGTTCGTCGTGGAGCAAGCGTGCCCGTACCCCGAACTCGACGGCCGTGACGTCGAGCCCGGAACGGGGCACCACTGGATCACCGGTAGCGCCGCACGGGGTTCTGCCGATGACGGTGATGCCGTCGCGGCCTACGCCCGCACGCTCGACGACGGCGACGCGATCCGTATCGGTCGGGTCGTGGCGGCGCCGGACGCACGCGGCGCAGGTCTTGCCGCGGCGCTCATGGCCCACCTCGTCGATCGGTTCGAGGGGCAGGCGATCGTGCTCGATGCCCAGTCGCACCTCGTCGACTGGTACCGCCGCTTCGGATTCGAGCCCGACGGCGAGGAGTTCGTGGAGGACGGTATCCCCCACGTCCCGATGCGCCGAGTCGGCTGAGTCGGCCGCGCCGCCGATCCGTCAATCGCCCCCGTCGATCATCCAGCCGCCCGCCCGCCAGTGCCGGCCGTCGCCACGGAACGCTGTTGCAGAGAGAGTACTCACTCTCTAACATGGCGGCATGCCGACCCAGGCCGAGCGCCGCGCCGCCACCCGTGCCACCCTCCTCGACGCCGCCGCCGAGGTCCTCGTCGAACGCGGGCTGGCCGGATTCACCACGACGGCGGTCACCGACCGCGCCGGGGTAAGCAACGGCGCCCTGTTCCGTCACTTCCCGACGCGCCTCGACCTGATCGCCGCAACGGTCGAACACGTCCTGGTTCGCCTCCGCACGACCTACGAGACGACGTTCGGCGATCTGCCCGATCGTCCCGACGTCGAGACCCTGCTCGACCTGTTGTGGTCGGCGATGTCCGACACCCAGTTCGGCGCCGTGCTCGAGGTGTACACCCAGGCCCGCACCGACACCGACCTGCTCGCAGCAATCCACCCGATCGTCGCCGAACACGGCGACTACGTGAACGCGCTGACCGCACGAGTCGCCGCAACGCTCGGCGACGGCACCGACACCGCTCCCCTGGCCGGCCTCGGCAGCCTCGCCATCCTCGCCATGCAGGGGCTCGTGGTCGGCCAGATGGCCGGCGCCTCGCCCGGCTACGAACGCGATGTCCTCGCCGACTTCCGAACCCTCATCGACACACTGATCGACACGGGGCGATCCCCGACCCGAACCGGAGCACCGTCATGAACACGAACACGAGCACGAACACCGGCATCGACCCCACATCGGCCGACGCCACCACCGGTATCCGCTCGACCGACCTGACGACCAAGCGTGAGATCTGGCGCTTCCTCGTCACCCGGCCATCGGCACAGGCCCTCGCCGTCGCGATCGTCGTGCTCGGCACTGCACGACTCGTCGTCGGCGACTACGGCCGCGGCGACCTGATCGCGATCGTCGCGACGCTCGCCATGACGGGCACCGTCGAGTGGATCATCCACAAGTACCTGCTGCACGCCCCGCTCGACTCGTGGGCCACCCGGACGCTCGGCACCGGCACCGGACACCACCAACACCATCTCGATCCGACCGATCCCGACTGGCTCCTGCTCGGCGGCCTCGACGCGGCCGTGTTCGTCACGATGTTCGGGGCGGTCACAGCCGCATGGTCGGTTCCCCTGATGTGGATCACCGGTTCGTCGATCCTCGGCGGCTTCCTCACGGCGTGGCTGTGCGCCGCGATCGGGCTGTTCCACTACGAGTTCGTCCACCTCATGGTGCACACCCGGTACCGACCCCGAACCCGCTTCTACAAGGGGTTGGCCCGACACCACCGACTCCATCACTACCGCAACGAGCACTACTGGCTCGGTGTCACCTCGAACACCGGCGACCGACTCCTGCGCACCCTCCCGAAGCACAAGACCGACGTCCCCCTCAGCGACACCGCCCGAACCCTCGGCCAATAGCGACGATCAGGTCATCCCGGTTCGTCGCAGGTCGCAGCACCCTCGGTCACCCATCGGACCGACACATCTCGATACTGATTCGGGAGCGACGGCGTCGAGGGCAAGGCGCGGTAGGGCGACGCTGACTTCCGTCAGCGAGCCCGATCCGCAACGCCGCCATCGGCGTCGTCGAACCGAATCAGGGGGAGTTTGAGGTTGGGGTGGGCCCCGTCGGCGAGGTCGGTCGGGCCGTCGCTCGCCAGGCGGTACCAGCCCGCCGCCGCGATCATCGCCGCGTTGTCGGTGCACATCGACCGGCTCGGCAGGAAGCCACGCACCCCGTCCTTGGCGCACGCGCCGAGCAGTTCCTCGCGCAACAGTGAGTTGGCGGCCACTCCCCCGCCCAGCACGATCCCCTTCGCGCCGGTGACCTGGGCCGCCCGGCGGGCCTTGGTGACCAACACGTCGACCACGGCCATCTGGAAGCTCGCGGCGACGTCGGCCGAGGAGACGTCCGGGTGCTTGCGCACGTAGTTCATGACCGCGGTCTTGAGGCCGCTGAAGCTGAAGTCGAGGTTGTCCGGGTCGTCGCTGAGCGCCCGCGGGAACCGGATGGCGTCCGGGTCGCCGTTGAGCGCCTCGGCGTCGATGGCCGGTCCGCCCGGATAGCCGAGGTCCAAGAAGCGCGCCACCTTGTCGAACGCCTCGCCGGCAGCGTCGTCGATCGTCTGGCCGAGCAGCCGGTACCGGCCGTGGTCCTGCATCTCGATCAGCATCGTGTGACCGCCCGACACGAGCAGCACGACCATCGGGAACTCGAGCGTCGGGTCTTCGAGGAACGCCGAGTAGAGGTGAGCCTCGAGGTGGTTGACGCCGACGTACGGCACGTCCCACGCGAGCGCCAACGACTTCGCCGCCGACACACCGACCAACAGCGCGCCGATCAGACCAGGGCCATGCGTGCACGCGACGGCGTCGATGCGCTGTTCGTCGATGCCGGCTTCGACGATCGCACGTGCGATCACCGGGTTGAGCGCCTCGAGGTGGGCGCGGCTGGCGATCTCCGGCACGACACCGCCGAAGTCGGCGTGGATCTCGATCTGGCTCGACACCACACTCGACACCACGTCGTTGCCGCCCATCACGATGGCGGCGGCGGTCTCGTCGCAGCTGGTCTCGATGCCGAGTACGACGGTGGATTCGTCGGGGGTCGACGTCGGTCGATCGGCGCTCATCGGCCGTCCTCCTGCAACTCTCGTTCGATGGTGTCGAGTCGGGCGGCGTACTCGTCGGTGGCCAGGTCGTGGCACCACATGACGATCGCGTCCTCGACGTTGTCGTAGTAGCGGCGGCGGATGCCGGCCGGGGCGAAGCCGAACACGCGATAGAGCTCCTGAGCGCCCGTGCTGCCGGCACGCACCTCGAGCGTCCACGCGACGCACCCGCGCGAGCGCGCCGTGCGGGCGAGGTCGAGCATCAGCCGGCTCGCGACGCCACGGCGACGGTGCGCCTCGTCGACGACGATGTTCGTGATGTGCGCCTGATCGCCATCGGGGTCGATGACGTGCCACAGGCCGGCGTACCCGACGATGTCGCGGCCGTCTCGGGCGACGAGGTAGTAGCGGCTGCCGTTGCCGACCTGGTCGAGCTCGGTCTCGAAGATCCGCCTCGACCACGAGGTGGGATACGCGGCGTCCTCGATCGGCATGACCGCCTTGAGGTCGCGGCGACGCATCGGCTCGATCACGATCGGACCGGCGTCGGGGTGCGAGCGGCGGAGCCGGTTCGACAGGATGCTCACGCCCGCTGCTCCCGGGTCGCCCAGTTGATCTGGGCGTCGGGCGGCCGAAGGTAGATGGGTTCGATCTCGTTCGGCCGCACCCACTCCTCGCGCAAGGCCTTGGCGTGTGCCAACTCGACGAGTGCACCCGGCGACGGGTGGACGGGTGCGGCGATCTCGCAGCGGTATCCCTCGAGGATCTCGTCGCGGTACCGGTGGGCGCCGTCGCCGACGAGGAGCGCCTCCTGGCTCCGGGCGAGCAGATCGGCGACGAGCTCGTCGACCGGCCCGACGGTGGGCGTGGCGACCTGTTGCACACCACCGGGCACCTGCCGGTACATCGCCCATGACACCTCGCTCTTGCGCGCGTCGATCACGGGGACCACGACTCGGTCGGTGTGTCGGCACGGGAACGCCAGGAGGTCGAGCGACGAGATGCCGATCATCGGGATGCGCAGCGCCTGCGCCATCGCCTTCGCCGCCGAGATACCGACACGCATGCCGGTGAACATGCCGGGACCGATGTCGACGGCGATGCAGCCGAGTTCGTCGACGTCGATGTCGGCATTGCGGAGTACGAACTCGATCGCGGGGGTGAGGATCTCGGCGTGTCGGCGACCGCGCGTCACCTCGAACGTCGCGATGACGCCTTCGTGGCCGCCGATCGCGACACCGACCTGTTCGGTCGCCGATTCGATCCCGAGGATCAGCATCGGTACGCCTCCATCGCCGCCGCCAATCGGTCCCATCGACCGGCCCAGCCCGGGCCGGTGGCGTCGAGCGTGATCAGCCGCGACCCGTCGAGGCCGAAGTCGTCGTCCGCGTCGCCATCCGCATCCGCAGCGTCATCGTCGTCAGCGTCGTCGTGGTCGATCCGCACCTCGAGGTGGTCGCCCAACGTCGCGGCGGCCACGTCGCCCCACTCGACGAGCACGATCCCACCGAACTCGGCGAGTTCGTGCAGCGCCAGTTCGTCGACGTCGCCGGTCGTGTCGAGGCGGTAGAGGTCGGCGTGGTGCATCGTCACCTTGCTGTTCGGCACGGGGTAGCTGTGCACCAGGGTGAACGTCGGCGAGGTGATCGCCTCGACGATGCCGAGCGCACGTCCGAACCCCTGGGCGAAGGCGGTCTTGCCGGCGCCAATCTCACCGGCCAGCACGATCAGGTCGCCCGGACGCGAGACGCTCGCCAACGCGGCGGCGATGGACTGGGTGGACGCGAGCGAGTCGGCGCGCAGCAACATGGCAGTCCCCGATGTTACGGCGTCGCGGAGCCTGCGACGCCGACCTCACCGATGCCCGCCACCGACGACTCGGCGCGGCACCCGGGCCGAGATGCCACAGACGATCTCGTAGCCGATCGTGCCGAGCCGTTCCGCCCAGTGCTCGGCACGGATCTCGTGCTCCCCTTGGCGACCGATGAGGACGACCTCGTCCCCGATCGTCACGGGTGCGTCGCGGACGTCGACCACCAACTGGTCCATGGTGACGACGCCGACGATCGGGCAGCGTCGGCCTCCGATCAGCACGTCGAACCCCGGCGCGTCGGGCAGGGTGCCGAGCCGGCGTGGCACCCCGTCGGCGTAGCCGATCGGCACCGTCGCCACGGTCGTGTCCCGGTCGAAACGGTGGCGCCACCCGTACGACACATGGGTGCCCGCGTCGACCTGCTTGACGTACGACACCCTCGCCTTGAGTGCGAGCGCCGGACGGAGATCGGCGACCAGATGGTCGACGTCCGGTCCCGGCGAGATGCCGTACATCGCGATCCCGAGGCGGACGAACGACCGACGGGCGGACGGCGCCGCGAGCGCACCGGCCGAATTCGCGGCGTGGACGGCCGGCAGGTCGGCGTCACCCAGCGAGCCGAGCGCGGCGTCGAATGTCGCCAGCTGTTCGGCGGTCGCCCGGTGTTCGGGCTCGTCGGCGACAGCGAGGTGGGTGAACACGCCGCCGAGCCGGAGCGAGTCCGACGAGCGCACGGCGTCGACGAGCGATGCGATCAGGTCGGGGGCCGCGCCGACCCGCTGCATCCCGCTGTCGATCTTGAGATGCACCGAGACGACGGCGCCGACACGGGTCGCCGCTGCTGCGAGCGCGTCGACATGGTCGAGCCGGTAGGCGGTCGCCTCCAGTCCGGCGGCAGCGAGCGAGTCGAGTTGCTCGGGCGGTTGCTCGGTCAGGACCAGGATCGGCGCGTCGATGCCGGCGGCTCGCAGCTCGACGCCTTCCTGCACGAGCGCGACGCACAATCCTGCGGCGCCGGCGTCGAGGGCGGCCCGTGCCGCCGTCACGGCGCCGTGGCCGTAGCCGTCGGCCTTGACGACCGCTCGGACGTGCGACGGGCTCACCGCTCGGGTGAGCGAGCCGACGTTGTGACGCAGGGCGTCGACGTCGACCTCGGCCCACGCCCACCGGCTCGCCGCCACGTCGACGTCGTCGCGCCGGCCCTCGTCGTTGTCAGAGGGCACTGACGTCGAATCCCAACGCGTCGAGGGTGTCGATGTCGGCGTTGCCGGTGACCGGCAGATCGTTGTCGTCCTGGAATGCGCTGACGGCGTCGGTCGTGGTGTCGCCGTAGACGTTGTCGACGGCGTCGGCGAACAGATCGAGTCGCTGGAGCCGGGTCTGGAGCGCACCGACGTCGGATCCCGACATGCCGGGTTCGAGTTCGCGTGTGAGCTGCAGGACGTGGTAGTCGGTGCGGCACTCGAACCGCCGCTGTTCGCCGATCTCGTAGCAGAGCAGACCGTCGACACCGACCGGGTACAGCGCCTCGACGTCGGCGACGGGGCCCGTCTCGTCGGGGTCGGGACACGGGTTCTCGACGAGGCGGTTCGGGGCGGTGGGGAACGGGCACGGTCGTTCGTCGAGGAACGCCATCTTCCGCGTGAGGTAGTCGGCCGCCGCCCAGGCTCCGACGGCCCGGTAATGCACACCGTCGGTCGCGAACCATTCGCGCTGGTCGGCGGTGAAGCCACCCCAGTCGGCGATGACGACGTCGGGGAAGTCGCCGGTGGCGATCAGGCGGCTGAGTTCGGCGTTGTTGTCGGCGAAGGTCTCGTGATTGCCGACCGAGCCGGGCGAGACGTAGTCGACGTCGGATCGCAGGGTGTACCAGACGATCCGTTCGTACCCGAGGCTCCGTGCCCGACTGACGATGTTCCGGAACGATGCCTCGAATCCGAACGTGCCGTCGTTGTAGCCGGTGGCGACGACGAGGGTGTGGTAGTTGTCGGAGTGGTCGAGCAGGGCGGCATGCACCGACGGCGGTGTGCGGCCCTCACGGCCTCGACACGAGGCGTAGTAGAGGCGCCGACACGACTCGAGGTCGAGGGTGTGTTCGAAGCCGACGATCGCGAACTCGGCGTTGGGCACCCAGCGCAGGGCCGCGATGGCGCTGTCGCCGATCACCACGGCCGGTTCGGGCGGGGCGACACGGACGGCCTGTTCGGCGACCGGATCGGCGGCGTCGCCGATGCCGACCGACGCCGCGTACGCCGTCACACCGGCGAGCGCGACGACGATCGACGCCAGCAGCGCGGCGGTGCGGGAGGGGCGAGATGGCGTGGTCATGCGTCGGTGGCGAGGAGATCGGTGAACACCGCCGGCAGCTGTTCGACGAGGTCACCGGCGATGACGCCGACGGAGGCGCATCGTTGCACGGCGAGGCCGTGGACGAACGCTCCTGCGGCGGCGGCACGATGGGCGGGGATCTGTCGTGCCAACAGTGCGCCGATGATACCGGCCAGGACGTCGCCCGTCCCTGCCGTCGCCAGTCGCTCGTCGCCGGCGTCGACGATCAGGGGCACCTCGCCGGGCGTGGCGACCACCGTGGCCGGTCCCTTCAACAAGACCGTCGCACCGGTCGTGTCGGCGAGTGAGGTGGCGGCGGCGAGGCGGTCGTCGTCGGGTCGGCGACCCGTGAGCAGGCCGTACTCGCCGTCGTGGGGTGTCAGGACCGTCGGAACCTCACGGTCGACCAGGACCGCCGGCGACCCGGCTTCGTTCCAGGCGAGTGCGAACAGACCGTCGCCGTCGATGACCATCGGGACGACGGCGTCCTCCACACAGCGCAGCACGGAGGCGACCGTGTGCTCCTCGCGGCCGAGACCCGGTCCGATGACGAGGGAGCGGAACCGATGGAGGTCGTCGAGCACCGCGGTGTACCAGTCGAACCCGGGGACTCGTCGATCGAGGGCCTCCACGGGTGCGTCGGCGTCGACGCCCGGGCTCGAGACGGCGACCAGGCTCGCTCCGGCCCGCTGTGCCGCCGTGGTGGCCAGGTGGCCGGCGCCGGTCATGCCGGGTGTCCCGGCGACGATGCGGACCGCCTCACGCCACTTGTGCGCATCGGTCGGGCGGTGCGGCAGCCAGTGCCGGACGGCTGCGGCGTCGACGAGGAGGGCATCGGCTCGATCGACCCCGAGGCCGATGTCGACGACTTCGAGATCACCGCATCGGGCCGGACCGTCGGCGAAGACGTGCCCCGGCTTGGCGGCCTGGAACGTCACCGTCCGCACGGCGTGCGGCGTCGACGGACCGGCGACGCCGGTGGCGGCGTCGAGTCCGGTCGGCACGTCGACCGCCAGCACCGGTGTGGCCCCGACATCGGGGAACTGCCAACCACCGCGGAAGCCGGTGCCGAACGCAGCGTCGATCACCAGGTCGGCTCGTGGCAGGCGCTCGGGCAGGTCGAGCGCGTCGACCACCGCCACACGGACGCCCCGTTCGCGCAACCGTGTCGCTGCGACCCGGCCGTCCGCGCCGTTGTTGCCCGGTCCGGCGACGACGAGGACCCGTCGGCCGTACGTGCCGCCCAGCTGGCG
This sequence comes from Ilumatobacter fluminis, assembly GCF_004364865.1. NCBI lineage: Bacteria > Bacillati > Actinomycetota > Acidimicrobiia > Acidimicrobiales > Ilumatobacteraceae > Ilumatobacter > Ilumatobacter fluminis. The sequence continues at coordinate 3,737,228 of NZ_SOAU01000001.1, forward strand.
GATCGCCGCTCGGGCCACGGCGGCGCCGGCGCGTGCGATCAGTTCGTCGAGGGGCACCTCGCTGGCGTCATCGATCGCCTGCATGTGCTGCGGGGTGACGACCTGGATCACGACATCACTCGGCGATCACGTAGGCCACAGCGACCAGGTCGGAGTGGGTGAGGCTGAGGTGCCAGCGGGACACGCCCGCGGCGTCGGCGAGTTCGGCGGCGCGCGCGGTCACGGCGAGCGAGGGCTTGCCCGACGGGTCTCGTTCGACCCAGACGTCGTGGAACCCGAATGCCCCGAGCCCGAGCCCGAGCGATTTCATGACCGCTTCCCTCGCGGCGAACCGCGCCGCCAGCGACGGCACCGGGTCGGATTGCGGAGCGACGTACTCGAGTTCGACCGAGGTGAAGAGCCGCTCTCGCATCGTCGGCGTCCGCTGGAGCGACACCCGGAATCGTTCGATGTCGACGACGTCGACCCCGATCCCGATCATGGTCGGATCACCCGTCGCGCCACAGATCGGCGGTGTCGGAGATCGGAGCGATGAGGAGGTCGTCGACCGGCAACTCGCCGAGCCGCGACTCGTCGAAATCGCCCTCGGTCTCGGTGACCCAGTCGACCAGGCGGGCGTAGCGGTTGTCGTAGCCCTGCAGGACACCCCGCATGGTGGCCGCGTCGAGACGGTCGTGCATCGTGACGTGGAGCAAGGTGATCCCGGTGCAGACCCCAGCTTTGACCTCGGGGACGAAGATGACGGTGCGACCGTCGCGCCGACCGCGAGCGACGAGCAGTTCGCGTCCATCGGCGACCCGGTGCTTCGTCCCGACGAGTCGGCTGTCGGTGTCGACCCGGCTCGTGAGGTCGCGGGAGATGCCACCCCGGTCGAGGATCGACACGGTGGCGCCGTCGATGCGATACCGGGTGAAGCCGACGACACTGTCGATCGCCGGGCTGAGGTCGGCGAGGATCTTCAGGGTGCGGTAGCTGAGCACGTCACGGCCGGCGCCCGCCTCGAGCGTCGCCTGCACCAGCAAGCGGTCGATGATGCCCTCGTCGCTGCGGCTGATGCCGACGGTGACGGTCTTGGCCTGGTGCTTGATGGCGTCGACCGGCCGGGTCAGCTCCTCGATCGCCCCGGTGAGCGCGGCCACCAACTCGTCGATGAGCGCAGCGGGCGTGCCGACCTTGCCCGACGAGCGGGCGTAGGCCTCGACCGGAGCATCGGACTCGAGGTCGCGGAGCAGGCCGACGAGTCGGACGGCGGTGCCGGCTTCGAGGTGGCCGTCGTAGACACGGTCGCGGAGCCCGTCGGTGAACCGCTGCGCCAGCGGCGGCAGTTCGTGTCGAATCGCGTCGAGAACGGCGTCGCCGCCGACGTGATCGGCGACCGACCGCTCGACCAGTTCGCGAGCTTCCCGCAAGGGCCGAGCCGACGCGTCGATCGCGAGGGCCGCCTCGTAGCCGAACAGGTGGCCGACCATCGCAGACAGGACGAACCCGAGTGCCGGGTCGACCGGTGGCACGGTGATGGTGGCCGCAGCGCTGAAGCGGGTCTCGCCCTCGTCGGCCACGACGATCGGCGTCGCCTTGTGGGCCCGGAAGATGGCGGTCTCCTTGGCGACGTCGTCGGCCGTGCTGCCACGGAGTCCGGCGGCGCACACGAGGATGAGCGGTTCGCTCGACAGGTCGATGTGCTTCTTGTCCTCGGTCGAGTCGGAGGCGATCGACTTGTAGCAGAGCTCGCTCAGCTTGATCCGCACCTCTTCGGCGGCGACCTTGTTCGGCCCGTTGCCGACGACCGCCCAGTACCGCTTCGGTGGGGCGAAGCGGCGTGCCGCCTCACCGATCTCGTCGCGTTTGGCGAGCACCTGCTGCATCGCCGCCGGCAGTTCGCGCAGACCCTGGAGAAGGTCGTGGCGTCGCCGAGGTTCGCCGACGCCCGCCGCCTCGGCGACGGCACAGGCGAGCAGCGCGCCGGCCGCGACCTGCGCGTAGAACGCCTTGGTCGACGCGACGCTCATCTCGACGTCGCGCCCGTCGGAGGTGTACAGGATGCCGTCGGCTTTGTCGACGAGGTCGCTGGCACGACGGTTGACGATGCCGATCACGGCGGCCCCGCGCGCCCGGAGCAGATCGACGGTGCGGTTGGTGTCGGTCGTCGTGCCGCTCTGGCTGACGGCGATCGCGAGCGTGTCGCTCATGTCGAGCCGCAGGTGGAAGCCGCTCAGCTCGGTCGCCGTGATGGCGTCGACGTCGAGCGCGCCTTGGCAGAGTTCGTCGAGGATCGCTGCGGCGCTCTGGCCGGCGACGGCGGCGGTGCCCTGGCCGATGACCCGGATCCGGGTGATCGAACCGTCGGCGAGACGGGCGGCGATCTCGGGCGGCAGGGCTCGCTCGCCCACCGATGCGCGCAGCATGCCGTCGTGTTCGACGATCTTGGTCCGCAGCGTCTTGCGGAAGCTGTCGGGCGACTCGCCGATCTCCTTGACGAGGAAGTGCGGGGCGGTACCGCGATCGATGTCGCGCGTGGTGACCTGGGCGGTGACGATCTCGTCGGCGGTCACCGGGACGTCGCTCCCGTCGTAGCGGACGCGGCGGAGACCGGCGAGTTCGCCGGCATGGGCCGCGTCGAGCACGACGATCTCGCCGCCGTGTTCGCCGTCGAGTCGCAGGTACGAGTCGGTCTCTTCGACGACACCGTACGGCTCGCTGGCGACGATGTATGCGTCGTCGGCCAGGCCGACGTACAGCCCTTGGCCGCTGCCGTTCAGGGCGAGCATCATCGTGGTCGGGTCGCTCGCCGCCATCGCACCGATGGCGACCGACCCGTCGAAGGTGGAGACGGTGCGCCGGAACGACTCGACGAGATCGGTGCCGCTGCCGGCGTGTCGTGCGACGAGCGTCGGGATGATCTTGGCGTCGGTCGTGACCTGCGGGTGCACGCGCAGGTGGTGCTCGACTCGGAGGTCGGCGTGGTTGTCGACATCGCCGTTGAGTGCGGCGACGACGTACGGCGTTGCATCGATGGACGGCGACGATTCGAGCTCGTCGCTGTTGAGCGGATGGGTGTTCGGTTCGGAGATGATGCCGACGCTCGCCCAGCGGGTGTGCCCGAGGACGGCAACGCGAGCGGTGTCGACCGCGAGGGCGCGTCGGAGCAGGTCGTCGCCTGCGACGGCGGCTCGGAGCACACGGGTGTTGTCACCGAGTTCGCCGATCTCGGCGGCGGCCTTGTACGCGAACGAGAGCACGCCGTCGGCGACGCGCAGCGATCCCGACTGGTACATCGGGTCGGCCGACCGTTCGGTGACGGCCGCCCGAACCGCCGGATCGTCGAGATCGAGACCGTGGTCGTGCACGAAGACGTTGATGCCGGCCGAGTCGCGGCCGCGGACCTCGAGGCGGTCGATCGCCGACAGCGACTGTTGCACGGCGAGGTAGCCGGCAACGGCTCCTCGGCTCGCTTGACGTCCGGCGAGCGCTGCGACCTCGCGAGCGGTCCGCAGACGATCGTGTCGGATCGACCACAGCACGTCGCGGAGCGCGATCGATGCCGCCGCCCGGCGCTCGACCTCGTCGGCGGCGACAACGCCCTCGTCGAGCTCACCGTCGAATTCGGCGATCGCAGCGTCGAGGCGAGTCAGGCGCGCCTCGATCTCGACGACGAACTCGTGGCGGTCGATCAGCGCGAGTGCACCCGGCACGCCGGCGAGGAGTCGGTCGGCGGCCGACAGCTCGGTCGCCGCCGTCGCCGGGTCGGCAACGGCGGCCTCGGCAGCGTCGAAGGCCGCGAGGATCTCCTGCTCGGTCGGGATCGGCCGGGTCGGGGGACGGCTGATGATGCCGACGATGCCGCACATGCCATGCAGGCTACCGACACCGAACTGTCACATTCGGTCACGTCCGGTCGGATGATGTCTGACATCATCCGACCGTCATCATCCGACCCGGCGTCAGGAGCGTTGTTGGGCGAGGAGGCTGCGGCGCACCTTGCCGGCTTCGTCACGAACCGGTTCGTCGACGAACTCGTACGAGCTGGGACACTTGTACGACACGAGGTGTTCGGCCATGTGGGCCCGGAGCTCGGCCTCGTCGGCACCGCCCGGTGCCTCGACGACCGCATGGACCCGTTGTCCGAGGTCGTCGTCGGGGAGGCCGATGACGGCGCAGCTGTGGACGGCGGGGTGGGCGTCGAGCGCCGCCTCAACCTCGGCCGGATAGATGTTCGCCCCGCCGCGCAGGATCATGTCCTTGCGGCGATCGGCCAAGTAGACGTATCCGTCGGCGTCGATCCACCCCATGTCGCCGAGGCTCTCCCACTCGCTGTCGCTGAGCCGCTTCGGGTCGGCGCCGAGATAGCGGTACGTGCTGCCCGCCCCGGCATCGGCCCGCATGTAGATCTCCCCGACCTCGCCCGGCGGGACCTCGACCCCGTCGTCGTCGAACACCCGCATCTCCCCGACGATGGGTCGGCCGACCGAACCACGGTGCTCGAGCCACTCGCGGCCCGTGATCCAGGTGATCGACTGCACCTCGGTCCCGGCGTACAACTCGCACAACACGTCGGGCCCGACCCACTCGATCCACTCCTGCTTCAGCCACGCCGGGCAGGGAGCGGCCATGTGGATGCACGTCTCGAGCGATGTCAGGTCGGCCGCCGCCTTCACCTCGTCGGGCAGCTTCGAGATGCGCTGCATCATCGTCGGGACGAGGTACAGGTACTTGGGCCGCAGCTCGGTCACGGCACGAAGGACCTGCTCACCGTCGAACCGGGGGAAGTTCACCACGTGGTTACCGTTGACGAGGCCGAGCGTGGTCGAGGTGAACGGCGCGTTGTGGTAGAGCACGCCGGGCACGATGCAGGTGTCCCGGAGCGGGATCGACAACCCGACGGCACCGACCTCGAACGCTCCGGGGTTCTGCGCCAGGATGATCTTCGGTCGCCCGGTGCTGCCGCCCGAGGTGGGCGCCTTGAAGTGGGTCGCCGTGCGATCCGGCAGCGGCTCGTCGCTGATCGAGGGATCGGGCTGCCAACCGACCGGGATCGACCGATGGTCGGGAACGCGCCCCGGGTCGGCGCCGACGACCAGTGACGAGTCGGCGAGCTCGACGATCTCGGTCAGTTCACGACCCGGCAGCTTCGCCGACACGGGCTGCGGCGTCGCCCCGAGCTTCCAGACGGCGATCGCCGCGGACACGAAGTCGGTCGAGTTCGGGAGCGCGATTGTGACGAGATCGTCCTGTTCGACGCCGAGCTCGGCGTACGCACGTGCCAACCGGTTGGTCCCGCGGTCGAGTTCGCGCCACGAGAGCGTCGTGTCACCGCAGGTGAGTGCCGGGTCGTGCGGCCGCTCGGCGGCGTGTCGCGAGATGATCGACGAGATCGACTGAAGCGCCATGTCCGCGCACTGTAGGGAGCCGCTGGCCCGGCGTCGCTACCGAGCAGCCGGACGGACGATCAGTCGTGCCGGTGACGCCAGTACATCGGGACGCTGGCGACGAGGTAGCGCGCCCCGCCGACCATCGCCGTCACCCGCGCCCGGCGCGTCGGGAGCGTGCGGCGACGGATCCGGTCGAACTCCGGCTCGCCGATCGACTCGCGCCACGCCAGGCTCTTCTGTGCCGCGTGGGTCGTGAACCCGCCGAGGAACCTCGGCAGACGTTCGAATCGAGCGCCGGCGTCGGCCATCCGGCACACGAGGTCCCAGTCCATCGCGAACTGGAACGAGTCGTCGATACCGCCGATGCGTTCGTGGAGTGACCGCCGCCAGAACATCGTCTCCTGGGTGATGTAGCAGCGCCACTGATAGGCGCCCCTCGAGTGTCGCGGCAGCACCCATCGACCGACCTCGCGGGCCCGATCGTCGAGCACGATCCGGTGCCCGTAGACGACGTCGACATCGGGGTGATCACGAAAGTACCGGCCGACGGTGACGAGTGCGCCGGGGAGCGACAGGTCGTCGGAGTTGAGCCAGGCGACGATGTCGGTGTCGATCCGCGCCATGCCTCGGTTGATCGCGTCCGACTGACCGTCATCGGGTCCTGACTCGACGGTCAGCCGGCCGGATTCGGCGTAGGCCCGCACGATGTCGACGGTGCCGTCGGTCGACCCTCCGTCCTGCACGGTCATGGTCAAACGGGGATAGTCCTGGTCGAGGACACTGTCGATCGATCGGGCGATGAACGTCGCCTGGTTCATCGTCGGCATCACGACGCCGATCGTGGGCAACGTCTCGTCCGGCTCGGCCCACAGTGGCTCGGGCATCCGGGCGGGTTCGGGCTCGTGCTGCTCGAACGATCCCAGCACGAGGCCGGCGGGCATCAACAGACGTTTGACGGTCCGGGGGATCCCCACGGGCGGTCGCTACCGGACCTGTGCAGCGAGGCGATCGGCCGTCGCCCGTGCCTGTTCGGCGGTCGGCGCCTCGACCATGACGCGGACGAACGGTTCGGTTCCGCTCGCTCGGACCAGGATCCGACCGGTCTCGCCGAGTTCTGCCTGGGCGGCGGCGATCTCGTCGGCGAGTTCGGCGGCGATGTCGGGGCGGCGTTCGGCGACGGGGATGTTGACGAGCACCTGCGGCAGCTGCGTCATGGCCTCACGGGCGAGTCGCGACAGTCGGCGCCCGGAGCGCTGGACCACGTCGAGCAGCACGAGCGCGGTCAGGAGGCCGTCGCCGGTGGTCGCCCAGTCGGAGAAGATCACGTGGCCCGACTGTTCGCCGCCGAGCGAGTAGCCGTGTTCGTTCAGCGCTTCGAGCACGTAACGGTCGCCCACCGGGGTCTCGACCACGGCGATCCCGGCGGCTTCCATCGCCAAGCGGAACCCGAGGTTGGTCATGACGGTCACGACGACGGTGTCGTCGCGCAGGAGTCCGCGAGCGCGCAGATCGGCGGCGCAGATCGCGATCACGTGGTCGCCGTCGACCACGTCGCCCTGCTCGTCGACGGCGATCAACCGATCGGCGTCACCGTCGAGCGCGATGCCCACCTGGGCCCGTTCGGCGGTGACGACGGCGCGCAACCTGTCGACGTCGGTCGCACCGCAGCGATCGTTGATGTTGCGGCCGTCGGGCCGGTCGTTGATCACGACGACCTGGGCGCCGGTGCGTGTGAACACGTCGGCAGCGAGGTGCGACGCCGCGCCGTTGGCGGCGTCGACCACGACCCGCATGCCGGTGAGGTCGCGGCCGTCGAGCGTGCGGAGCAGGTGCTCGACGTACGCGTCGGCCGAGCCGCCACGACCGTGGACGAGGCCAGGGTCACCCGACGGCGGGTCGAGTTCGACGAGTTGCGCCTCGATGGCACGCTCGACGTCGTCGGGCAGCTTGGTGCCGCCGACGGCGAACAGCTTGATGCCGTTGTCGTGGTACGGGTTGTGCGAGGCCGAGATGACGGCACCCATCGCACCGAGGCGTTGCGCCTCGAAGGCGACCGCCGGGGTCGGCGTGACACCGAGTCGGTGCACCTCGACGCCTTCGGCCGCCAGCCCGGCGACGAACGCCGCCTCGAGCATCGGCGTCGACAGTCGGCTGTCACCGCCGACCACGGCCACAGACGCACGAAGGACCTTGGCCGCTGCGCGACCAAGGTCCAGTGCGAACGAGGCGGTCAGATCGGTGTTGGCCCGACCCCGAACTCCGTCGGTGCCGAACCGCACGCCCGAAACGCCTCGTGGATACGCCGACGAATCAGCGCTTGGTGAACTGCGGAGCCTTACGAGCCTTCTTGAGGCCGTACTTCTTCGACTCCTTCTTGCGGGAGTCGCGAGTGAGGAGACCGGCTTCCTTGAGCGCCGGACGGAGCTCGGGGTCGATCTCGATCAGCGAACGGGCGATCGCCATCCGGAGCGCTCCGGCCTGGCCGGTGATGCCACCGCCGTGGATCGAGGCGTCGATGTCGTACGACTCCTCGGCCTCGGCGACGCGGAGCGGCTCGGACACGACCATCCGCTGCGCGGAGGTCGGGAAGTACACGTCGAACGGACGACCGTTGATCGTCACGGTGCCGGTGCCGGGGCGGAGGCGGGCACGAGCCACGGCTTCCTTGCGGCGACCGGTGGTCTGGGTGAGCGGGTGCGTCATGAGTCTCTCGTCTTCTCTCAGCGCTTGATCTCGAGCGGCGTGGGCGACTGGGCGGTGTGCGGGTGCTCGGGGCCGGCGTAGACCTTCAGCTTCGAGACCTGCTTGCGGCCCAGCGGGCCCTTGGGGAGCATGCCGCGGATCGTGCCACGGACGGCTTCGGCCGGCTTGCGGTCGAGCAACTCGGCGTACGACTGCGACTTGATGCCGCCCGGGTACCCGGAGTGGCGCCAGACCCGCTTGTCCTCGGCCTTGTTCGAGCCGCTCATCACGACCTTGTCGGCGTTGATCACGATGACGTGATCGCCGGTGTCGATGTGGGGGCTGAACGTCGGCTTGTGCTTGCCGCGCAGGACACGGGCGACCTCGGTGGCGAGGCGACCGAGGATCATGCCCTCGGCGTCGACCACGTACCAGTCACGCTGGATCTCGCTGGCTTTCGGGGTGTACGTCTTCATCGTTCTGAGCTTTCGACTGCTTTTCGTCGGCACAGCCCACCGCGAATCAATCATCGAATCAGTGGCAGAAGGCTGCAAAATGAACCGGGTAATCCTACGGGCGCGCGTTGCGCTGCGACAACGCCGCGTCGCGCGAGTTCGCGTCACGACCTGAGCGGCGCCGACGGACGGCGTCGATCAGCAGCCACCCGCCGAGCCCGATGACGAGCGGGTCGATCGCGTTCCGGAAGCGGACCTGCTCCCCCAACTCGAAAGCGATCCCGGCGACGAGGGTCCACGCGACCGTCCATGCCGCGACGATCTCGGGCAGATGTGCGGCGCCGTCCCGACCGACCGCGACGCCTCGCCGGACGCCGGTGACGAGTACTGCTCCGGACAGGGTGATGAGCAGGATCGAGACCGGGGTGCGATGGACCCAGAGCGACGGAGCCCCCCAGCTGTCGGGCAGGGGCGGGTGAGGCGCACCGACGAGGGCGGCCCGGGTGCCGAGTTCGAGTGGTGTCCAGAGTGCGGACCGGTCGGCGGGGTCGACCTCGGGGAGTCCGAACCAGTTGTTCGCCGCCCAGAGTCGCCCGCGCACCCACGCGCCAGGGTGTTCGCGAATGATCGTCGACGCGTCGCTCGACGCCTGGTCGTACGCCACGAGGAAGCAGCGCGCGTTGTAGTTCGGCACGACCCCGTCGTCGAACGCGCCGGTCCGGTACTGCCGGGGCAGGGTCCGGGTCGGCGAGTCGAGCGCGCCGGTGCCGCTCTGGTCGGCGTCGAGGCACGGTCCGTCGAGTGCCCATCGAGCGAGTCCGACACGCCAGATCTCGCTGATCCGGCCGTCGGTCGTCATCTGCTCGAGCGCCGTCTCGTCGGTTGCCGGGGACACCGAACGCAGCAGGTTCATGCCGGTCAGGGTCGACACCGTCGGGCGTTCGACGACGACCTGGTTCTTGACCGCCCATCCGCCGATCACCACGAGCGGAACGGCGATCGCGACGGCGACGTTGGCGGGTCGGAGGACACGTCGGTGGGCGATCAGTACCAGGACCACGACGCCGACGAGCCAGACGGGGTGATAGAGCGTGCGGGTCGCTGCGAGCGTGGTCGAGACGACGATCGGCGCGGCGACGGCCCATCGGCTGCCCGCCGGCCGGGTCGTCGTCCAGACCAGGAGGCAGGTGAGCGTGGCGACGGCGAAGTCGTACCGCGGTTCGAAGGCGTGCAGCATCACCTGCGCGTTCAGGGTCGCGAGCGCCGTCAGTCCGACTGCCCATCCGGGTGGTGCGCCGAGCGCGCCGAGGAGGGCACAGAGTGAGGCGGCGAGGCCGATGCCGAGCGCCAGGGTGACCAGTTGGAGCGTCAATGCGTCGCCGAACGGGCTCCAGCCGCCGGCGGCGCCGACGACCAGGTTCCACACCGGCGGCTGGATGTGGAGGCTCCACACGGCCGACACGGGGGCGTCGAACAGGTCGTCGGCGGGCACGAACTGGTAGCCGGCGTAGACCGGTCGCAGCGAGTACCCCTGGCCGGTGACGCGTAGCAGCAGCCACCATGACGCCCAGATCCCGCCGGCGACGACGGGAGGTGTCACCCGACGCGATTCCCACACGACCACGTGTTGTAGCAGACCGGCGGGCGGCGACGCGGCGCAGGCGGTCAGGCGTCCCAGCGGCGGCCGTCGTACCCGACGGCCCAGAGCACCAGCCCGTGGGGTGGTGCGACGCCGCCGGCGGCGTCGCGGTCGCAGGCGGCGATGATGTCGGGGATCGACGCGGCGCCGAGCCGGCCGAGCCCGATGTCGACGAGGGTGCCGACGGTCGACCGAACCTGCTGGTGGCAGAAGGCGCTGCCCTTGATCTCGAAGCGGAGCATGGGCGTGTCGTCGACACGTGTCCAGCCGACCTCGTGCATGATCCGCACCATGCTGGGGAGCGGATGGTCGGCGTCGACCTTGGGTTTGCGGCAGAACGAGCTGAAGTCGTGTTCGCCGAGGAAGTCGGCGGCGGCACGCTGCATGGCGTCGAGATCGAGGGGGCGGCCGACGTGCCAGGCGACGTCGGCCAGGATCGGGTTGGGCGCCGGGTCGTTCCAGACGTGGTAGCGGTACTGGCGCCAGGTGGCCGAGAAGCGGGCGTCGAAGTCGGGTTCGGTCCAGTCGCCATCTCGGATCGAGACGTCGGGTGCGCACAGCTTGTTGATGCGCCGGGCGAATCGGTGGAGGTCGGTGTCGGCGGGGAGATCGCCGGTCACGACCTGCCCCCAGGCGTGGACGCCGGCGTCGGTGCGACCGGCCCCGGTCAGCTCGACGGGCCGACGGAGCACCCTGGTCATCGCGGCCATGAGGTCCCCCATGACGGTCCGCACCCCGTGATTCGGCGCAAACCCCCGAAACTTCGCCCCGTGATACGCCACCGTGAACCGACACCGCCGCAGCACCACATCGGCGGTATCGACGCCATCGACGGTCCGGCCTGGCTCCCCCTCGCTCACCGCCCCAGTATGCCGTGAAGGGAAAACGCAGAAGTCCGGCCCCGCAGGACCGGACTTCGCAAGTTCTTCTCAGTTCACTGATTCGGGATCAGATTCGTCGAGCGCAAGGCAGACGAGTCCCGAGTTGCCTTTCGGCAACGAGCGGACGATGTCAACGCAGCGATCGGCGAATCTGGCCCGAAGCAGATCAGACGAGTTCGATGCGGGCCATGGGGGCTTTGTCGCCCTCACGCGGCCCGAGCTTCAGGATGCGGGTGTAGCCACCGTTGCGCTCGATGTACCGCGGGGCCACGTCGTTGACGAGCTTGTGGGTCATCTCGCGGTCACCCAGGTAGCCCTGGATCTGACGGATGCGGTGCACGCGCATCGGACCGTCCTGGGCCTTCTTGGCCTTGGTGATGAGCTTCTCGGCGACCGGGCGCAGCGCCTTGGCCTTGGCCTCGGTCGTGGTGATGCCCTCGGCGGCGAAGAGCGAGGCAGCGAGGTTCGCCATCATGAGGCGCTGGTGCTGCGAGCTGCCGCCGAAGTTGCGGGCGCGTCGTGGGGTTGCAGGCATGTCGGTTCTTTTCCTTGTATCCGTTCGAAGCGGTTCAGCCGCGCAGCGTCAGGCCGCGCTCGTCCAGCTTCTCCTTGACCTCGTCCAGGCTCTTCTGGCCGAAGTTCGTGATGTTGAGCAGGTCGTCCTCGGTCTTGGTGAGGAGTTCGCCGACCGTGTTGACCTGGGCGCGCTTGAGGCAGTTGCGGGGGCGCTCCGACAGGTCGAGGTCTTCGATCGGGAGTTCGAGGTCGGGCGAGCTCGTGGCCGTGTCGACCATCTCGCCGAGCTCGAGACCCTTGGGCTCCTCGGCCATGTTGGCGACGAGGTCGACCAGCGAACGCAGGGTCGCACCGGCCGAGGCGAGGGCGTCGGCGGCCGGCATCGAGCCGTCGGTCTCGACCTCGAGGATCAGGTTGTCGTACTCGGTCGACTGCTCGACGCGGGTCGGCTCGACCTCGAAGCTGACGCGACGGACCGGGCTGAAGATCGCATCGATCGGGATGACGCCGATCGTGCGGGACTCGGTCTCGCGCTGGCTCGAGGCGTAGCCACGGCCCTGCTCGACCGTGAGGTCGATGGCGAGGCGGGCCTTGCCGTTGAGGGTCGCGATCGGGAGATCCTTGTTGAGGATCTCGACGTCGGCCGGGCATTCGATGTCGCCGGCGGTGACGACGGCCGGGCCGCGCACGTCGAGGCGCAGGTTCACCGACTCCTCGGCCTCACAGGTGAGGACGACGTCTTTGAGGTTGAGGATGATGTCGGTGACGTCCTCGGCGACACCGGAGATGGTGTCGAACTCGTGGAGGGCGTCGTCGAAACGAACCGTCGTGATGGCTGCGCCGGGGATCGACGACAGGAGGGTACGACGGAGCGAGTTGCCGAGCGTGTGGCCGAAGCCGGGCTCGAGCGGACCGATCGCGAAGCGCTGCTGATTGTTGGACTCCTCGCCGAGGGCTTCGACGGAGGGGCGCTGCATGACGAGCATGATGCTGCGGTGATCCTTTCTGAGGGTTGAACGGTCGTTCGGGTCTTGATCTGCAGCGGCTCACGCCGCGGCCTACGCGAGGGATTACTTCGAGTAGAGCTCGACGATGAGCGATTCGCGGACGGGCACGTCGATGTGCTCGCGCTGGGGAAGGTCGCGGACGGTGACCTGCTTGCCACCGTCGCCGACCTCGAGCCACCCGACGACCGAGCGGTCGAGCACGTCGAGGTTGTGCTGGATGACGATCATGTCGGCGGCCTTCGGCGACAGCGAGATGACGTCGCCCTGGCGGACGCGGTACGACGGGATGTCGACGCGCTTGCCGTTGACCTGGATGAGACCGTGGTTGACGAACTGTCGGGCCTGCGGGCGGGTGGAGCCCCAACCGGCGCGGTACACGACGTTGTCGAGGCGGCACTCGAGCATGATGAGGAGGTTCTCACCAGTGTTGCCGTCGGTGCGGAGCGCCTCGTTGTAGGTCTTCTTGAACTGCTTCTCGAGCAGGCCGTAGATGTACTTGGCCTTCTGCTTCTCCTGCAGCTGGGCCAGGTACTCGCTGCCGGCGTTGCGGCGGCGGGTGCGACCGTGCGCACCGGGCGGGAAGGGGCGGCGGTCGAGCGCCTTGCGGCCCTTCTCGTTCTCGAAGATGTTGGTGGACAGGCGACGCGAGAGGCGCACCTTGGGTCCGGTGTAACGAGCCATGTGTCTTCGTTCCTCTGTTCTCAGCCGCGACGACGCTTGGGCTGGCGGCAGCCGTTGTGCGGGACCGGCGTGACGTCCTTGATCGAGATGACCTCGATGCCGGTGTTCTGGATGGAGCGGACCGCGGTGTCGCGACCCGAACCCGGGCCCTTCACCTGCACCTCGGCGCGGCGGAGGCCGTGCTCGATCGCCGCGTTGGCGGCGCGCTCGGCGGCCTGCTGCGCGGCGTACGGGGTGCTCTTACGGCTGCCCTTGAACCCGACGCCACCCGACGACGCCCACGAGATGACGTTGCCGGCGGTGTCGGTGATCGTGACGATCGTGTTGTTGAACGAGCTCTTGATGTGCACGACGCCGGTCGAGATGTTCTTCCGGTCGCGACGGCGGGGGCGGCGACCGCCCGATCCTGCCTTGGCCATTACTTCCTCACAGCCTTCTTCTTGTTGGCAACGGTGCGCTTCGGGCCCTTGCGGGTACGAGCGTTGGTGTGGGTGCGCTGGCCACGGACCGGCAGCCCCTTGCGGTGACGGACGCCCTGGAGGCTTCCGATCTCGATCTTGCGCTTGATGTCGTTCTGGACATCGCGACGCAGGTCACCCTCGATCGTCAGGTTCTGATCGACGTACTGACGGATCTGGTTGACCTCGTCCTCGGTGAGCGAGGAGACCTTGGTGTTGCGGTCGAGGCCGAGGTCGTCACACATCTTCTGGGCGGTCGTCTTACCGATCCCGAAGATGTAGGTGAGCGAGATCTCGAGCCGCTTTTCGCGGGGGATATCGACGCCGGCGATACGTGCCATGGTGTTCGTTGCTTCCTCTTACTCAGCCCTGGCGCTGCTTGTGGCGCGGGTTCTCACAGATGACTTGGACGCGCCCGTGCCGGCGGATCACGCGGCACTTCTCGCACATCTTCTTGACGCTCGGTCGGACCTTCACAGCGGTTCTCTCACTTGTAGCGGTACGTAATACGGCCTCGGGTGAGGTCGTACGGAGTGAGCTCGACCTGCACCTTGTCGCCTGGCAGGATGCGGATGTAGTGCATGCGCATCTTCCCGGAGATGTGAGCCAACACCTTGTGGCCATTTTCCAGTTCGACCCGGAACATCGCATTGGGGAGTGACTCGATGATCGTGCCTTCGAGCACGATGGCATCTTCCTTGGGCTTCGGCAGGGCTACGCTCCTCGTTGTGGACCGGGGCATTCACCCAGGTCAGCGGACTCTTCGTTTCGGCCGACACGCGCGGATGCGCACAGACCGGCAGATCATGCTATCGGAGCCTTCCGCGATCCCCACTGCCCAGATCCGCCACTTTTTCGGGCCGCTGTGCTAGTGGTCGACGGCTCCCGACAGCCTAGGAGGGAGCCGGTTCGGGCGGCATCCGACCGTGTCCGGTCGGGGCACGGATCCCGAGCAGGTAGTTGAACGCCGCGAGCGCGAACACGCAGGTCACGAGGGCGAAACCGACCCGTCCGGGCAGGTCGAGCAGGATCGGGATCACGGCGGCGATCACCCAGCCGAGCTGGAATCGCGTCTCGAATTGCGCGAACGCTTGGCCGCGGTTGGTGTCGGGGCCGTCGCGTTGCACGATCGATTCGAACGACAATCGGCCGAGCGCGGCGGCGAAATTCACGACGGTGGCGACGGCGATGCCGAGCAGTGGTCCGCCGACGATGGTGGCGGCGAGCCCGACGATCGCGGGTGCGACGAGCGCGACGACCAGCATCCGCTCCTCGTGGAGCGTCCGTCTGAGCCGGGGTGCCACCGAGTTGCCGATCAGCGTCCCGATCGACGACAGGCCGACGGCCAGGGCCAGCAGCTGCTTCTCGTTGGGTTCGCCCCGGAACCAGAACGCGAGGTGGAAGAGCATGAAGCCGGCCGCTGCTCGCAGGATGAACATCGCGACCCAGCCGAGTTGGAGGCCGACGGTGGGTTCGAGCTCGGTCGCCGCGGAGGGCTCGTGGGTGTCCACGCGCAACTCGTCGGGCAGGCCGATCGAGAACATCAGGGCGACACCGAAGAGCAGCGCGCCGTAGAGCAGGGTGGCGGGCGACCCGATCGTGAGCTGGAGCGCGCCCGCAGGGATGACCGCGATCGTGCCGGCGACACCGGCGATGACACCGAGCTTCGAGTTCGCCTCGACCAGTTCGGCGTCGCCGCGCACCACGGCGGGGACGAGCGCCGATTTCGAGACCGTGTACGTCTTCTGCAGCACCAGCGCCGCGAACACGAGCGGGAACAGCACGATGTCGTCGGCGAAGCGCATCATGAGCAGTTGCACGACGATGCGCGACGCGGCGACGACCTGCACGATCAGCTTGCGACCGCCTCGCACCCGGTCGATGGCCGGGCCGATCGCCGGGGCGACGAGCAGGAACGGGGCGAAGCTGACGAGCAGGAAGGCCAGCACCCGGCTCCGGGCCCCGTTCGGGTCGACGTCGAAGAAGAACGAGTCGGCGAGCGCGACGACCATCGCCGCCTCGCCGCCCATCATCGCCGCATGGGTGAACGCGAGCTGCTGGAACCTCGAGTTCGCCTTCCATCCGGACACGGCGCCGATCGTACGCGGCGGCTCGCCGCCGTCGGCGCCTCGACCGGTCGAGACCGTCCGTTCACCTGGTCGACGCCTCGACGTCGCACCGATCCCGCCTGACGGCCACCGTGGGGCCGCTGGATCGTTGCCCGATCGTCGGTTCGACGCCACGAATCACACCCGTGTCGTTCACGTCGGCCGTCGACAATGACCTGACGTGAGCGACCACCCCCTGCGTGTGCACTTCGTCTGGACCGGTTCGCGCTTCCCCTACCACGCCCGATTGGCGATCGAGTCGGCGATCGTGGCGATGCCGGAGGCGAGGATCGACCTGGATCTCGTCGTCGGCGAGAACGGTGACGTGCCGGCCACCGATCACTTCCGAACGGTCGCCGCCTACGACCGGGTCGACGTCACTCGATGGACGCCGGGTGAACTCTTCGAGCCGTGTCCGCTCGGCGCCTCCCCGTATGTCGATCTGCTGCAGCGGTTGCGGTCGCCGGCGGCGATCTCGAACCTCGCCCGGCTGGCGGTGCTGTACGCCCGCGGCGGTGTCTACCTCGACACGGACGTGCTCGTGCTCCGCGGGCTCCACCGGCCGTCGGTGCACGGCAGCTACGTCGGCGTCGAGCGCGTGTGGGACGGCAACCGGTCGCGGATCGAACGGGGCTTCGGTCCGATCGCAGCGTTGAAGGCGACCCCGTGGGCCGTCCGGTGGGCGGCGTGCCGGGTCGACAGCGCGGTGTGGCACGGCCGACTCCGCCTGGCCGACCGGATCAGCGACGACGGTCACACGCGCGAGCAGGTCAACAATGCGGTCATCGGCGCACCGGCGGAGTCGCCGTTCATCGCCTTCGCGCTGGCCCAGGCCCTCGAGGTCGATCCGAGCATCCGGTTCGCACTCGGCCCGAACCTCCTCGACGACGTCGTGCGAACCGAACCGCGGCTGGCCTGGGTCGCGCCGACGTCTCGGTTCTACGCCGTGCCTCCGGGCCTCAGCCATCGCTTCTTCTCCGATCGCACACTCGAGCTGCCCGTCGACGCCCAGGTGATGCACTACGTCGCGAGCAATCACCGTCGCCTCCTCGCCGATCTCGACATCGACGACCCGCGGTTCGCACGCGAGACGGCACCGTTCTGGCGACGGGGCGAGCAGGTCCGAACCGCGATCGGTGCGCTCGAAACGCCCCGCCGCATCTGGAGCATCACGTGATCAGCGGCACGAAGCTCCGCCTGGTCGCCGGTGATGTCGCGGCCCGGCGACGGACCGGCGACGGGTTCGCCCGCCGGACCGGGCTGGTGGCGATCGGGCAGGCGGCGGTGAAGGCCACCCAGGTCGTGCTGTCGATCGCACTCGTCCGGCTGCTCGGTCCCGACGACTGGAACGCGACGGCGTTCCTCCTGTCGATCTATCTGGCGGGTACGACCATCGGCACGCTCAACGTGCAGCACGGCATCGTGTTCTTCCTCCCGCCGCTCGAAGCCGAGCGCCGAGCGTCGCTCGTGCTGCGGACGATGGCGATGTTGTTCGGCATGGGGGCACTGATCGCGCTCGGCTTGACGGTGGCCGCTCCGGCGCTGTCGGGCGGACGCCTCTCCGACGCGTCGGCCGTCGTCTGGGTCGGGGTGGCGATCGCCCTCGAACTGCCGTCCGCGTGTGTGCCGATGGCGATGATCGCCACCGACCGGTTCGGGAAGGCGGCCGCCTGGGACCTGATCGGCACCGTCCTGATCCTGACCGCCACGATCGTGCCCGCTGCGTCGGGCGCCGGCACGCTCGGCGTCGTCTACGGGCTGGTCGCGGTCGGGGCGGTCCGGCTGGTCGGCGGCATCTGGTTCGTCGACCGAACGCTCGGCACGGCGCGAAGGCTGCCCGTCGGACGGCAGCTCCTCGTCCATCAACTCGTCTACAGCATCCCACTCGGCGTCGCCGTCGCCGTTGCGATGCTCAACCGCCTGGTCGACAAGTGGTTCATCGCAGCGTTCCGCAGCGGCGACTTCGGCGTGTACGCGGTGGCGGCTCAGGAAGTCCCGCTCCTCGCCGTGCTGCCGTACGCCGGTGGTGCAGCGATCGTCACCTCGTTGGTCGCCGCGTTCCAGGACGACGACCTCGCACTCGCCCGCACCCACTGGCTCCACCTCACGATGACGATGTCTGCCGTCGTCGTCCCGATGGCCGTCGGCCTCGTGCTGGTGGCGCCGGAGGTCATCCGGCTGCTGTTCACCGACTCGATGGCACGGGGCATCGTGGCGTTCCAGCTGTTCACGCTCGTCACGGTGCACCGGGTCGCCGAGTACGGGATGGTGCTGCGGGCGGCCGGCCGCAGCCGCGACCTGATGCTGGTCGCGCTCTGCACCCTCGTCACCAACGTCGTCCTCGCCGGCGCCGGCGCCTGGTTGTGGGGCATGACCGGGGCGTCGGTCGGCACCGTGATCGCCACGGGGATCGGCTGGATGATCGCCATGAACCGCATCGCCAACACGTTTGCGATCCCGGTGCGTGATGCCTTCGCCTGGCGGACCTGGCTGTCGTGCGTGCTCATCTCGGGTGTCGCCGCGGTCGTCGCGTCGCTGGTGGTGGCGCCACTGCCGCTCGGGCTCGGTGGTGCGCTGATCGCGAAGCTGGCGGTGTTCGGCCTCGGCGTGGGGGTCGGGCTGCGTCGCTGGCGCCGGTCACCGAGTTCGCGCCCACCGGCGGCCGTGGTGATCCCGGAAGCGTCGAGGCTGGTGGGCACGTGAGCGTCGACGCGATCCGTCCGGCCGAGTCGGCGACGTCGGTGACGCCGGTGACCCGTCGGGCGGCCGAGGTGCGACAGTTCCTCGCCGCTCAGGGACTCGGTCAGGCAGCCGACGCCATCACGGCGTTGGTGCTGGCCACCGCGTTGCTGTCGCCGGGCGAGCACGGCGTCGACCCGGACGCCCTGCTCGCCACCGTGCTGGCCGCCGCCGTGCCGTATGCGACGGTCGGGCCCCTCTCGGGCGTGGTGGCCGACCGTTACAGCCGACGCCGACTGCTCGGCACGGTCAACGTCGCCCGCTGCCTCCTGACGGTCGTCGCGGCGGTGGCCGTGGCGACCGCCGACCAACAACTCGGCCTGGTGACGGCCGCAGCACTGATCTCGTGTGCGCGGCTCGTGTACACACTGCGTGCCTCGTCGATCCCGCGGCTCGTGGCATCCGACGACCTGGTCGAGATGGATGCTCGAGCGTTGTTCGTCGGGATGGTCGCCGGGACGTGCGGCGCCGCACTCGGTGCCCTCGGCGGCACGACCGCGACGACCGCGCTGCTCTCCGTCGCCGCCGTCGCACAGCTGGTGTCGGCAGTCGGCTTCGGGACCCTCCGAGTCGATCTGGGTGGACGCTCCGATCGCCGTCACCACTCGTGGCGGGAGACGGTCGCCCGTGTCGCCGCCCTCGTCGCCAGCCCACCGACACGCCGAGCGATCCTGCTCACGAGTTCGAGCCGGGCGCTGCTCGGAGCCACCTTCGCGTCCGCGGTGCTCGCCGCTGCGAACGAGTTCGACTTCGCCGAACGGGGCTATCTCGTCGTCGTCGCCGTCACCGGTGTCGGATCGTTCCTCGGCACCCTCACCGCCCCCGCCGTGGCCGAACGATCGGGGATGCGGTTGCTCGCGTTCGGCGCGTTCGCCATGCCGGCCGCCGCCTTGTTCGTCGCCGTCGCGCTGCACGCGCCGCTGGTCTGGGCGGTCGCGGTCGCCTTGTCGTTCTGGGCGTTCCAGAACCTGCGCGTCACGACCGATGCCGTCGTGCAGGCAGCGATCACCGACGCCGCCCGGGCCCGCGTCTTCTCCGTCTACGACGCCGCCTACAACCTGTCGTACTTCGGCGGCGCTGCGACGGCCCTCCTGTTCGGCCTGGCCGACCGCTCCCGTCCGACGTTCGCCGCGATCGCCGTGTGCTTCGCCGTCGCCGCCGCGTGCATTGCCGCCGTCGACGTCGCGATTCCCCCCGCCCCCGAAGAAAGGTCCTCGTGACGATGCTTCGCACCCTCCGACCGCCCACTCCCTCGCCACGTTCACTCCGGGTGGCGATCGTCGCCGAGTCGTTCCTCCCGAACGTCAACGGCGTGACCAACTCGGTCCTCCGGCTGCTCGAGCACCTTCACGACGAGGGACACCGGGCGATCGTCATCGCGCCCGGTCCGGGGGACGACTTCGTCGAGGGCATCGACGACGTGGAAGTCGTGCGGGTGCGCGGCTTCGACCTCCCCCGCTACCCGGAGTTGCGCGTCGGGCTGCCCAGTCTCCGCATCCGCTCGACCCTGCGTGAGTTCCGCCCCGACGTCGTCCACCTCGCCGCGCCCGCCGTCCTGGGTGCCACCGCTGCGCGGGTCGCGGGACGGGCAGGCATCCCCAGCATCGCCGTGTTCCAGACCGATCTCGCCGGCTTCGCGAAGCGCCACGGTCTGAATCGCGTCACCGACGGCATCTGGAACTATCTGCGCTGGGTCCATGGCCAGTCGGCACTGACCCTCGCCCCGTCGTCGGTCACGGCGTGGGCGCTGCGGGCACGCGGCATCGAGAACACCGACGTCTGGGCACGCGGCGTCGATCTCGACCGATTCGACCCCCGACATCGATCCGACGAACTCCATCGGTTCCTGGCACCGAACGACGAGGTCGTCGTCGGCTTCATCGGCCGACTCGCGAAGGAGAAGCAGGTCGAACGACTCGCTCCCCTGCTCGCCATGCCGAACGTCAGGGTCGTCGTCGTCGGCGACGGACCCGAACGCGACGACCTGCAACGCAAGCTCCCCGGGGCCCGCTTCGTCGGCTTCCAGAGCGGTCAGATGCTGAGCGCGTTGGCGGCCACGTTCGACGTCTTCGTGCACACGGGCGTCGACGAGACGTACTGCCAGGCGCTCCAGGAGGCAATGGCGTCGGGTGTGTCGGTCGTCGCGCCGAGTGCCGGTGGTCCACTCGACTTCGTCCAGCATCGGCACAGCGGACTGTTCTGGTCGCCGGAGGTGCCCGAGACCCTGGTCGGCGCCGTCGACGAGCTTGCTCGCGATCCGGCGTTGCGGGCCCGGCTCGGCACCGCCGCTCGTGCCGAGGTCGAGCAACGTCCGTGGCCGGTGATCATGGACGAGCTGATCGGTCACTACCGAGCCGTCATCGAGGCGCCGGCTGCAGAGGTGGCGGCATGAGCGTCGTCGTCTCGATCCACGACGTACACGCCACGACGAGTGCGCGTTCGCTCGAACTGCTCGACATGGTCCGTCGCCGAGGCATCCGAGCCACGCTCTTGGTGGTGCCGGGTCCGTGGCGCGGCCGCTCCCTCGACGACGACCCTGTGCTGGTCGACCGACTGTCGGCAGCCGCGGCCGAGGGATACGAACTCGCACTCCACGGGTGGCGCCACCAGCCGAACAAGCTGTCGACCACGCGCAACACCCGCAACCGACTGATGGCACGGGGGTGCGCCGAGTTCTGCGATCTCGATCTGGACACCGCCCGCGACCTGATCGCACGCGGCGTCGACGAGATGGAGCGTCACGGCTGGTCACCGCTCGGGTTCACCCCGCCCGGCTGGTTGGCGTCCGACGCAGCGGTCGATGCCCTGTACGAAGCCGGTTTCGCCTACACGACCAGCCACCTCACGGTGACCGACCTCTGGCACGACCGGCAGATCCGGATCCCGGCGGTCTGCCAGCGCCCCGACAGCAGCCTCGCCGGTGTCGGCAGCTGGTTCACGCGTCAGGTACTCGTGCGGCACGTCGTGCAGGGCCGCCCCATCCGACTCGCCCTCCACCCGGCCGACCTCGACGACCCCACGACGCGAGACGCGACGATCGCGACACTCGACATCGCGGCCTGCCGGCCGACTGCGTCGTACGCCGACCTGCTCGACGTCCAACTCGGCAGCGTGACGGCCGCGTGACGATGCACATCTGTCAGATCGCCAACTTCTACACGCCGACGTCGGGCGGGCTCCGCACCGCCGTCGATCAGCTCGCCGGGCAGTACGCAGCTCGCGGGCACCGGTGTTCGCTGATCGTGCCGGACGCCGAGGACAGCGTCGACGAGGTGGCCGGCCGGACGATCGTGCGGATCCGGGCACCGAAGGTCCCGGGCATGGGCGGTTACCGGATGATCGTGCGTCGGAAAGCGGTCCGTGACGCCCTCGACCGACTCGCACCCGACGTGATCGAACTCTCCGACAAAGCCACCCTCGTCGGCCCTGCCGCCGACCGACGGGCCGACGGGGCGCGTGTCGTCCTCATCTCGCACGAGCGCCTGGACGCGATCATCGGCCGTGCCACCCGGATGCCGAATGCCGTCGCTCCCGCCGTTCGTCGCTACGACGCGCGCCTCCTCCGGCGTGTCGACGCGGTCGTGTGCGCATCCGACTTCGCGGCATCGGAGTTCGACGGTCTGGCCGGGCCGCCGATCGGGCGGATCGCCCTCGGCGTCGATCTCGAACGGTTCCGGCCGGTCGAGAGCGACGACGCACTGCGCCCCCGTGCTCGTCTGGTCTCCGCCGTCCGGCTGTCGCCGGAGAAGTCACCGTCCCTCCTCGTCGAGACCGCCCGGTATCTCGTCGCCGCCGGGCTCGACTTCGAGTGGGACGTGTACGGCGACGGGCCGCTCCGCGCCGAGTTGACCGCTCACGCCGAGGGCCTCCCGATCCGATTCCTCGGCCACCTCGCCGACCGGGCTGCGCTGGCCGCGGCGATGGCGACGGCCGACGTGGGCATCGCCCCGGGGCGCTACGAGACCTTTGGGCTCGCCGCGCTCGAGTTCCTCGCTGCGGGCACCCCGGTGGTCGTTCCCGAACACGGCGCGCTGGCCGAGATCGTGCCGCCGGACGCCGGACGCCGTTGCCCACCCGATGCCGCCGGGTTCGGGCGTGGCGTGCTCGAACTGCTCGCCATCGACCGGGTCGAAGTCCGGCGCGCGGCTCGCCGGCACGCCGAGGCGCACGGGTGGGAGGCCACCGCCGAACGGCTGCTCGCGCTCTACGAACCGGCGGCAGCATGAGTGCGGTCGGGGAGGCAGCGGCAGCGGCAGCGGCAGCGGCAGCGGCAGCGGCAGCGGCAGTGAGGGTGTCGATCCGCCCCTTCCGAGCCGCCGACGACGCGGCAGTCCGAACGTTGTTCTGGGCGACCGTCGCGGGCGGGTCGGCAGCACCGCTCGACCCGTCGCACGAGGTGATGCGAGCGTACGAACACCTCTGCCTCGACTGGTACCTGACGACCGGCGCACGCTGGGCGTCGGTGGTCGTCGACGACGACGATCACGCCGTCGGGTACGCGCTGGTGTGTTGCGACGAGCGGTCGGCACGACGCGCCGTGGTCGCCGGGTCGGCGCGGTTCGTCGCTGCCGCGTGTGGAGCGGTCGTTCATGGCCGCCTCGACCCGGCCATGCGGACCTTCGTGCGACTCCGGTTGCGCGACGCCGCTGCGCTCGCCCGGAGCGGCCGACACGACGTGCCGTCCGCCCATGCCCACCTCAACCTGACCGGGGCGGCACGCAACACGAGCGCCGTGCTGGCCGTGCGTGCACGGATCGACGAGGTCGTGCTCGATGCCGGCCACGACGGATGGTCCGGCGAGATCAACACCCGGCACGGCCGGCGTGCCTCTGCGCTCGAGCGTTCCGGGTTCGAAGTCGTCGGCCGCGAGCCCAATCACACGCTGGGCTGGCTGGCGGGTGAGCCGGTGGATCGGCTCACCGTCGTCCGTCGGCTGCGTTGACCGGGCGGTGCCGGTCAGGTGCGCTCGTACTTGTAGCCGAGACCGCGGATGGTCACGATCCGCGACGGGCTTCCCGGATCGGGTTCGACTTTCGAGCGGAGCCGCTTGATGTGCACATCGAGTGTCTTGGTGTCACCGACGTAGTCGGTGCCCCACACTCGATCGATCAGCGTTTCGCGGGTGAGGACCCGACCGGCGTTGGCCAGGAGCAGGTGCAACACCTCGAACTCCTTGAGCGGGAGGTTGATGTCGCTCCCGTCGACGGTCACGCGGTGCTCCTCGGGGTCGAGCGAGACCTCACCGACACGGATCGCCGCATCGGCCACGGCGGGCCGTTCGATCTCGCCCGTGCCGTTCTCCATCGTGTTGCGGCGGAGCTGGGCGCGGATGCGTGCCACCAACTCCCGGATCCGGTACGGCTTGGTCACGTAGTCGTCGGCGCCCACCTCGAGGCCGACCACGGTGTCGATCTCGCTCGACTTCGCCGTGACCATGATGATCGGCACCGAACTCGTCTGGCGCAGCTGGCGGCACACGTCGATCCCCGACGCACGCGGCAGCATCACGTCGAGCAGCACCAGGTCGGGTTCGACCTGTTCGAAGCGGGTGATCGCCTCGATGCCGTCGGTGGCCACCTCGACGTGGAAGCCCTCGCGGGTCAGGCCGATCTGCAACGCGTCGACGAAGCTCGCCTCGTCCTCGACGACGAGAATGGTGGGACTGCTCATGCGATTCCTTGCTGTGGGTCGCCGCCCTGTTCGGGTGCGGCGGATGAGTCGAGTGATGCGTCGTACGACGAGTCGGGAGTGGCTCGTTCGCCGGCGCGTCGGGCGGGCAGGCGCAACATGAAGGTGCTGCCCTCCCCCTCGACCGAGCGAACGGCGACGTCGCCCACGTGGTTCTGCGCCACGTGACGCACGATCGACAGGCCGAGACCGGTTCCGCCGGTCTCCCGGCTGCGCGCCTTGTCGACCCGATAGAAGCGTTCGAAGATGCGGTCGAGGTCGCGCTTGGGGATGCCGATGCCCTCGTCGGTCACGCCGAGCTCGACGATGCCTTCGTGGTACCGGGCACGGACCTGCACGAGCCCACCGGGTTCGCTGTACTTGACGCCGTTCTCGACGAGGTTGCCGAGCGCGCTGATCAGTTGTCGGCGGTCGCCGTGGACGACGATGTCGTCGAACTGATCCGCCGCCATGAGGTTGGAGACGCCGACCTGACGCTGCTGGGCGAGTTCGGCGACTCGGGCCATCGCCTCGTTGATCACGTCCGGCAGGCGGATCGGTTCGATACTGCGTTCGCCGCCCAGCTCGATCCGCGACAGTTCGAGCAGGTCGTCGATCGTTCGCGACGCCCGCGCCGCCTCGCCTTGCATCCGTCCGACGACGCGTCGCATCGTCTCGGGGTCGGTCTCGTCCTCGAGCGTCTCGGCCAGGACCGACAACGCGCCGACGGGAGTCTTCAGCTCGTGCGAGATGTTGGCGACGAAGTCGGTTCGCACCTGGTCGATCCGGCGCCGCTCGGAGATGTCGTCGATGAAGACGACCACGCCCCCGCTCGGGAGGCGGTGCGCGTCGACGTCGAGGACGACCTTCGGCGGACCGTACATCTCGAGGACATCGCTCGAATCACCCTTCTCGAGCGATTCGGCGACGTGACGTTCGATCGACTCGTCGACGAGAACGCCGACATGGGTGCCGGCCAACGCACGCGCCGCCTCGTTGCGCCAGACGAGCTGGCCGCGCTGGTCGCTGACGACCACGCCGACGTGGTGTTGTGCGACCAGTTCGTACCGGTCGGTCGTGCGGGGCGACGCATCCGTCGGTGGCTCGGCAGCGGCGATCGTCACCGGTTCGTGGCCCGACGATCGGGCGATCCACCAGCCGGCAGCGAAGGCCAGACCTGCCCCGGCGAGCAGCAGGAGCAGGTCCACGGTCAGTCCTCGGCGGGCTCCGCATCCGCAACGTTGCTGTTGTCGTTGCGGATCGCGTCGTGTTCCGGCAGCCAACCGGTGGTGATGTAGAGCACGCGGTGGCTGATGTTGACGGCGTGATCACCGAGGCGCTCGTAGAAGCGGGCGACGACGGCGAGCTGGACGGCGACCTGGAGGTCGACGGTGCCGCTCGCGTGACTCTCGAAGATCTGGGCGATGAACTGGCGGTGGAGGTCGTCGAGATAGTCGTCCATGTCGCGCAGCGCTGCGGCCCGCACCGGGTCGTTCGCGACGTAGGCCTCGATGACTTCCTTGTACTCCGAGGTCGCCTGATCGGCCATGCGGCGGATCGCGCCGCGCAGCTTCGGATCGAGCTCGTGGCCGTAGATCCGGCGAGCGGCCTTGCAGATGTTGCAGCACAGGTCGGCCGAACGCTCGATCTCGGGCGCGAGCTTGAGGATCGACGCGACCTGGCGGAGGTCGGCCGCCACCGGCGCCTGGAGCGCCAGCGTCGTGAGCGCACGCTCTTCGACGTCGATGCAGCGGGCATCGATCGCGGCATCGCCGCGGAGCACGTACTCGGCGCCCTCCAGATCTTGTTCGAGGAGGATGTCGGTGACGCGCGGGATCAGTTCGACCACGGTCGCGCCGAGGCGTGCGATCTGGTTGCGGAGGTCGTCGAGTTCCTCGTGGAACCCGGTGCGGAGGTCTTGCTGCTCGGTCATCAGCCGAACCGTCCGGTGACGTAGTCCTGCGTGGCCTGCTGGCTCGGGTTCGAGAAGATCTTCGACGTGTCGTCGATCTCGACGAGGCGTCCGGGCTTGCCGGTGCCCTCGATGTTGAAGAAGCCGGTGCGCTCGCTGACGCGGGCGGCCTGCTGCATGTTGTGGGTCACGATCACGATCGTGAAACGCTCCCGCAGTTCGAGCATCAGCTGCTCGATCGCGAGCGTCGAGATCGGGTCGAGCGCCGAACACGGCTCGTCCATCAGCAACACGTCGGGCTCGACGGCCGTTGCCCGGGCGATGCAGAGGCGCTGCTGCTGGCCACCGGACAGACCTGAACCGGGCTTGTCGAGTCGGTCCTTGACCTCTTCCCACAGGTTGGCGCCGCGCAGCGATCGCTCGACGACCTCGTCGGTCTCGCCCTTGCGCAGCCGCTTCGAGTTGAGCTTCATGCCGGCGATGACGTTGTCGTAGATCGACATGGTCGGGAACGGGTTCGGCCGCTGGAACACCATGCCGACCTTGCGGCGCACCGCGACGGGGTCGACCCCGGGCCCGTAGAGATCTTCGCCGTTCAACATGACGTGCCCCTGGACGTAGGCGCCGTCGATGACCTCGTGCATGCGGTTGAGCGACCGGAGGAACGTCGACTTGCCACAACCCGACGGCCCGATCAGCGCCGTGATCGAGCGGGCTTCGATCTCCATCGAGACGTCCGCGACGGCCCGGAAGTCGCCGTAGAAGATGTTGAGGTCGCTGACCTCGATGCGGTGGTCGACGGCACCGGCGGCGGCGTTCGGCGCTGCTGCCGGCGCGGCGGCGGTGGTGTTGGGCTCCACGCTCACTTGGTGCCTTTCGGTGGTCGGTCGGTCGATACTCATCGCAGCCCCTTCGGCTTCAGGATCTTGGCGAGGACTCGGGCGATCGTGAACAGGATCGCCACGATGATGACGAGGGTGAGGGCTGCCGCCCACGCTCGGTCTTGCCCCGCTTCGGGGGGAACGCCGGGCTGGACGTATTGGTAATAGGTGTAGACGGGCAGGGTCGTCATGCGCCCGTCGAACGGATTGTAATTCGTGTCCTGCGCCAGGCCGACGGTGACGAGCAGTGGTGCGGTCTCGCCGATGACGCGGGCGACGGCGAGTGTGATGCCGGTCAGGATGCCGGCGATGGCGGTCGGGATGACCACTTTCACGATGGTCTTCCACTTCGGGACGCCGAGCGCGTACGAGGCCTCGCGCAACTCGTTCGGGACGAGCCGCAACATCTCCTCCGACGATCGGACGACGACGGGGGTCATGAGGACCGTCAGTGCCACGGCGCCGGCGAGGCCGGTACGAGTGCCGGGCCCGAAGAACAACACGAAGAGTGCGTAGGCGAACAGGCCGGCGACGATCGATGGGATGCCGGTCATCACGTCGACCATCGACGTGATGGCGCGAGCGAGCTTGCCGCGGCCGTACTCGACCAGGTAGATCGCCGTGAACAGGCCGAACGGCACCGAGAAGGCCGTGGCGAGTCCGGTGACGATCAGGGTGCCGACGATGGCGTGGTAGGCGCCGCCGACGGCTCCGCCCTGGCTCTGTGATGCCATGTCCTCCGGCGTGAGGCGCATCGTCTCGGTGAAGAACGTCGAATCGAACCGCGCCGACCCTCGCTCGACGACGGTCCAGATGACCGACACCAGCGGGAGCAGGACGATGAGGAAGGCGCACGTGACCGACGCAGCGACGACTCGGTCGACCGCTTTGCGTCCGCCTTCGACGAAGCGGGAGATCACGTAGGTGGCGACGATGTAGGCGAGGACCGAGACGATGATCCATCGGGCCCAGTTGACCGCACCCGAGGGGATCCAGGTGGCCGCACCCACGACGACCGAACCGAGGGCGATCAGGCCGATGTGGATCGGCGACAGCTGACCGCTCGTCAGGTCACCCTTGATCGGCGACGGGGTCGGGGTGCTCGTCGATGTGGAGGTGGCGCTCATCCGTCGGCTCCGGAGAATCCGGCGCTCGCGATCTTGCGGGCGAGCGCATTGACGAGGAAGGTGATGCCGAACAGCACCAGGCCGGTGGCGATCAGGCGGTTGACCTCGAGCCCGGACGACTCGGGGAACGACAGTGCGATGTTCGCGGCAATCGTGTTGGAGTTCTGGTTGCTGATGAGATCCCAGAAGTAGTCGATCGATCCGGACAGGATGATCGCGACCGCCATCGTCTCGCCGAGCGCTCGGCCGAGCCCGAGCATCGCGCCGGAGATCACGCCGGAACGACCGTACGGGAGGACGGACTGCCGGATCATCTCCCACTTCGTCGCGCCGAGGGCGAGCGACGCCTCCTCGTGGAGGCGTGGTGTCTGCAGGAACACCTCACGCGAGATCGCGGTGATGATCGGCAGGATCATGACCGCCAGGACGATGCCGGCCGTCAGCATCGTGCGGCCGGAGGTCGACGCCGGCCCGGCGAACAACGGGATGAATCCGAGGTTGTCCTCGAGCCAGGGGTACACCGAGCGGGCGAGGATCGGCGCCAGGACCGAGATGCCCCAGATGCCGAACACCACGCTCGGGATCGCGGCGAGCAGATCGACGAAGTAGCCGAGGGTCTGTGCGAGGCGCTTGGGTGCGTAGTGGCTGATGAACAGTGCAACGGCGACCGCCATCGGCGTCGCCACGACCAGTGCGATCACCGCAGCGAGGATCGTGCCGAAGATCAGCGGGCCGACGTAGCCGAGGAACGTGTCGGGGCCCGAGATCTCACTCAGGTCGTTGGTGAAGGTCGGCCAGGCCTCGGCGATCAGGAAGATCGCAACGGCGGCGAGGGTGACGAGGATCAGGATCCCCGCCCCCTTGGCCAGGCCGCCGAAGACCTTGTCGCCGACCTTGCTGACTTTCTCGGCCGGCGCCCCGGGGGGTGTGGCGCCTGCCGTGTCGGTTGGATCCGTGATCGTCACGTTGCGGTTCTCCGGAACGTCGAGGTTCGGGCCGCGCTGACCCGAGAGCGGAAGAGGGAACGAATGAGGACCGAGGTGACCCCGACTGAATTCGGGGTCACCTCGGTCTGACTCATGTCGACGCTAGTCGATCAGCCGGCGACCGAAATCTGGGCGATCGAGTTGGCGATCTCGGCCTGGACCTCGGGCGAGATCGGAGCCGAACCGGCCGAGGCGGCCGAGGCGGCCTGACCCTCATCGGAACCGACGTACGTCATGAACGCCTTGACGAGATCGACCGTCTCCTGGTCGTCGTACTGGAGGCAGACGATGTGGTACGAGACGAGCGCGATCGGGTAGGTATCGGCCGACTCGGGGTTGCGGTTGACCTCGATGGCGAAGTCGAACTCGCTCTGGCCACCGGTGCGCTCCGAGGCGTCGACGATGCGACCTGCGGCCTCGGGCGAGAACTCGACGAACTCACCGGCGACGCCGACGGCGGCGGCGGGGAGGTCACCGATCTGGCTGGCGTCGGCGTAGCCGATCGAACCTTCACCGGCGTTGACCGCAGCGACGACGCCGCTGGTCTGCGGGGCGCCTTCGCCGCCACCCGGGCCGTCGGTGTCCCACGGCTCGATGGGGCCGTACGTCCAGATGTCCGGAGCGGTCTGGGCCATGTAGTCGGTGAAGTTCTCGGTCGTGCCCGAGTCGTCGGAGCGGTGGACCGGGTTGATCGTCAGGTCGGGGAACTCGATGTCGGGGTTCACCTCGGCGATCGCCGGGTCGTTCCAGTTGGTGATCTCGTTGGCGAAGATGCCGGCGATCAACTCGGGGGTCAGGTTGAGGGTCGAACCCTCGATCGACGGCAGGTTGTACGGCAGGGCGATCGGCGAGATGTAGTGCGGCAGGTTGATCGCACCCTGGTCACCGGCGCAGCGGTCGATCGACGCCTCGTACTCCTCGTCTTTCAGCGCGGCGTCGGAGCCGGCGAAGTCGGAGCCACCGGACAGGAAGGTCTCGCGACCGCCGCCCGAGCCGATCGGGTCGTACTCGACCGTGGCGCTGGTGGCGACGGCCTGGAAGCCGGCCTGCCATCCCTGCATCGCAGCGGCCTGCGACGACGCACCGGCGCCGATGAGGGTGCCGGAGACGGCCTCGTAGTCGACCTCGGCCATGTCGCCGCCCATGTCGTCGGCCATCGTGGTCTCGGACGCCATGTCGTCCTCGTCCATGTCCTCGTCCATGTCGTCGGCGGGCTCCTCGGCGGGCTCGTCGGCCTCGGCGGGTTCCTCGGCCTCGGCCTCGGTCGTGGTCGTGTCGTCATCGTCGTCGTCGCCGCACGCGGCGAGCGCGAGCGAGGCGACGAGGGCGGTGGCGGCGAACCGCTTGGTGGAAAGTTTCACGCTGATGTCTCCATCTCGGGGTTGTTCGGGGGCGGAGCTCGAACCGCTCCGGGAGGGCACGCTAAGGACCGCAGGTGAACGGCGCCCGGGGGCTTCGGTGAACGAACACTGAACAGTTGAACGACGTCATCGACGGCCGACCTGGGGTTGTTCAGACGGCGTTCACCTGAGGGTTACCGGACGCGCGTGTTCGTGCCGCTGGGCACATGAACATGAACGGAGCGTGGGCACCCGAACGACGCCTCGCAGCGAGCGATTTCGCAGTTCTGGGGGCCGACGTGTCAGCGACGAACCTGGAGCTGGCGCTCGGAGGTCCAGCGGTACATCAGCTCTTGCGCGTCGGGCTCGAACACGTCGGTGCGACCACGACGAATCCAGGTGTCGTCGGGTTGCAACTCCCACCGGATGATGTCGTCGCGGAGGTCGAGCTCGAGCACCTTGTCGAGCCACTCGCGGTGCTTCGGATGCTCGATCGGCACCAACACCTCGACGCGACGGTCGAGGTTGCGCGGCATCAGGTCGGCCGATCCCATCAGGTGGAGCGGCTGATCACGCTCGTCGCCGTGGCCGAACACGTAGATGCGGCTGTGTTCCAGGTACCGGCCGAGGATGCTGCGCACGGCGATGTTCTCGCTCAGGCCGGGCACACCCGCCCGCACGGTGCAGATCCCGCGCACGATGCCGTCGATCTGTACACCTGCCGCGCTCGCCCGGTAGAGGGCGTCGACGACGACCGGATCGGCGATCGAGTTGCACTTCAGGACGATTCGTCCCTCGCTCCCGAACGACGCCTCGTGCTCGATGAGGTCGAGCAACTGGCGCTTCAGGTCGCGCGGCGCCACGAGCAGGGTGCGGTACTCCTCGCTCTTGCTGAACCCGGTGAGATGGTTGAACAGCTGGGTGGCGTCGGCACCGACCTTGGTGTCGCAGGTGAACAGGCCGAGGTCTTCGTAAAGCCGAGCCGTCTTCGAGTTGTAGTTGCCGGTGCCGATGTGGCAGTAGCGCCGGAGCTGGTCGCCGTCGTCGCGGACGACGAGGACGACCTTGGAGTGCGTCTTCAGTCCGACCATGCCGTACACCACGTGGACGCCGGCGCGTTCGAGCTGCTTGGCCCACTGCACGTTGTTCGCCTCGTCGAACCGGGCCTTGAGCTCGACCAGCACGGCGACCTGCTTGCCGAGTTCGGCGGCCTTCATGAGGCTCCGGATGATCGGGCTGTCGCCTCCGGCGCGGTACAGCGTCATCTTGATCGACTGGACCCGCGGGTCGCTGGCCGCCTGCTCGAGGAACACCTCGACGCTCGACTGGAAGCTCTCGTACGGGTGGTGGACCAGGATCGCCCGGTCGCGCATGACCGAGAAGATCGAACGTTCCGACTCCTCGGCGAGGAACAGACGGCCGGCGGTCAGCGGCGGCCACGCACGATCCTTGAGTTCGGGCCGGTCGAGGCCCTGCAACCCGAACAGGGTGGTCAGGTCGATGAGGGTGCGATGTCGGGTGACGTTGCGATGGTCGATCTCGAGCTCGCGCGTGAGGACGTCGAGCATCTCGTCACCGATCGAGTCGGCGACCTCGAGCCGGATCGCCTTGTTGAAGCGTCGCTTGCGGAGTTCGAGCTCGACCGCCTCGAGCAGGTCGTCGGCCTCTTCTTCTTCGAGGGTGAGGTCGGCGTTGCGGGTGACCCGGAAGATCGCCCACTCCTCGACCACCATGCCGACGAACAGCTTGTGGAGGTGTGCAGCGACCACATGACTCGACGGCACGAACCGGCCCTCGTCGAGCTGGATCAGCCGGGGGAACACCGTCGGGACCTTGAGGCGGACGAACCGCCGTTCGGCGGTCTCGGGGTCGGCGACGTGAGCGGCGATCGAGATCGCGAGGTTCGAGATGTACGGGAACGGGTGCCCGGGGTCGACGGCGAGCGGTGTGAGCACCGGATAGATGCGCTCGTCGAAGTACTGCTCCAGGTACGCGTGGTCGTCGGCGGTCCACTCGTGCATCGACAGGATGGAGATGCCGGCCTCGGCGAGCTCGGGCACGAGCTGGTCGAGGAAGATCGATTCCTGCCTCGCCACCATCTCGGGCACCCGTTCGCTGATCTCGGTCAGCTGCTGGAGCGGTGTGCGGCCGTCGGCGGTCGGGCGGTCGATACCGGCCGCGACCTGATCGCGCAGGGCCGCGACCCGAACCTGGAAGAACTCGTCGAGGTTGCTCGAGAAGATCGCACAGAACTTCGCTCGTTCGAGCAACGGGATGCCCGGCTCGGTCGCGAGGTCGAGGACGCGCGAGTTGAAGTCGAGCCAGCTGAGTTCGCGGTTCAGGTACCGATGGACCTCGTCAGGGCTCACGCCCGACGGGTCGTCGGTCGCCTCGGACGCCCCCACGGTCGAGGTCACGAGGGATCAGCTCTCGTCGGCGTCGTCGTCGGTGGGAAGTCCCAGTTCCCACTCGATCGAGATCAGCTCGCGCTCGGCGTCGCGGTTGATCCGCTCCTTGTTGCGGCGGAACTGCGGATCGTCGCGCGGCAGCAGGACGAGGCGGGCGAGGGCACGAGTGCGGAACTCGTCAAGCACCTGACGCTCACCCCAGTCGCCGTAGACCTCCCAGTGGGGCGCCACCGGGCCGAGGTACACGATGCGGGCGTGGGCGCGCGGAGCTTCGGGTTCGGCGGCGACGTTCGACATGGCGGGCAGTGTACCGGACGGAACAGAACTGACCGTCGGGAGGGTTGCCGACGCGGAATCGGGGGTATGCACCGGGCCACGGTGCCCGTACCCCATGACGGTTCGATGACGACAACATGAACGCACGCTGAGAACGCTCGGAAATGCTGGCGAAATCATTACGGTTCTGTTACGGTCACCCCGCAAGCGGGAACCGAGCATCCACGAGCAGCGTCAGATCCGAACAACAAGGAACGGAGACCACGATGCGACGGAGACCCGGTTCGGGACATCACAGCTTCGTCGTGCGCCGGTGATCACCGCCGCCCCGACCACAGCCAGGAGCCACGAGGACATGAACACCAGCCCACTCCCCGACCCCGACTCCCCGACTGCGTGGATGGCAGACGGCAACTGCCGCATGTATCCGCCCGCCACCTTCTTCCCGAGCGACGGCGTCGGCGTCGAGAAGGCGAAGAAGATCTGCGGCACCTGCCCGGTGGCCGACCAGTGCCTCGAGCACGCCCTCGATCACCGCATCGAGCACGGCGTCTGGGGCGGGGCCAGCGAACGCCAGCGTCGCCGCATCCTCAAGAAGCGACGGGTCGACGCACAAGCGGCCAACTGAGCCGCGACGCCACGACGTTGCCAGCGCCTTCCGGGACGACCGGCCCCGGACACAACACGACCGCGGCCCTCGGCCGCGGTCGTTTCGATTGCGCTCGGCGGCGCCGCTGACGAGTTCGTCGTCAGTCGTCGGTCTTGGCGGAGTCGGCCGTCTCGCCCTCGGCCATGCCGTCGGCGAGGCCGTCCTTGAACTCCTTCTGCGCCTTACCGAGGTTGCGTGCCAGCTTGGGGAGCTGCGAGCCCCCGAAGACCAGGAGCACGATGACGAGGACGACGATCAGTTCGCCGGATCCGAAGCTACCCATGTGGTCAGCCTAACCCCTCAGGCGCCGACGATGCTACGCGCCGCCTGAGCTCGCTGGCGACGAATGCGTCGGCGCTCCCGCTCGGAGAGGCCGCCCCAGATGCCGAACTTCTCGCCGTTCTGCAGGGCGAACTCGAGGCACTGCTCTCGGACGATGCACCCGCGACAGACCTCTTTGGCCTCTCGCGTGGACGCACCGCGCTCGGGGAAGAACAGGTCGGGGTCGACGCCGAGACAGTTGGCGCCGTCTTGCCAGTTCTCTTCCAGCTCGATCGGCTGCACCATGTCGTCGTGGATCTTGCTCATGTGTGGGCCCCCTGCCAAGGCCGCCCCTCGTAGCGAACGGTCGTGTCGCCGCCGGCTCATGGGTTCGGGTGATCCTGGCGACGACGGTGTAGTTACGTGGATGTGATTCTCGCATACCATACCGCAGAATCGCAAGGGCGGATTTCGCGTCGTACGAATCCAGGCTTTTCGCGCGAACGCGCACGGTGGCCGTTCGTCGCACGGCGCGACCGTGCGTCGCCGAGCGGGCGGGCCGGTCACCGCCGCTGGAGCCGGAGCCAGGCACTCGTCGCGAGCCGGTCGAGCGTCGGTCGGGGCTCCGACTTCGTGTAGGCGTCGGCTGCCGTGAGCCGCCGCCGGACGGGCCGCCCGGCGTCCAGGTCGTCGAGGACCGACTCGACGATCTCGAGTGACCGGGCATCGCGGTCGGCCAGCCGTGGGGTGGCGTGCGGCGAGATCACGACGTTGCGGAACCGCCAGAGCGCGCTGGTCACCCCCAACGGCTCGTGGGTGACGACGTCGAGGCCCGCACCGCCGAGCCGGCCCGAGCGGAGCGCGGCGACCAACGCCGATTCGTCGATCACCGCGCCCCGTGCCACGTTGACGACGACGGCTCCGTCGGGTAGCGCAGCGAACTCGGCGGAGCCCACCAGGTGGTGGGTGTCGTCGGTGAGCGGAACCGCGAGGACGACGACGTCCGCATCGGCGAGCACGGCGCGGCGCTCGGCGGGCCCGGGGGCGACCACGACGTCGTCGAACCCCGGCGGCGGTTCTCCGGGAGTCCGTCGGACGCCGACGACCGACATGCCCATCGCTGCAGCTCGCGTGGCGAACGCCGAGCCGGTGTTCCCGCACCCGAACACCACGGCTCGCCGCCCGACGAGCGGTGCTCGACCGTGCAGGGGCCAGGTCGTCCATGCCCGGCGCTGCCGCGACCGTTCGAGCGCGCCGTGCCGATGTGTCACCGCCAGCAGCAGTGCGAGCGCGTGCTCACCGAGCGCCGGCCCGCTGCGCCCCGCCGACGTCGTGACGACGAGGTCGCCACCGACCAGTTCGACGGGGGCGAACCGGTCGATGCCGGCGTGGTCGACGTGGAGCCAGCGCAACGACGGGGCAGCCACGAAACGGGCGTCGGGACCGGCCGACGTGATCGCTGCATCGGCGACTCGCAGCGCCCGCCCGATCGACGCGTCGTCGGCCGGGTCGCATCGGGTCACGCGATCGGCACCGAGCCGATCGACCAGCCGACCGATGACGTCGTCGCCCCAGTCGACCGCGAGGAGGACACGTTCGAAGGTCGTCACGTCGGCCGGGCTGCTCGGCTGCGCACGACCTCGCGGAGCTCGTCGGCGATCCGGTCAGCCGCCCGTCGTCGCTGATCCTCGCTCGGCTCGGGTCGTCGACAGGCGTCCGGAACGGCACGAAGGTGCACATCGAGATTGACCGCGACCTCGCGACGGACCCAGTCGATCAGGTCGCCGATCGCAGGCGTGGGTGGCTGCCACCGCATCGTGCCGAGGTCGGCGCCGTGGGTCGCAGCGAACAGCGGGTGGATGTGCGGCCCGTGCTCGAACAGGTCGCAGCGCAGCACCTCGATGTCGTCGGCGAACACCGAACACGTCGGCCCGACCTCACCGGGACGGTCGATCCAGCCCACGACGGCCCACACGTCGTCGGCGATCGCCACCCGTCGGAGGTCGCTCATCGAGACTCGGCGTACGGGTCCGAGCGCCCGCAGACGGATCGCCATCGATCGTCGGGCGACGCGAGCGGCGATCGACGCGACGAGTCGGCGGGAGCGTGGCGTGTCGTTGTCGACGATCCGCGGAGCTTACCCTTGCGGCGTGAACGGCGAGCCACGACCATCGGACGAACGCCCCGTCATCGCCGTGCTCGGAACCGGTCGGTGGGGCGTGAACCTGGTTCGAGAGTTCACGGCCGCCGGGGCGTCGGTCGTCGCGGTCGACCCCGACTCGGATGCGCGCCGCCGAGCGCTCGGCGCCGGAGCCGGCGTCGCAACCGCCCGCCTCGATCGTTCCGTCGACGCCGTCGTCGTGTCGACGCCTGCCTCGATACACGAACAGACCCTCGGGGAACTCACGACGCTCGACGTGCCGGTCGCCTGTGAGAAGCCGCTGGCGCCGAGCAGCGCCGCCGCCGAGCGGATCGCTGCTGAGTGGGGCGATCGGCTGGTCGTCTTCCACGTCTGGCGCCACCACCCCGCGGTGACGACGATGGCCGGCGTGATCGCGTCCGGAGACCTGGGCCCCGTCACCGCCATCCGCTCGACCCGCACGAACTGGACC
Organism: Ilumatobacter fluminis; assembly: GCF_004364865.1. Taxonomy (NCBI): domain Bacteria; kingdom Bacillati; phylum Actinomycetota; class Acidimicrobiia; order Acidimicrobiales; family Ilumatobacteraceae; genus Ilumatobacter; species Ilumatobacter fluminis. Next base: position 3,773,882 of record NZ_SOAU01000001.1, read on the forward strand.
AGCCCTCGGTTCGACGTCGACCCGATCTGGACGCTCGCTCCCCACGACCTGTCGATCGCCCTGGCGCTGTTCGGCACCGTGCCCGACGTCGTCGCTGCATCGACCGAGACGATCGGGGGGCGCGTGGTCGCGGCCCTCGCACACCTCGAGAGCGACGACACACCGACGTTCGTGCTCGACGTCTCGACGCGCGAACCCGAACGAACGCGCCGGCTCGTGGTGAGCGGCACCGACGGTGTCGCGGTGTGGACCGAACGACGGCCCGGCATCGTTCGGATCGCCCGAGGAACCGACACCGATCCGCTGAGTGAGGACATACCGCTCGACCCCACCTCCGCCCTCCGACGGCAGGCAGACGCCTTCGTCGAGCGCGTGAGGAACGGGACCACCATGCCGTCGACGCCCGCCGACGCCGTCACCATCGCGACCCGGGTCGAGCAGATCATCCGCCTCGGAGCCACGACATGACGGCGTCCGCCACGACGATCATCCTGCCGACCTCGGCCGGTCGAGGTGGCTGCCTCGACGTGGCGATCCCGAGCGCGCTCCGCCAGACCGTCACCGACTTCGAGTTGATCGTCGTCGGTGACGGCGTCGACGACGACACCCGATCGACGATCGAACGGTGGTGCGGCGCCGACGAACGCGTCCGATTCGTCGACCGCCCGAAACACCGACGCCGGGGCGAACCGTACCGTCACGAGATCCTGGCCGAGCGCTCACACGCGGGCATCGTCGCCTATCTGCTCGATCGTGACGTCTGGTTCACCGATCACCTGGCCGAACTCCACCGCCTCCTCGCCGACGCCGACTTCGCCGCCACGCTGCCGACCCACGATGTCGGCGACCGCCTCGTTCCGTCGCTCGACCGTCCGATGCTCGCCGAACTGGCGGCCGCATGGCGGTGGGGTGGCGCCGACCACGTCGCTCCGATGTCGACGGTGGGCCATCGCCTCGACGCGTACCACCGGCTCCCCCACGGCTGGCGCGAGACACCGCCCGGGACCGCCACCGACAGCTACATGTGGCGCCAGTTCCTCGATCAGGCCTGGATCCGGGTGGCCGACTCCGGTCTGCCGACCGTCGCCTACCTGCAACGTCCGCCGGGCACCTCACCCGACGAGCGCGCACGAGCGGCTCGGCGCTGGGCGACCTTGCTGACCGCTCGGGACGGTGAAGCGAACGTCCGAGCCGACGTCGCGACCCAGCTGCGCGACGCGATGCGGCAGGAGTGGCGGCGATCGATCCGAGGACGGGCGACCACCTGGAAGCACCGCGCCCGGATCCGGACGCGGTTCCGTCAGTTCAGCGCCGCACGTCGCTGAGGACGCGTGCTCGCAACTCGGCGAGGCTGCCGAATCCGGCGGCTCGAGGAGCGACCAACGTCGGCTCGAACGGCCACGGAATCCCGAGTTCGGGATCGGACCAGTGACAACCGTTGTTGTCGTCGCTGCCGTAGTCGGTGTACGTCGACGAGGTCGCCTGCAGATGCACGGTCGGTTCGTCGACGAGCCACCCGTGCACCGTGCCGCGGGCGAAGGTCAGCACGATCGGATCGTGGGCGCTCAACTCGTAGAGCGCCCATTCGCCGACGGTCGGCGACTCGGGCCGCAGGTCGTAGAGGCCGACATAGCAGTGTCCGATGATCGGGCTGATGTACTCGTCGTGTCCGAGGTGAACGTGCATACCCCGCAAGGTGCCGGGCTGCGACCGGACCACGCTCCACTGACGCGGGTCGAGCCCGGTGTCGACCCCGTCGACGAAGTACTCGGCGAACGACCCCCGGTCGTCCGCGTGCACCTCGATCGCCCGCGTCGCGGTGCCCGCGAGCGGTCGGCCTGCGATCAGTCCCGCCTGTTGTTCCATCGAGGACGATCGTAGTCGTGCCGACGGCTCAGCCTGCCCGACGGTGGGTCATCCGACGGCGACGTTCGAGGAAGTCGACCAGGACATAGTCGCCGAGCGCCTCGTTGGTGGTGTAGAACGCGCGACCGCCGTTGATCTGGGTCATCTTCTCGATGAAGGCCTCGAGCGCCATCGTGGCGTCGAGGACGAAGGTGTTGATGCGGATCTGGTCGCGAGTGCAACGCACCACCTCTCGCAGCGTCGCCTCGACGGTCTCACGAACCGGCGGATAGTTGAAGTACACGTCGCCGCGCGGCGTGATGTGCGCCGTCGGTTCACCGTCGGTGATCATGATGATCTGCTTGTTGCCGGTCTGGCGGGACAGGAGCTGGCGAGCGAGGGTGAAACCGTGGTGCATGTTCGTGCCGTACACGAAGTCCCACGACACCTCGGGCAACTCCTCCGGCGCGACGACACGGGCCGTCTCGCTGAAGCCGACGAGACCGAGGTAGTCACGCGGGAACTGGGTGGAGATCAGGTGGTGGAGCGCCATCGCCACCTTCTTCGCCGGCAGGAAGTTGTCGCGCATCGGCATCGACATCGACAGGTCGAGCATCAGGACGGTGCTCGACCTCGTCAGGTGCTCGGTGCGTTCGATCTCGAAGTCGTCCGGGTCGAGCGACACCGGCGTGCCCGACCCCGTGCGGCGCAGCGCGTTGCGGATCGTGCGGTGCAGATCGAGCTGGAACGGGTCGCCGAACTCGTACGGCTTGGTCTGATAGGTGCGCTCGTGACCTTGACCGAACTGATGCAGTTGGTGCTGGCCGACGTGTTCCTTCGTGAGCTTGGTGAACAGGTCGCGCAACGCGTTCGAACCGACCGAGCGGAGTCCGCGGGGCGTCAGCTCGAGCCGACCCTCCTTGTTCTCGATGAGGCCGGCATCCTCGAGCATCTTGGTCAACTCGGCGAGCCGTTCGAGTGATCGTGCGGCGTCGTCGCCGAGGAGGTCGCGCACCCGGTCCATGTCGGCCTCGGCGAGCTGACCGGGCGTGGTGGCGTTGCGGAGCAGGTTCTCAAGCTGATCGAGTTCGCCGAGTTCCTGCATCGTCTGCATGGCCTGCGAGAAGCCCGTCGGGTCCTGGCCCTGGGCGTCGTACGAACGGCCCCAGTTCATGTCGGGGAACATCTGCTGCAGGTTCTCGCCGAGCTGCTGCATCTGCCACTGCAGATCCATGTCGTCCATCAGCTGGTCGGAGAGCTCCTGCAGCTGAGCGCGCTGCTCGGGTGACATCGAGTTGAGCATCGCCTGCATCGCAGCCATGCGCTGGGCCATCTGCTCGAGGAGTTCGTCGAGGTTCTCCGGGTTTTCGGGGAAGAAGTCGCCGAACTCCTCCATGAAGTCGTCGAACTTCGGCTCGCGTCCGGCTTGCCGATCCTGGAGCATCTCGTTGAGCGACGCGAGCATGTCTTTCATGCGCTGCATGTCACCGGGCGTCATGTTCTGCATGCCGTCCGACATCTGATCGACCATCTGCTGCATCAGCTGCTCGCGCAGCCGGTCGAGCATCTGCTCGAAACGACGCTGTGCCTCGGCGGACTCCCAGTTGTACGCACTCAGCTCCCGCACCTTGCCGGCGAGATCGTCCGGCATCAGATCGAGACGGAGATTGCGGTCGGACGCGGTCTGTCGGGCGGCGTCGGCGCGCCGCTCGTCGCCACTCGACTCGGCATCGCGGAGCGCGTTGTCGATCGCATGACGTTCCTCGTCGACGATGTCGGCGAGTTCGTCCGCGATCTCGTCGTAGACCCCACCGAGGTTCGTCCGATCGAGCCGCTCCTGGCGTTGCTCGCGCAGACGTTCCATCAGATCGCGGAGCCCGTCGAACCGGTTGCCGTCGGCGTCGCGCATGCCGTCCTGCATCATCCTCCGGAGCGCCGCATTGACATCGCCGTGGTACAGCAACTCGTCGGTCAGCTGATCGAAGAGGAGGTCGGCATCGAGATCGAAGCCGCGCTGGGTGCCGTCCCACCGCGAGTAGGTGAACCGGGTCGCCATGTGCCCACGGTACCCGAGGAATCGGCCACCCCCCGAGCGCGGGCGAACTACGCTGTGCCGAGCGAGGGCTGGGGGTTTCGCGTGGCGGACGACAACCTGATGACACGATCGACGGGCATGCGCGACGCGGCGCGACGCCGGTGGGCGGCGCTCGCCGTCGCCGCACTGCTGATGCAGTTCGTGCCGGCCGCCGCGATGTCGCCGCCGACCTCGGCGGCGCCCGGCACCAGTCGGCTCGTCCCGGTGGGCCCGGTCCGCCTCGTCGACACCCGCAAGGCCGACTGTGGGTGCACCCGGGTCGACGCCCACACCGTGACGGTCGACGTCGCGGGTCACCGTGCGGTTCCCGACGATGCCGTGGCGGTCGCCGTCACCATCACGGCGCCGCCGAACGGCGGATTCGGTCACGTCACCGCATATCCCGGCGGCACACGGCTCCCGACCGCGTCGAACCTCAACACGCGCCCCGGCGCAGTGGTCGCCAACTCGGCGATCGTGCGGCTCGGCACGAACGGCGACCTCGCGTTCCATCAGCATCGTCCCGGCGGCCTCGTCGTCGACGTCACGGCGGCGTTCGTGCCGGCGACGACGAGTCGCGACGGACGCTTCGTGCCCGTCGCGCCACGCCGACTCGTCGACACGCGAACGCCCGCGACGCCATCGGGCCCACTCCGAGCCGGAGGCTCGCTCGACGTCGCGCTTCCCGATGGAGTCCGAGCCGACGCCACGGCCGTCGTCGTCAACATCACGAGTGTGCTCGAGCCGCGTGCCGGGCACCTTTCCGCGCATCCGTCCGAGGCGAAGGCGGGCAACACGTCGTTCCTCAACCTCGACGGTTCGGGCCGCGTCGCTGCCGCCTCCGTCGTCCTCCCGGTCGACGAGGGTGGCTTCACGATCGAGTCGTACGGCGGTGGCCACATGATGGTCGATCTCGTCGGTTGGTTCACCGGACCGTCCGCTGCGAACAGCGATGTCGGACTGTTCGTCCCCACCGACCCGCGACGACTCGTCGACACCCGCCGGGACGACGGGCGTCTCTGGGAGGACGGGACGATCGAACTCGGCCTCCCGGTCGCCGGAGCGTCCGCCGTCGTCACCAACCTGACCGTCGTCGCTCCCGATCGAACCGGGCACGTGACGGCGTTCCCCGCCCGCACCCGGCTTCCCGACACCTCGTCGGTCAACGCTGCGTTCCGCGATCACACGGTCGCGAACATGGCGATCACCCGGGTCAGCACCGCCGGCCTCGCCTACCGGTCGCACGCCAGCACCGACCTGGTCGTCGACATGAACGGGTGGTTCACGGGCACACCGGTGGCGACCACGACCGCAGCCGGGCGCAACCAGCCTCCACCGCCGTCGAGGGTGTTGCTCGTCGGCGACTCGACCCTGTCGTCGTTGGTGTATCTCCCCCAGACCGCCGGCGCCCTGATCGGATTCGAATCGGTGTTCGACCGGGGCAACTGCCGCAGGTTGGTGCGCCAGTCGTGCGTCAGTCCGACCACCGGGGTTCGACCGACGACAGCGGTCGAGGCCATTCACGCGGCCCCGGGCACGTTCGACATCGTCTACATCAAGGCCGGCTACAACGACTGGTTCACCTACTTCCCGACCGAGTTCGACGCCGTCGTCCAGGCGGCCCGGGCGAAGGGCGCCCACACGGTGCTGTGGCAGTCGTACAACACGGCCGTCTTCCGACCGACCGAGCAGCGCGCCTACGTGGAGAAGAACGCCAGCCTTCGGGCGATCGTCGGATTGCCGCAGTACGACGACGTCCACCTCGCCGACTGGGCCGCGTACAGCGACCCGAGACCCGACTGGTTCTGGGACGGCATCCACGTGACCACGGCGGGCGCCTGGGCGATCCCCGATTACATCAGTCGCTGGATCGCCCACCTCGAACGGCGGCCGTGCCCACGGCCCTGGGCGGTCGGTCAGCCGGCGCCCGATCCGTGCCCCAGGCCGGAGTGGCGCGGCGCCGTGCCGAACCCGATCTCGCTGTACTGACTCGGCAGGCACGACTCGACGGGTGGTACTGGCCCGACCGGCTCGGGCGGCTCAGCAGACGGCGCGCACGTATGGGTACGGGTTGATCGGCACGCCGCGAGTCGGGTGGATCTCGAAGTGCAGGTGCGGCGTGTGGGTACCGGTCGCACCGTTGTAGGCGATGACCTCACCCTTGCTCACATACCGGTCGGTTCCCTCGAACGCCGAGAAGTGACCATAGAAGTAGTACGTGCCCGACGCGCCCCAGTGCCGAGCGACGAGAGCGCCGTTGCTGATCTGCCCGTACTCGACACGGCCCGCCTCGACGGCGACGATCGGCACGCCGACCGCCGCGATCATGTCGACACCCTGGTGCACTCGACCGCCCGAACGAGGGGCACCCCAGGTGTCGGCGAACCCGTGCGGTCCGGCAACCGGGCACACGATCTGGCCGGACGCGGCAACGCCCGATCCCGACGACCCGGAGCTGCTCCCCGACGAACCCGACCCGCTCGACGAGCCGGACGAACCCGAACCGCCGGATGAGCCCGAACCGCTCCCCGACGAACCCGACGTGCCGGACGAGCCCGAACCGCTCCCCGACGAACCCGACGTGCCCCCCGACGAGCCGGAACCTCCGGCGTCAGACGAACCGTCGCCGCTCGACGGGGCGGTCGCCTCCGAGGCGGTCGTCGAGTCGGACGACCCCGGATCCTGCGCCGGTGGATCGGGGACGGCGGCGGCGACGGCGGCGACCTGGTTCGAGTCCGGCTCCGCCGCGGCTGCGGCGATCCGACGTTCCTCGTCGAGCTGTTCGGCGCGCCGACGTTCGAGCGCGTGCTGGACTTCGGCGTCCTGCAGCCGCTCCGCCTCGATCTGTTCCAACCGGACCACCTCGGCTTCGGCGGCCGCCATGAGCTCGGCGTGGCGTTCTCGTGCCTGCTCCGTGGCCGCCGTGCGTCGTTCGATGTCGTCCCGGGCGGCTTCGAGTTCGTCGAGCGCCGCCTCGTAGTCGTCGACCCGGACGAGCTCCGACTCGGTCGCAGCGGCGGTGTACACCTGCGCGGTCGCCTGTGCGTTCATGCTCGCGATGTCGGTGAACAACGGGTTCGACTCGCCGGTGCCGCCGACGAACTGGCGGACCGCCGACTCGGCAAGACCGTCGCGGAGCGCAGCGACGGCGGACTCGGTCTCCGCGAGATCTCGCTCGGCCTGGTCGAGTTCGATCGACAACGTGTCGAGGGTCGACTCGGCGTCGAACACGGCCTGCGCCGCGGCGTTGGCTCGGTTGCGGGCCTCGAGGATCTCACGCGCCGCCTGATCGGCCGCCGGACCGTCGTGGTCGGCCGACACGTGCGACGCCGGGAACGACGACGAGAGCACTGCGATCAGTGCCGCGGTCGCAGCCCGGGCGCGACGTCTCGTCATGGTGTTCCCAACAAACACCGCACAAGTATTACAGAACGATGACGGAAAGAGAACGGCGCAGCGCTCCGAGCCCGAGCAGGAGCCTCGACGTGTCCCGATCGGCAACCGCTCTCCGTGGACTCGACCCCGCCGACCCGCCACTCCGTGGCGCCCTGCAGATCGGAGCGCGGTAAGGTCCTCTCAAGATCACAACGGTGGGGTTTGATCCGACGAGGCGCGGGAACGAACAGCGCATGAGTGGGGTGGCAACCGTGCAGGCGAACCGAGAACCCGAGGCGGCCCGGACGGAGTTCCCGACACGGCGCGCCCTCCGCCTCGACCGCCGCGACGAAGTGGCCAAGCGTGCGCGTCGTGCCGTCCAGGAGCATTGCGAGGGCCGGGTCGACGACGACGTGAACGACCAGGCTCGCCTCGTGGCGTCCGAACTGGTCACCAACGCCTTCGAGCACTGCACCTCCGGCATCGTCACGCTCGACGTCAGCATCGCCGGCGAGGCGGTCGTGCTGACGGTGACGTCACCCGGCTCGAACGACACTCGTGGGATCCCGCCGGTCAACGCCTGGCGCGTGTCACCGCCGACGTACCCGTCCGGCCGCGGGCTGGGCATGATCCGACGCATCGCCGACGAGGTGATCGTCGACGCCGGATCGGGTCCCGACGGCCGCCACTGGCAGGTCGTCAGTGTTCGGCTGACGCCCGAGTCGGTCGGTCAGCGCCCGCGATAAGTGGCGTTCTGACCCGACTCGTCCTTGTTGAGGCGCTTGCTCAGGTGCAGGCCCTCGAGCACGAACTCGGTCGCGGCGGCGATCGCTCCGGTCGACGTGTCACCGTCGAGCAGGGCGTCGACGGGTTCGCGGAGCGCCGGAACGCGCTCGACGAGGGCCGCCAGCTCATCGCTCGACAGGTCTTCGCCGGTCTGGACGATGAGCCCTTCGTCGAAGGCGTCGACGATCGGCGTCGTGTGGCTCGGGTCGATCCGATCGTTGTAGACGGTGAGCACGGCACCCTTCACCAGGTTGTCGAAGATCACGCCTTCCCGGCCGTCCTCGAGCGCCTCGATCTCGATCTTGCCGATCGAACTCGCCGCCAACGCGTCGAGATCGTCGACGCGCGCCACGATGTGGTGCTCCCCTGCCCGCAAGCCACGTCGGAGTGCGTTCGCGGCGAGCGCCTCGTAGTTGGACACCGACAGGCGGACCGACACGCCACTGCGCTGATTGACGTGGCTCGACGCCCGCGCGAGCTGGCTGAACGTGGCGACGACCTCACCGAGGTAGTGCGGCACGGTGACGCCGACCGTCTCGCCGACCGAGAGCGGGCGGGCCTCCTGCTGCATGATCTCGTACTCGAGTTCGGCGTCGAGCGGGTAGTGGGTGCGGATCTGGCTGCCGAAGCGGTCCTTCAGCGGCGTGATGATGCGGCCGCGGTTGGTGTAGTCCTCCGGGTTGGCCGATGCCACCAGCATCACGTCGAGCGGGAGCCGGATCTTGTACCCGCGGATCTGGACGTCGCGCTCCTCGAGCACGTTGAGCATGCCGACCTGGATCCGCTCGGCGAGGTCGGGGAGTTCGTTGATCGCGAAGATGCCGCGGTTCGTGCGCGGTACCAGGCCGTAGTGCAGCGTGAGTTCGTCGCTCAGGTAGCGACCCTCGGCGACCTTGATCGGGTCGACCTCGCCGATCAGGTCGGCAATCGAGGTGTCGGGGGTGGCGAGCTTCTCACCGAACCGGTCGTGGCGGTGCACCCACGTGATCGGTGTCTCGTCGCCCATCTCGTCGACGAGATCTCGAGCGTGCTTCGACACCGGATGGTACGGGTCGTCGTTGATCTCGCTGCCCGCGACGATCGGCATCCACTCGTCGAGCAGACCCGTGAGCGAGCGGATCATGCGGGTCTTGGCCTGGCCGCGTTCGCCGAGGAAGATCACGTCGTGCCCGGCGAGCAGCGCGTTCTCGAGCTGCGGCATCACCGTGTCCTCGTAGCCGAGGACGCCGGCGAACAGCGGTTTGCCGGCACTGATCTTGGCGACCGCGTTCGCCCGGATCTCCTCCTTGACGGGTCGGGACTGCCATCCCGACGCTCGGAGCTGGCCCAGGTTCGCGGCGCGATCGGTCATGACCCGAACCTAGCCCTTGTCCGGTGGTGGTTCCCACGCGGGCCGAACGGCTGCGTCAGAGCAGGGCCGAGGCGATCCAGAGCACCGACATGCCGGCCACGAGCGACACGATCACGTTGCGTGACCACCAGGCAGCGGCGGCTGCCGCGACGAGCGACAGCGCCTCCGGCCAGGAGATGCTCGGGCCCGAACCTTCTCCTCCCGCGGCCAGATTCAGTGCCAGCGCCGCGAGCACCGCCGGACCGACGCTCTTGAGCATGCGTTGGATCGGGAGTGGGATCTCCCGGTCGGCGAGCCCGACGATCGCGATGGCACGCATCCCGTAGGTCATCGCACCGACGACGAGGGTGATGGCCAGGGCGCTCCAGACACTCATGCCGTCACCTCGACGCGACGCACCGGTCTGTCGCCGTACTTGTACTCGGCGAACGTGCCGGCCGCCACACCGGCGATCGCGCCGACGAGGATGCCGAGTCGGTCCGGCATACCGGCCGCCGCCAGCGACACGGTGCCGCCCACGAGCGCCGCCGCCGCCTGCGGCACCTTCTCGAGCCCGATGAGGACCGGGCCGAGGAACATGATCGCCGGGGCGAAATCGAGTCGCCACGAGTCGGGGACGATCGGGCCGACGAGCATCCCGAGCGCAACGGTGACCTGCCAGTTGAACCAGATGAAGAAACCGCACGAGAGGTAGTAGCGGCGGAACTCGGCCGGTGGCCGATCGGTCTGGAGGAACGACAAGGCAAAGACCTGGTCGATCAACACGTAGGGACCGAGCCATTGCATCCAGCGGGGTTGTCGTTGGAACGTCGGCGCCATCGCAGCGCTGTACATGACGTGCCGGGTGTTGATCACGAGCCCGGCGACGATCACCGACCAGATCGACGCCGTGCCCGCCAGGGTGATCACCGCCAATTGCGCCGCACCGGCAAAGATGACCGGAGACGTCAGCCAGCCGATGAACATCGGCATCTCCCCCTCGGTGATCGCCAACCCGACGACGAACCCGAACGGGATCGCGGGAATGAAGAGCGGGACCGCGTCGGCGATGGCGCGCCGGTCGACCTGCCCCACGATCTGCCCCACGATGTTGTCGGTCCGGCGCGTTGACACGTGGGCGAGGGTACCGATGCCCGTGGCGGCCAGACGGGTGGGATCCGGCCGCTCGGTGGTGGCACGAGTACCAGCCGGGCCCGCTTCGGTACGCTCCGCATCGTGGAGTTGAACGGGACCTGGCGAGCGATGCGCGCCGACGACGACGCCCGACGCAATGCGATCGGTCTCGACGTCGACGACAGCGGCTGGGCCGAGCTGGAGGTGCCCGGCCACTGGCGGCACCACCCGGACTTCGCCGACAACGACGACCCCGTCCTGTACCGACGTCGATTCTCGATGCCGAAACCCGACGACGGTCGACGTCGGTGGATCACACTCGACGGCGTCTTCTACCAGGCCGACGTGTTCCTCGACGGCGCCTACCTCGGCGACCCGGAGGGCTACTTCTTCCCGCACTCGTTCGACGTCACCGCACTGTCTCGGATCGACGACGAGCACGTCGTCGCCGTCGAGGTGGCCTGTCCGCCCCAGCACGGCTACCGCGGCAAGCGGACCATCACCGGGGTCTTCCAGCAGTGGGACGGTCTCGACCGCGACTGGAACCCCGGCGGCCTCTGGCGCCCCGTGCACGTGTACGACACCGGCCCGGTACGCGTCGATCGCTTCCGCGTCGTGTGCCGCGACGCCGACCAGATCCGAGCCCACGTGTTGCTCCAGGCCCGGCTCGACAGCGACACGGCGCGCGCGGTCACCCTCCGGACCCTGGTCGACGGCGACGTCGTCGCCGAGTCGGAGCGACGCGTGGCGAAGGGCAGCAACGACGTCAAGTGGGCGATCGACATCGCCGACCCCCGACTGTGGTGGCCCCGCTCGCTCGGCGATCAGCCGCTGACCACGATCGCCGTCGAGGTCGAGGTCGAGGGGGTCTGCAGCGATCGCCGCCACCGCCGCACGGGTCTGCGCCAGGTGGCCTGGAACGACTGGCGCTGTTCCGTCAACGGTGAGCGTCTGTTCCTGAAGGGCGCCAACCTCGCCCCGACCCGTGCTGCCCTCGCCGACGCGACGGTCGACGAGATGCGCCGAGACATCGAGCTCGCTGTCGACGCCGGGCTCGACGCACTGCGAGTGCACGGCCACATCGCGCCGCGACCGGTCTACGACGCCGCAGACGAACTCGGCGTGCTGTTGCTCCAGGACTTCCCGCTGCAGTGGGGTTACGCACGATCGGTCCGCGCACAGGCCGTGCACCAGGCCGAGGCCGCGGTCGACACGCTCGGACACCACCCGTCGATCGTGCAGTGGAACGCCCACAACGACCCGGTTGCCGCGGGCGTCGGAATGGACGGCGACTCGACGCGAGCGCGCATCCGGTACGTCGCGTCGCAGCAGTTGCCGTCGTGGAACAAGTCGGTGCTCGATCGCTGGGTCAAGCGGACGATCGAACAGGCCGACCCGACCCGACTGGTGGTGCCGCACTCGGGCGTGCTCCCGCACCTGCCGATGCTCGACGGCACCGACAGTCACTTCTACTTCGGCTGGTATCACGGCCACGTCCGCGACATCGACCGGCTCGCGAAGGCGGTCCCGCGGGTCATCCGTTTCCTTTCGGAGTTCGGTGCCCAAGCGGTGCCCGACAGCGCCGACTTCATCGACACCGACGCGTGGCCCGATCTCGACTGGGATCACCTCGCCCGACACCATGGTCTGCAGAAGTGGGTCTTCGACGAGCGGGTGCCGCCGGCCGACTTCGCCACCTTCGATCAGTGGCGTCGGGCCACGCAGCGGTACCAGGCAGCCCTGCTCCGGCATCACATCGAACTGCTCCGTCGGCTCAAGTACGCACCGGCGGGCGGCTTCTGCATGTTCTCGTTCAACGACCCGGCTCCGGTCGTGTCGTGGAGCGTGCTCGATCACGAGCGGCGCCCGAAGGCCGGCTTCGACGCCGTGAAGCGAGCGTGCGCGCCCGTCATCGTCGTCGCCGACCCGCCCCCGGCGATCGTGGCGGCCGGTGACCGACTGTCACTCGACCTCCACGTCGTCAACGACCGCCGTGAGGCGATCCTCGGGGCGACGGTCGACGTGACCGCGTCGTGGCCCGGCGGGTCGCGTCGCTGGCGGTTCGCCGGCGACGCCGACGCGGATGCCGTCGAGAAGGTCGGCACGATCGATCTCGACGTGCCCGCCACGCTCGGCGCCCTCCGCCTCGATCTCGCCCTCACCCACCCCGACGACGGCCAGGTCGCCACCAACGCCTACCGCAGCGCCATCACCACCTCGTAGCCCGATAGGTCACCGGCCAGAAGGGGTCAGGCACCTTCTGGCCGACCCGACTCGGCCACCAGCATCCGACCAGAAGGGGTCAGGCACCTTCTGGCCGACCCGACTCGGCCACCTGCATGATGCTGGCCAGAAGGTGCCTGACCCCTTCTGGCGAGAACCTGTGGCTGCGGGCGGGCAACCGCGGTCTAGCGTCACGCCGTGGGTTCGATCCGGGTCGACGCAGTGGGGTGGCGACTCCCGAGCGGTGACGAGCTGTTCCGGGACGTCTCGTTCTCCGTCGGGGCGGGCGAACGGGTTGCCCTCATCGGCGCCAACGGGGTCGGCAAGACGTCGCTGCTCCGCACCATCATCGGTGACGAGAAGCCGTCGGACGGTCGTGTCTCGATCGACGGTCGCCTCGGCGTGATGCGTCAGCTGGTCGGAATGGGCGACACGAGCGAGGGAGCGGCGACCGACGTCCGAGGATTGCTGCTGTCGATCGCTCCCG